>JAFZNN010000123.1 GCA_017550895.1 Clostridia bacterium
CGCGCCCTGGAATTCGTCCAGGCTCAGGCTGCCGTCGTTGTCGTAGTCATTCGCGCGATAATACGGATCATCCTGCTTGTAGGTCGCCTTCTCCGTGGTCTTGCTGCCGCTGTTGTAGCTGCCGCCGCTGTAGCCGCCGTAGCTGCCGTAGGAGCTCTTGGTCGTTGCTTGCGTTGCCGTCGTGGTCGGTTCGGACGAGGTGGATGCGCAGCCGGTAAAGACGGCCGTCAGTCCGCCGAGCAGCAGCGCCGAAGCGCTGAGCAGGGCAATGGTTTTGGTTTTCATGATAAAGTACCTCCGTTATTTTTTTGTTTCCATGGCGTCCATTCCACGGAATGGTTGCTTGAATTGTAACAAGAATGATCGTCCCGATCAGAGCCCGGCATCACATCATCACAGCCGTCGGAGCTGTCGCCGGAAGCGCGGGGAACAAGCCCGCCGACCTGCACCGGAATCAGTGCCGCAGCGAGCCGGACTTTCTTCACAGACATCCCTCCTTTCTTTATTAATGCAGCGTCAGTTCCCGCACTCGCTGAGCGCGGCGATGAGCAAAATCACTCCGATCACTGTGAGCACGCCGAGGAACTTGCTGCCGGTCGCGCCTTCGACTTTTTTCTTTGCGGACATCGCGATCAGATAAAAGACGAAATATATGGCGAATACGATCAGCATCCGTGTCTTCGCCTCCTTCCTGCATGGAATCGGTGCCTGCTTCGGCCGGATTATTTTGTGATAAACATCTCCTCCTTGTATTTCCAGTGGTTCAGGAACTTTGAGTCATCGTAAAACACGGTGACTTTTTTGCTCTCTCCGGATCGGATTTTGATGTTGATATCCGCAACATCCAGCCCTCTGGCGCAGTGGATCGTTGCCGTGTGTTCTTTGCCGTCTGCCGGGACGGAAAAATCATCATAGTAGCCGTCTTTGACGGTCCTTGTCTGGCCGCAGAACTGCACCGTGATCCTGCAGCTGCCGAAAAATCCGAAAAAACGGCACTCCACTCGCAGCACGCCGCCGTGCAGCGCGCCGATCGGGCAGCCGCACTCCGGGCAGGCCGCCGCTCTGTCTGAAACCGTTTTTCCGCAATCGGGGCATATTATCAATGCCATAAAATGTCTCTCCTTTTTGCTTGTTTTATAGGAAGCGTGCGCGGTTATTTTGCAGGCAGAATATCCGCCACACGATCCTTGTCCAGGATAATCAAATAACTCGCCTTCTCCGAATCAAACAAATACCAGTGCAAGTCGTCTTCTCCGCTTGTGCTGTAATGATACTGCGTTTTTGAAACGAGCTTTCCTTTGTAAAACAAAGAATACTCCGTGTGATCTATCACGTAGTAGCTCCCGTCGTGCCATGTGCCGCCCTGATTGGGGTCATCCAGAACGATGCCGCTTTTCGTCTTTTGCTTTTCATAATAGCCTTTGGTTCTTCCGGTCGAATCGACCACCGTCTCCGCTTCGACCGCCCAATCTCCATAATACGTTTTGCCGCTGTCCTCCGCCTGTGTTCCGCCGTAATACCCTTCACTGTTTGCAAGGGCCTGAAAATCGCTGATCGGAACAAGGCCGGTCGCTAGCATGTTCGCGCAGATTCTGCCGATCGTATCCCCGCTGATTCGATCCGGATCTCCGCTCAGGGCATAGGAATAATCGGTGTCTTTTCCCCAATCATCATTGTAATCATAGTAAGTTGCGGTCAGCTTATAAAGCGATTCGATCAGCGCCTCCGCCGAATACATTTTTATATATTTCTTCAGGACACCCGGCGTCAGACGCATCGCATAGTAATCGCTCCAAAGCAGCCCCAATTTTAAAAACCGCTTGTAATGCTCTTCATAGATCGGATAGAACACGGTTCCGTCCTCTGTGGTTCGCTGTTCAAGGGTCGCAAACGCTGCATGGTATTGTTTGGCGATCCGTGTCGGGCTGAAATAAATACTTGGAATGAAGATCGCAAGGCACAGCCCTGCAGTCAGCGCTCCGATCACGATGGTTTTCAGCTTCTTTCTTTTTTTCTCCTTTTTTTCGAGTTCTTCAAGTGTTGCCATTGGAAAACCTCCTTTTTTTGATCGGCCTGTTTCCATCTGAAAAACGAATCGACGAGCGCGCCGCTTTCCGTATAGGTTTGCGGGGATTTTCTCTTTTCGGACTTCGGAAACAACCGTCTTCACCTATTAGATGCAGCAGCCGCCGAAAAGGTTGAAAAAAACGTCAAAAAAATGAATTTCCCGCGCTGTTAGCATTTTCATGCTACGAAATCGCGGCGTTTTTGCTATGGTTGAGAGCGGCCCGCACAAAACGACGACTGCGCGCCCGGAAAGGATGATTGCATGCAACCGCAGCTGACCGAAAAAGAGGCCCTGTTCTGCGCCTATTACGCGCAGAGCGGCGACGCCCGCGCCGCAGCGGCCGCCGCAGGCTACCGCAATCCGCGCCGCAGCGGGGCAAAGCTGCTGCGCCGCCCGCAGATCACCGCCGCGCTGGCAGAGCCTGCCGCCGAGGCGCTGCCGGCTGCAATCGAACGCGGTCTGCGCGCGCTGGCCTTCGGCTCCGCCGCCGACGCGGTCCGGCTTCTGCTGCGCGGGGAGGAGCTGACCGCGGACGAAGTGGAGAAGCTGGATCTTTTCATCGTTTCGGATCTCAAACGGCCGAAGGGCGGCGGCATGGAGATCAAATTCTTTGACCGGCTCAAGGCGCTGGAAGCGCTCAGCCGCTGTGCCGGCGCGCAGGCGCAGGAGGGCGGCAGCTTCCTGCAGGCGCTTTCCGCCGGCGCCAGGCTGCTCTCGGAAGAGGAGGAGGACGTGTGACGCCCCAAGCAAAAAAGCCCGCCTTCGCCCCCTTCTCCGCAAAGCAGATGCAGGTGCTCTGCTGGTGGCTGCCCGAAAGCCCGTTTCACACGCGGGACGCCGTCATCTGCGACGGCGCCGTGCGCTCGGGCAAGACGCTGTGCATGTCCGTTTCCTTTGTCGCCTGGGCCTTTTCCCGCTTCGACGGAAGCGCGTTCGCGCTGTGCGGCAAGACCATCGCCTCCCTGCGCCGCAACCTGGTCACGCCGCTGCTGCCGCTGCTGCGGGAGCTGGGCTTTGCCTGTGAGGAGAAGGTTTCCAGAAACCTGCTGGACGTCTCCTTCGGCGGGCGCAGCAACCGTTTTTATTTCTTCGGCGGCAAGGATGAGGGCTCCGCCGCGCTGA
Organism: Clostridia bacterium; assembly: GCA_017550895.1. Lineage (GTDB taxonomy): Bacteria > Bacillota > Clostridia > Oscillospirales > Acutalibacteraceae > CAG-177. The sequence goes on from JAFZNN010000123.1 coordinate 3,191, forward strand.
TTCAGGGCATGACCCTGGCCGGCGTGCTGCTCGACGAGGTGACGCTCATGCCGCGCTCCTTTGTGGAGCAGGCGCTCGCCCGCTGCTCCGTGGAGGGCTCGAAGCTCTGGTTCAACTGCAACCCGGAGCATCCGATGCACTGGTTCCACGAGGAATGGATCAAGCAGCGCGAAAGCAAGAACTGCCTGTATCTGCACTTCACCATGCGGGACAATCCCTCGCTGACCCCCGCCATCCTCCGCCGCTATGAAAAACTGTACTCCGGCGCTTTCTATGAGCGCTTTGTGCTGGGCAGATGGGTGGCGGCGCAGGGCAGCGTCTATCCGATGTTTTCGGTCGCGGCGCACGTCGCCGACCCGCCTGCGCGCATGGAGCGCTACTATCTCTCCTGCGACTACGGTACGGTCAACCCCTGCTCCTGCGGGCTCTGGGGGAAGAGCGGCGGCAAGTGGTACCGCATCCGGGAATATTACTACGATTCCCGCAAAACCGGGGAGCAGCGCACGGACAGCGAGCATTACGCCGCGCTGTGCGCGCTTGCGGGCGATCTGCCGATCGAGGCCGTGGTGGTCGATCCCTCCGCCGCCAGCTTCATCGAATGCATCCGCCGGGCCGGCCGCTTCCGCGTGCTGCCCGCGCGCAACGATGTGAGCGACGGCATCCGCCAGGTCTCCGACCGGCTCAAGGCGGGCACCCTCCTCTTCTCGCCCGCCTGCAGGGATACGATCCGGGAATTCGGATTGTATCGCTGGGAGGAAAACGCGGCCAGGGACGCCGTGCGCAAGGAAAACGATCACGCGATGGACGACATCCGCTATTTCGTTGCAACCGTGCTCGCGGAAGAAGCGCAGGACAGCTTCTTCGCCCTCGCCGCAGAAAGGAGAGGTTCATGGGAATCTTCAAAAACCGAACCGCATCTCGCATCTCCGCACCCGTGACCCGTCCGGCCGCGGGGCATCCCTTCGGCATGCTCGACGGCTACGTTCCCCTGGGCGCGCCGCAGCTGCGGCTCTATTACGCGCTGCGCGAGGCCGTGCCCGTGATCGACGCGGCGATTTTCAAGCTCGTGCGCCTGACCGGCGGCTTCACCGTGGACTGCGCGGACCCGGCGGCGGCAGAAGCCCTGCGCACGTTTCTCGCGCAGGTGCCGGTCGGCGGCAACCGGCAGGGCGTTTCCGCCTTCCTCGCCACCTATTTCGAGCAGCTGCTCACCTGCGGCACGGCGCTGGGTGAAATCGTGACCGACACGGCCGGCACGCCCCGCGCGCTCTTCAACGCGCCGCTGCAGAATATCGAGCTGCGCCGCGCGGCCAACGGCTTTGACGTCGATCTGTTCGTGCGGCGGCCGGACGGCCTGCGCAAAGTCCCGCGGCAGGATCTCTGCCTGCTGAGCGTGCTCGATCCCGATCCCGGCGCGCTGACCGGCAATTCGCTGCTCAAGGGGCTGCCCTTTGTCAGCGGCATCCTGCTGAAAATCTTTGAGAGCATCGGCGCGAACTGGGAGCGCGTGGGCAATCTGCGCTTCGCCGTCACCTACAACCCGCGCAACGACGCGATCGACCGGGCCTATGCCAAGGATCGCGCCCTGCAGGTGGCGAAGGAATGGGGCGAGGCCATGCAGAGCGGCGGCGCCGTCAAGGACTTCGTGGCCGTGGGCGACGTGCAGATCAAGGTCATCGGCGCGGACAATCAGATCCTGGACAGTGAAGTGCCCGTGCGGCAGATGCTCGAGCAGATCGTGGCCAAAACCGGTCTGCCGCCCTTCATGCTCGGGCTTTCCTGGTCCAGCACGGAGCGTATGAGCGCCCAGCAGGCGGACGCGCTGACCAGCGAGCTCGAGGCCTACCGCCGCATTCTCACACCGGTGATCGACCGCATCTGCCGCGTCTATCTGCGGCATCTGGGCTGCACCTGCGCGCCGGAAATCCTCTGGGACGACATCACCCTGCAGGACGAGGTGGAGCAGAGCCGCGCGCAGCTCTACCGCGCGCAGGCCGCCGCCATGACGAAAGGAGACGATTGATACGCAAGCCAACACTCCGACCCTGCCTGCCGACGAGCTGGAACGCATCGCGCAGTTCACGCGCAAGCCGCTCGATCCGCAGGCGCTTTACACCTTTTCACTGATCCTGTGCGACAATGAGATCGACCGCGACTGCGAACGCTTCACGGTGGAGGCGCTGCAGAAGCTGGCCGAGCTGTTCATCGGCAAAACCGGCATTTTCGACCACAGCGCCAGCGGCAAGGATCAGACCGCCCGCATCTATGAAACGGCGGTCGCGACCGATCCCGGCCGCACAACGGCGGACGGCGAGCCTTACACCTGCCTGCGCGCGAAAGCTTATATGGTGCGCACGGAGAAAAACAGGGATCTGATCGCCGAGATCGAAGCCGGCATCAAGAAGGAGACCAGCGTGGGCTGCTGCGTGCAGAGCATCCGCTGCTCCGTGTGCGGCAAGGATATCAAGGCCGAGGGCTGCGAGCATCAGAAGGGCCGCGTCTACGGCGGCAAGCGCTGCCACTATCTGCTCGATCAGCCGACCGACGCCTATGAATGGTCCTTTGTCGCCGTGCCCGCGCAGCGCAATGCCGGCGTGATCAAATCCTTCACGCCCGGCACGGCCATGCCCGCCGATCCGGAAACGCAGGCGCTCGCCGCGGCCTACCGCGCGGAGCTGCTCGGCGACGTGCTGCAGCATGCCGCCCGCTGCGTGCCGACGCTCGAGGGCAAGGTGCTGCGCAGCCTTTGCGCCGACGCGCCGGCCGACGTGCTCAAGGCGCTGCGGGACGCCTTGCGCGCGCAGGCGGATCAGGCGCTGCCGCTGCTGCGTCAGCTGCAGGTCGATCCCGCCGCAGACGAAAACGAAAACAACGCCTATCTGATTTAACAAGGAGGATTTCTTATGTCCGTTGCATTTCAGGGCTTTCAGGAAAACGCCGTCACCTTCAAGGTCAGCGGCGAAGTCACGGCGGGCAAGCCGGTCAAGCTGGCAAGCGCCGCCACCGTCACCCCCTGCAGCGCGGGCGATGTGTTCATCGGTTTCGCGCTCGAGAGCGACAACGCCTACGCCGCCGTGCGTCTGCGCGGCGCAGTCACGGCCAAATATTCCGGCACGGCGCCGACCGTCGGCTTCACCAAGCTCGTGGCCGACACCAACGGCGTCAAAACCGGCACGGCCGGGCGCGAATACCTCGTGCTCGACGTGAACACCACCGCCGCGACCGTCACATTCCTGATGTAACAGAAAGGAGACTGCACATGGCTGATTTTGACAATCTCAAGCTGGAAAAAGGCATGTATGCCGGCGGCAGCTTCACCGGCGCGCTCGAGCGTCTGGACCCGAGCGAAAACTACAAGGGCACCGCGCTCGAGGGCCTCGACGCCTATCAGCGCCAGCTCAAGCGCTTCGGCATCCGCGTGAGCGGGCCGGGCAGCGACATCGTCGATAAATTCTTTTCCACCTCCGACAGCGCCGTGCTCTTTCCCGAATACGTCTCGCGCGCGGTGCGCCAGGGCTTCGAGCAGGCGGACCTGCTGCCCAAGATCGTCGCCTGCGTGACAAGCATCGACGGCATGGATTACCGCTCCGTCGCCTCGATCCCTTCGGAGGATGAAAAGGAGCTGAAGGTCGTCGGCGAGGGCGCGTTCATTCCCGAGACGAACGTGCGCACGAAGGAGAATCTGGTGCGTCTGCGCAAGCGCGGGCGCACGCTGGTGGCTTCCTACGAAGCGATCAAATACCAGCGTCTGGATCTCTTCACGGTCACGCTGCGCCAGATCGGCGCCTACATCGCGCGCACCCAGCTCAAGGACGCGGTCGACGTGCTCATCAACGGCGACGGCAACAGCAACGCCGCGCCGACGGCCAGCTGCGGCACGCCGGGCATGCTGACGTATGAGGATCTGATCGACCTGTGGAACAGCTTCGATCCCTATGAGATGAATACGCTCCTTTGCGGCGCGACCGTGATGGGCGCCCTGCTCAACATGGAGGAATTCCGCGACGGCACGGCGGGCCTGACCTTCCACGGCACGGGCAAGGCGATCTCGCCTCTGGGCGCGACGCTGCTCAAATCCAACGCCGTGGCCGACGGCAAGCTGCTCGCGCTCGACCACACCGCCGCGCTCGAAATGGTCAAGGCCGGCGACGTGACCACGGAATACGACAAGCTGATCGACCGCCAGCTCGAACGCGCGGTCATCAGCTGCACGGCCGGCTTCTCCAAGCTCTTTGACGGCGCGGCAAAGGTGCTGACGGTCTGAGAGGAGGGATCGGAATGATCGATCCCTGGAGCGTGCTCTCCCTTTTCCGCACCTGCCATGTGCGGGAGGAGAGCGATGAGGCGCTGCTGCCGCTTTGCGCGGCGGCAGCCGCCGAGCTGGACGCACTGCTGCGCGCGGGAGCGGACGCCGGCGATATCCGCCTGCTGGACGCCGCGGCGGCCGCGGTCTATCACCGCCTGTGTCTGCGCGCGCTGGAAAGCGGGCAGGGCGTGAGCGTCTTCAAGGCCGGCGACGTCACGGTCAATCTGCGCACGCAGGACGTGCTCGACGCCGCCGCGCAGGAGCTCGAACGCGCAAGAGCGCGGGCAATGCCGCTGCTGCGGGACGACGCTTTCTATTTCGGGCAGGTGACGGTATGAATCTGACTGCGCTGGTCGCCTCTTACGGCCGGCCGGCAGCGCTCTGCGCCGCCGACGGCACGGTGCGCGCGGAAACGTCGGCCATCATTTCGCCGCTGCGTTACAAAAACAAGATGTATCTCGACGGCGTGAACACGGAGATCGGCTTCAATTCGCAGGGGCATTATCTCTATCTCGGCCCGCCGCTGCCCGATCTGACCGCGGCGCAGGACGGCGACTATCTGACTGCCGGCGCGGAAAAATACCGCATCGACCGCGCGGAACGGGTCTATTGCGGCAGGGAAGTCTTTTATATCTGGGCGATCATCCGCGTGATCGTGGAAACGGAGGATGCCGAATGAGTGAAATCAGCGCGTTGCCCGCAAGCCTTGTGGACTGGCTCTCCGAACGCGAGGAGCTGGCGGGCATCCGCTTCCTGACGGAATACCCGGCAATCAAAAAAGCCATCCCGCTGCGGCACACCACGGTGGCCGTGGGCATCGGGAGCATGGAGATCACGGATTCCTTCACCGAAGACGGGAACGGCGTGCTTGTGGAAAACGAATACTGCCGGCAGGTGCTGATCCGGATCAAGCTTTCGATCCACGCGCCGTTTGACGCGGGCGGCTCCGCCTGCCACGACGCCTTCACGGATATCATCGACTGCCTGAGCTTCGATTCCGATCTGGAGATCGTCGAATCCGGCTGCAACGGCATCACCGCCGACCGCGACACGGACGCCTTTGTGCTCGACGCCTTCATGCTGGTCAGGGCCTCGCTCTGCCCGGCGGAGAGTTCTTCGCTGGTGCTGCCCTCCTTTTTCAGCAAGACGCTGCTGTGCGCTTCGCACATCAACGACGAGAGCATCCATCTGACCGGCGCGCAGCAGACCTATCTGTCGCAGCCGTTTCAGACCGGCAGCTACTTCGGCACGGGCGATAGCAGCCGCAGCTTTTCGCTCGGCTATGCGCCGAAGGCGGTCTTTGTGTTCGCCGCCGGCCTGCCGCTGTTTGAAGACGCGGACGCCGCCGCCACGGGCGTCGGCCTTGCGAGCGGGTGCAGCCTGGGCATTACGCTGACCGCCACGGGCTTTCGCGTCGCGCAGGTCGATCAGGCGCCGCCGGGAGAGACCGCGCCGCAGTTCAACCGTCTGGGCGTGACCTATTGTTATATCGCCTTCCGCTGATCCCTGCGACGGAGGGGGCCCGCCGTGGCTCACGGCGGGCCCTTTTTTCTGTTTGCCGCAGCGGAATTTTCGGGAATATGCCTTGCATTTCCCGCATAAATCCTGTAAAATGAAAGCAGAACACAGACGGATTCTTTTCGGGAGGAGGCGCCGCTTATGAAAACCGGTTTCAAGGATGTGCTGCGCGCTTTGCGCCCGCTGAATTTCCTGATGCTCACGCTGGCGGGCATCATCTACGCCGTGGGCGTGACGGTCTTTATCGCGCCGGTGGATCTGTATGACAGCGGCATATCCGGCACCTCGATGCTGCTCGGGCAGATCACGCCGTCCTTCCTGCATCTTTCCTTTTTCCTGATCGTTCTGAATGTGCCGCTGTTCCTGTACGGCCTGAAAAAGCAGGGGCCGGCCTCCACGATTTATTCGATCTACACCGTCGGCGTCTACGCGCTGTTTGCCTGGCTGATCACGGACGTGCTGCCGATCGACGTGAGCATCGCCTCCCCGCTCGCGGGCAAGGATCTGCTGCTGTGCGCGATCTTCGGCGGCGTGATCTCCGGCGCGGGCAGCGGCCTTGCCATCCGGTACGGCGGCGCGGTGGACGGCATCGAGATCATCGCCGTCATCTTCGCAAAGCGCCTGGGCCTGACCGTCGGCAGCTTCATGATGATCTACAACGTGCTGCTGTACGTCGTCTGCGGCACGGTGATCCGCAGCTGGATCCTGCCGCTTTACTCGATCGTCACGTGCGTCGCGGCGCTCAAGACCGTGGACGCGATCGTCGAGGGCTTCGACCGCGCGAAATGCGCCATGATCGTCACGACCAAGGCCGAGGAAATCGCGCTCGAGCTCAGCTACGCCTTTGAAAGCGGCGTCACGCAGGTGGAGGCGCGCGGCGGATACTCTCAGCAGCCGAAAACCATCATCTATTTCGTCGTCAACCGCTTTCAGGTGACCCGGATGAAAAGCATCGTGCACAGCATCGACCCCAAGGCCTATATCTCCATCAGCGAAGTCGCGGACGTTTTCAAAGCGGATCCCGACGCATGAGGAAAAGGAGGGGCTTCCATGGAAAACAGACAGAATCATCTGCCCGTCTGGACCAACCGCTGCTACGCCTATGCAAGTCAGCAGGAAGTGCTGCGCATGGCGGCGGAGCCGGGCTTTTATTCCCTGCTGCCGGTCAAATTCCGCGATTTCGGGCTGCGGACCGGCGGCGCGCTGACCGCTGAACGCACCGAGCCTGCGTGCGCGCGCGGGCAGCAGGAGCTGCGGCACACCACGCTGCGGCTCGAACCGCTGCTCTGGCGCTATGCCAAAAAGCTCTATGACACCGCGGCCGGCCGGCTGCTGCTGCGCTACCCCGCGCTCGAGGCCGTCAGCATCGGCCCGCAGCGTCAGACCGGCGCCTACGAGCTGCTCTGGCGCTATCCCGCGGCGGAGATCGAAGCGGCGCAATGGGCGCTGATGGAGGAGATCCTCGCCGAAGGCTTCACGCTGGAGGAGGAGCTGGCGCTCTCCTGCACCAAGCGCGGGGGCGAGCGCTTCCTGAGCGTCAACGGCGCGCTGAAGCTGCAGCCGAAAAGCCTGCGCGCGCTCATGCGCCGCCCGCCGGAGGAGCTGCTGCAGCGTCCGCTCAGGCAGGCCGTCGCCTTCTCCCGCGCGGAATGCGAGCAGTATTATCAGGCCTTCCCGGAGGACCGGCTGGAGCTGGGCAACCAGTTTCGCGCCTACGCCGTCACGGAGCCGCGCAACGCCGACGCGATTGCCGCCGCGCGCAGCGGGGATTTCGAGCTGCTGTGCAAGCTGGCGAAAAACGGCTACGATCTGAACGCGATCGGCCGCGACGGCGCGAGCGTCTTCGGCCTGTTCGCCTGCGGGCTGCTGCAGCAATACCGGGGCGGCAAACTGCCGCGCTTCGCGCTGCAGAAGCTGGACGAGCTGATCTTTCTGGGCGCGAATCCCGCGCTTTACGGTGTGGCCCGCCGCGTGATCGCGCCGCTGGCCTGCGCCGCGGACTGCGATCTGCCGGACGCCGTGGACTACTTCCTGCAAAAGGGCGTCAGCCCGGACATTTATCCGATCATCCTGCCGACCGGCGGCGGAGACACCCTGTGCGACCTGATCCGCGCGCGCAGCGGCGACCCCGCATACCCCAACGCGGACGCGATCGTCCGGCTGCTGGCGGCGGCGGAATAAACGGAAGCGCAAAAAAACACGCTCTCTGTCATTCGGCAGCCTTTCATAATCCAGTATTGGTTTTGCGGGGCATAAATCGCCCATAAATGCGTCAAAGCCGCACTGACATACATCAAGTATGCCATGTGCGGCTTTTCCTTTTTCTGAACAATTTCTGCTCCCGCAAAACCGGGAACCATCGAGAAGAGATGCAATTTGCGTGCAATTGCGGATTTCTTCGGCGCAGGGATACTTGACGTATCTCAAGCCGAAAAATCTGCAAGTGGGCGTGAAGGGCGCTCTTTTCGACAACACTGGGTTATGAAATGCTGCCGTTCGGCAGAGGGCGTGCATTGTTTTCTTTGAACTTGTGCTTATTCGTCCGTCGGTTCCGCTGCGGTTGTGAGTTCCGTCGTCGGTTCTTCGGTCGCCGGTTCCGTCGGGGCTTCCGCGAGATAATCCGCCTTCACCCAGCCCTTGAGGTCCCCATACCGCACATAGGCCCAGCCGTTTTCGCTGCGGATCACGCTCACGGCGGTGCCGTTGGGGAGCTTGCCGAGGATCGCGGCGTCCGCGCTCGCTTCCGCGCGCAGATTCAGCGGGCTGCCGTTGGTCTTGACCACATGATTGCCGGGCGCTGCCGTGACTTCCTCGACGGGCTGCGTCGGGGCGGCCGAGGTCGCCGGACGCGCGTCCTCCTTGACGGTGATCGTGCCCCAAGCGCCGTCGCGTTTGGCGATGAAAACGCCGTTTTCGCCGGGCAGGATCGCCTCGAACACAAAGGGGATCACGGTTTCGCCCTCCGGGTCGATGACGCCGAATTTGCCGTCCTTGCACACGGGGGCCATGCCGTCCTCGAACGCGAAGGCCGTGTCGGCGTCCGCAATCGCGCAGCTGCCGACGGAATCGAGCTCAAAGGGAATCACCGTCACGCCGCTGCGGTCGATGTAGCCCCACTTGCCGTCCTTCTTGACGGCGGCGTAATCGCCGGAGAAATCCAGCGCTTTCTCAAACGTCGTCGGGATCGCCAGGGTCTGCGCCGCGTCGATATAGCCCCAGCGCGCGGCGGCCGTGCGCGCGGTCGCCACGGGATACAGCCCCTCGGAAAGCTCCAGCTCCCCGCGGGCAACCGCCGTTTCCTCGACCTCCGCCGGTTCGGCGACCCAGACCAGCGCGGCCTGGTCGGCGTCCCAGCAGGGCACGCGCGCCGGCGTTTTCAGCCCGTGATACTGCTTCTTGGTCACAACGCCGCTCTCGATATCCACGAGCAGCGTATACTCCGAGCGCGGGCTCTCGACCGTGTAGCGCAGGCTGCGCCACTGATCGCTGCAGAACGAAAAGGCCGTGTGCTCCGCCGGTTCCGTCACGGTGCCTGCGCGGGTCATCAGGCCCACGCTGCCGGTTTTCGCGTCGGTGAAGACCAGCAGCTTCTGATCGTAGCTTTTGACGTCGCTGATCTGCTCATAGCCCGCCGTGGACCAGACGCCGCCCGTGAGATGCTTATCCACCACGGGCCCGCGCTGGCGGTTGCGCGCAACGATAAAGCCGACCGCGGCAATCAGCGCGACGGCGATCACAACGCCGGCAATCAGCACAGCGCGGCGGCTCTGCCGGGGTACCAGCTCTTTCATCCGTTTCATATCGTTCTCTCCCTTCCGGCGCAAAACGCCCGGAATGCTGTTGCTATTATAGCACAAATCCGCGCCCGGCGCAAGGGGAAGCCGCCGCGGGATTTTTCGCCGCTGTGACAGTCCGGGCGGAATTATTTCGCCTCTCCCCCTTGACTATTTTAAAAATAAGTAATATAGTATAAATGAATAAAATTCGAGGAGGGTTTTCCCATGAAAGTCTTTATGATCGGCGGTACCGGCCTGCTCGGCTGCGAGGCTGCCAGAATTTTCATCGAGCACGGCCATCAGGTCAAGAGCGTCGCGCTGCCGCCGCTGCCGGAGGGCGCGCCGATCCCCGAAGAAATGGAGATCGAATTCTGCAACATTTACGAAAAGACCGACGATGAGATCAAGGCGATGATGGAAGGCTTCGACTGCTTCGTGTTCGCCGCCGGCGTCGATGAGCGCGTTGAATTCCCCGCCCCCGTTTATGAAGCATATTACAAATTCAACATTGCGCCCCTCAAGCGCATCCTGCCGCTTTGCAAGGAAGCCGGCCTGACCAAGGCCGTCATCCTCGGCTCCTACTTCTCCTACCTTGCCAAGGAGCGCCCGGAGATGAAGCTGACCGAGAAGCATCCCTATATCCGCAGCCGCATCGACCAGGAAAACGCGGCCTTCTCCTTCGCGGATGAGAATTTCGACGTTTCCGTGCTTGAGCTGCCGTATATCTTCGGCACGCAGCCCGGCAGAAAGCCCGTCTGGGTCATTCTGATCGAGCAGATCAAGCGCATGGATAAGCTGCCCTGCACGCTCTATCCGAGAGGCGGCACCGCGATGCTGACCGTGCGCCAGGTGGGCGAGGTCATCGTCGGCGCGGCCGAGAAATCCAAGGGCGCGAAGGCCTGGCCGATCGCCATGTACAACATGACCTGGAGCGAATTCCTCAAGATCGTCTACGCCGCGCGCGGCATGGGCGAGAACCGCAAGATCATCGGCATCCCGCCGTGGATGATGCGCATGGGTCTGGGCGGCGTCGTGAAGGAATACAAAGAGAAGGGCATCGACAGCGGCATCGATCCGATGGGCCTGCCCGAGATCATGGATCTCAATCTCTTCATCGACCGCAAATACAGCGAAGAGCTCGGCGCGACCGAGGACGATATCAAGGCCGCCATCTACGATTCCATCAAGGTCAGCGTGGCCTCCTATGAAGGCAAGGTCAAGCTGCTGGAAATGAAGGGCGAATAATCATCTGTTTGCAACGGACCACGGAGCAGTGCCCGCCACTGCTCCGTTGTTTCAGTTGTTATACCGAAAGGGTGAGATTGTGGAAGAAAAGAAATATATCGGCAACAAAGAAAAATGGATGTTTGCGCTCGGCGCAGGCGGTCAGGGCATGATCTACGCGATGATGTCCAGCTACATCAGCGACTATTACGTCAGCGTGCTCAAGCTCCCGCTGATGTTCATCCTGCTGCTGATGTTCCTCGCGCGCATCTGGGACGCGATCAACGATCCGCTCATGGGCATGATCGTGGACCACAAAACCACAAAATGGGGCAAAATGAAGCCCTATATCCTGTTTGCATCCGCGCCGATCGCGGTGCTCACGCTTCTGATGTACTGCAGCCCGAACCTGCCGACGAACAAGCTCATGCTCTTCTCGGCGGTCGTCTATGTGCTCTGGGGCATGACCTACACGATGGCGGACGTGCCGTTCTGGGGCCTGCCGAACGTGATGACGCCGGACACCAAGGAGCGCGGCGCGCTGATTTCCTTCACCAAGATCATCAACAGCATCGGCTCCGCCCTGCCGGAGGTCTTCTTCATCGTGGCCGGCCTTGTGCTGCCGATGATCCTGGATAAATCCAACGTCGAGGTCTACAACAAGCAGAAATACCTGATCGTTGCGATCGCCGTGGTCGCCATCGGCATCGTGCTGTATATCAACTCCTATTTCCACATCAAGGAGCGCGTGGTGCCCCCGATCAAAAAGCGTCAGCCCGGCGAACCCACGCAGCTCAAGCGCCTGTTCAGCTGCAAGCCGATGGTGCTCGTGCTGATCACGGGCGTGCTCTCGAGCGGCCGCTATATGTTCGGCGCCGCGACGCTGCACGTGGCCCGCTACGCCTTCTACATCGGCCCCGACTTCACGGGCATGAGCCCCGAGGAGAAGCTGGCCGCCGTGGAGGCGAGCGTTTCCGCGATCAAGATGATCTTCAACATCTGCTCGATCGTCGGCATGTTCGGCGCGATGCTGGTCATGCCCTTCCTGATGAAGAAATTCGACTACAAGAAGATCATGATCACCACCTGCCTTGCCGGCGCGATCGCCGCGATCCCGACCACGCTCGTCGGCTGGTTCACGGGCAATCTTTACGCCTGCATCCCCTTCATCATCATCTCCTGCATCCCGATCGGCGTGATCAACGTGCTGGTGTTCGCCATGATCTGCGACTGCC
>JAFZNN010000124.1 GCA_017550895.1 Clostridia bacterium
CTACCAACTGAGCTACAAAGGCATGAAAACGACCTGAACCGTGTGGCCGATTCAGGTCGCGTGGCGACCCGGAACGGGCTCGAACCGTCGACCTCTAGCGTGACAGGCTAGCGTTCTAACCAGCTGAACTACCGGGCCATGGATTGGTGGAAACAACAGGGCTCGAACCTGTGACCCCCTGCTTGTAAGGCAGGTGCTCTCCCAGCTGAGCTATGCTTCCCCACTGGCCGCTCCCTAAGCGGCGGAACTTATAATACAATATTTTTTTGAAATTGTCAACACTTTTTTCAGATTTTTTTCAAAAATTTTCGGGCGGTCGCCGCAAGGGCTTTGATTCATCCGCGCCGGCATTCATTCTTCCCGAATCGTTTCAAATCCGGCCGTTTTGCAGTTGAAAAATACGATAAAATATATTATAATGAATTCATTCTCATAATTGAAGGACGTGAACCGATGAAATATTATCTTGCAATCGATATCGGCGCTTCCTCCGGGCGGCACATCCTGGGCAGCGTGGAAAACGGCCGCATCGTGCTGGAGGAAATCTATCGCTTTGAAAACGCCATGCGCGAAGAAAACGGCACGCTGATCTGGGATCTTGACAGCCTGACGCGCGAGGTGATCGCCGGCATCGCCGTGTGCAAACAGCTGGGCAAGCTGCCCGCGACGGTCGCCATCGACACCTGGGGCGTGGATTATGTGCTGCTCGGCGAGGACGGCAATCCCCTGCTGCCCGCCGTGGCTTACCGCGACAGCCGCACGGCGCCGGCGGTGGAGGCGGTCAATCAGCGCATTCCGCTGCAGGAGCTGTATGCCAAAACCGGCATCTGGCCGCAGCCGTTCAACACGATCTATCAGCTCTGGTGCGACCGCGAAAGCGGCAAGCTCGCGAAGGCGAAAACCGTTCTGCTCATGCCGGCCTATCTCTCCTATGCGCTCACGGGCGTCTGCATGAACGATTACACCGACGCCACGACCTCCGGACTGATCAACGCCGAAACCAAAACCTGGGACGCGTCGCTGCTGGCCGCCCTTGGGCTCGATCCTGCGCTCTTTGCGCCCCCGGCGCTGCCCGGCACGGTCGTCGGCCCCTTCACACCCGCCGTGCGGGAAGCCGTCGGCTTTGACGCCACGGTGCTCTGCGCGCCGGCGCACGACACGGCCGCCGCCGTGGCCGCCTGCCCGATCGACGAGGAGAGCATCTACATCTCCTCCGGCACCTGGTCGCTGATCGGCACGGAAAACCGCACGCCCACGCTGACGGAGGCAGCGCGTCTGGCCGGCTTCACGAACGAAGGCGGCGTGGAATACCATTACCGTTTTCTCAAGAATATCATGGGCATGTGGCTGTTCCAGAATATCCGCAAAAACCTGAACAAACAATACACCTATGACGAAATGATGGCGATGGCGCAGGCAAGCAGCTACACGCAGACCTTTGACTGCAACGATCCGTCCCTGCTCGCGCCGGAGAACATGATTGCCGCCATCCGCGCGCTGCTCGGCGCGCCGGAGCTGCCGCTGGGCGACGTGCTCAGCAGCGTGTATCACTCCCTCGCGCATTCCTACGACACGGCGATCCGCGAGATCGAAACGCTCAGTCAAAAGACCGTGAGCCGCATCCTGATCGTCGGCGGCGGCAGCAAGGACCGCTATCTGAACGCGCTGACCGCTTCCGTGACCGGCAAACCGGTTTACACCGGACTTTCCGAGGCGACGGCGCTGGGCAACCTGCTCTCGCAGATCATGCAGGATACCGGCCGCTCCCTGGCCGAAGGCCGCGCGCTGATCGCGGAATCCTTCCGCATCCGCTGCGAAGCGACGCCGGAATCATAAAAACGCGCGCAGCCTTTCCGCTTGTTTCTGATTTGGAATATACTTCAAAACACTGGGAAAATCTGTTTGAATTCATTAAAAAAGCCTTGATTTTTCGAGAAATGTATGATAAAATAGCGGTCGAACGCATGAATTCTGTCAGTTTTATAATGCGATTTGCCTGATTATACAATCTGTATAATTATTCGTCGTTTTCAGCTTAAAACTATACATTTCACTTGAATATCATTTAGGAGGATATTATGAGAATCAGAACACAAGCTTTGGGCAATCGAAACATCGTGGGCGCAAAAGTGGAGGCGCGCCGCAAGGCCATGAATATGAAGCAGAAGGATCTGCTGCTGCTCCTGCAGATCAAGGGCCTTGATATCAACGCCTCCGGTCTTTCCAAGCTGGAAGGCCAGCTCAGATACGTCACGGATTTTGAGCTGAAGGCGCTGTCGGAAGCACTGGAAATGAGCGTCAACGAGCTGCTCGGGATCCAGGACTGATTTTCTTTCTGAATGCAATCTTTGCGGAAGCTGCGTCCGATATGGACGCGGCTTCTTTTTTCATTGCGCGGATCCGGAATTTCCGCTTGACGGCGGGCAACGGGTTTGATAAAATAAAAATAACAAACCAAATAATCAAAAGGATGTGTCGATATGGCAACGATTTCTCTGAAGGACTGCGCGCTCGGCATCGAGCTGGGCTCCACCCGCATCAAGGCGGTTCTGATCGACCGCAGCCACGCGCCCGTCTCATCAGGCAGCTACGACTGGGAAAACAAATATGAAAACGGCGTGTGGACCTATGCGCTCTCAGAGGTGCAGACCGGTCTGCAGGGGGCGTTTGCCGCGCTGAAGGCGGATGTGCAGGCGAAATTCGGCCAGACGCTCACGACCGTCGGCGCCATCGGCATCAGCGGCATGATGCACGGCTATCTCCCCTTCGACCGTGAAGGGCAGCTGCTCGCGCCCTTCCGCACCTGGCGCAACACGATCACCGGTCAGGCGGCGGCGGAGCTGAGCGAGCTGTTCAATTTCAATATCCCGCAGCGCTGGAGCATCGCGCATCTGTATCAGGCGATGCTCAACCGCGAGGCGCATGTGCCGCAGATCGCCTGTATCGAAACGCTGGCCGCCTATGTGCACTGGCAGCTGACGGGCGAGCGCGTGATCGGCGTGGGCGAGGCCTCCGGCATGTTCCCGATCG
Organism: Clostridia bacterium; assembly: GCA_017550895.1. GTDB lineage: Bacteria > Bacillota > Clostridia > Oscillospirales > Acutalibacteraceae > CAG-177. The sequence continues at coordinate 3,031 of JAFZNN010000124.1, forward strand.
ACAGCACCGTCAACGATTACGACGCAGCCATGCTGGCAGCATTCAACGCGCGCGCAGCCCGGATCGGCTATCCGGTCGATATCGCGGCGCTGCTGCCGCGCATTCTGCCCGCGGGCGCGCCTGCAGGCAGCCTGACGCCGGCAGGCGCAAAGCTGCTCGATCCGGCCGGCGATCTGCAGCCGGGGATCCCGCTCTGCCCGCCCGAGGGCGACGCCGGCACCGGCATGGTGGCCACAAACGCGGTCGCCGCGCGCACCGGCAATATCTCCGCCGGCACGTCGATCTTCCTCAAGGCGGTGCTCGAGCACGCGCTCTCCGGGCGCTATGAAGCGATCGACATGGTCACGACGCCCACAGGCAAGCCCGTGGCCATGGTGCACTGCAACAACTGCTCCGGCGAAATCGACGCCTGGGCGGGACTGCTGAAGCAATTCTGCGAAAGCATGGGCTGCGCATGCAGCATTTATCAGGTGCTCGATCAGTTCTTTGCCCAGGCGCTGAACGGCGATGCGGATTGCGGCGGGCTCGTGCCCTTCAACTATCTTTCCGGCGAAGTGATCACAGGCCTGAACAGCGGACGTCCCCTCTTTGTGCGCCGCCCGGACAGCCGGTTTACGCTGCAGAATTTCGCGCGCGCGCAGCTTGCGTCCGCAGCCGCCACGCTGAGCATCGGTATGGAGATCCTGCGGAAAGAAAACGTCACGCTCGACC
>JAFZNN010000125.1 GCA_017550895.1 Clostridia bacterium
ATGACGATCCGGGCGGCGAAACGGGCGCGATCGTTCAGCGTCTGGCCGCCGCGGATGCGCGCATCCGCTATTTTGCGGGGCCCGGGCAGGGCGTCGTGAAGAATTTCGAGCACGCCCTCGCCTTTTGCACCGGCGACGTCGTTTTCCTGAGCGATCAGGATGACGTCTGGCTGCCGGGCAAGGTCGCGGCCGTCACCGCCGCGATCGCGGGCGGCGCCGATCTGGTGCTGCACGACGCAAAGGTGACCGACGCCGATCTGCAGGTGATCGCGCCTTCTTATTTCGCGGCGCACGGCTTCACCCGCTCTTTTCTGCGCACGCTCCTGCGCAACACCTATGTCGGCTGCTGCATGGCCTTCACGCGGCAGGTGCTGACGGAATCAACGCCTTTCCCCGGCGACATTCCGATGCACGACTGGTGGATCGCGCTGTGCGCGATGCGGCGCGGCAGGCAGATCGCGCTCCTGCGCGAGCCGCTGCTGCTCTGGCGCCGCCACGGCGACAACGTCACCGGCGGCAAAACGCCGCTCGCCGCAAAGCTCCGCTGGCGGATGACCCTGCTGCGGGCGCTGGCAAAGCGGCAATGATTTTCCAAATCTGTGTCTTTGGAAAGGATCAAAAACGAATATGGATAAAAAAGTGACCGGCTGCATCGTGACGCACAACAATCTGCGCACCATCGCGCAGGCGATCGATTCGATCCTCGCGTCAACGAACGCGCCGTTTGAGCTTTTCGTGGTGGACAACGGCTCCACCGACGGCACCTATGAATTCATCCGCGACAAGTATCCGCAGGTCACGCTCCTGAAAACCGGCGGCAACCTCGGCTTCGGCGGCGGGCATAATTTCATTCTGGACAGGCTCGATTCCGACTACCACGCCATCATCAATCCCGATGTGATCCTGCGGGAGGACGTGATCTCCGCGCTGGGCGATTACATGGAGGCGCATCCCGAAATCGGCATGCTCTCCCCCGCCATCCGCTTTCCGGACGGGCGGCCGCAGATCCTCGGCAAGCGCAACCCCAGCCCGCGCTATCTGATCGCCAGCCGACTGCGCGGCCACGGCGCGCCGGGCGAAGCGCTGCGGGAATACGCGATGCTGGACTGTGACCTGACCGTGCCTACGCCGATCGAAAACGCCACGGGCTGCTTCATGTTTATCCGCACGGAGCTGTTCCGGCAGCTCGGCGGCTTCGACTGCCGGTATTTCATGTATTTTGAGGATTGCGATCTGACCCGGCAGGTCAACAGCGTGAGCAGCGCCGTCTATTACCCCGACGCGACGGTCTATCACGAATGGGGCCGCGAATCCAAAAAGAATTTCAAGCTCAAGCTGATCCAGATGCAGTCCATGCTCCGCTATTTTGCGAAGTGGGGCCTGCACGGCGGCAAATGAGGGATGCGACAGCAATGAAAAAGTATCTGAAAAACTTTTATAAATACCGGTTCCTGCTCTACGAGATTGTGCGCAAGAATATCAAGCTCCAGTACCGGGATTCCGTGCTCGGCATCTTCTGGACCTTCCTGCAGCCGCTGCTGACGACGATCGTGCTCGTCGTGGTGTTCGGCCACATCTTCGGGCGCAACAACGCGGAAATCGTCAACTACCCGATCTACCTGCTCTGCGGCCGGCTGATCTATGAATTCTTCACGCAATCCACTAAGCGCGCCATGCGCTCGATCCGTCTGAGCGCCTCGGTGATCAAGAAGGTCTATGTGCCGAAATACATCTATCCTCTTGCAAACGTCGTGGCGAATTTCATCACCTTCGTCATCTCGCTCTCGGTGCTGGCCTGCTTCATCATCTATTTCTTTTTCTTCTCCGGCAATCCGCCGCATCTGACCGGCTGGTTCTTCCTTTTCCCAGTGCCGATCCTGATCCTGCTGCTGCTCGCGCTGGGCATCGGCATGATCCTGGCGACGCTGGAGGTCTTTTTCAAGGACATTGAATATCTCTATGAGGTCTTCTGCCTGCTGCTTTTCTATATGACCCCGATCTTCTATCAGATCAAGCAGCTGAAGATCACCTCCCCCATCGTCAACCGCATCCTGATGGCGAATCCCCTTTATTCGATCACGGAGATGTTCCGCTGCTGCGTGCTCTACGGCCGGGCGCTCAATCCGCATCACCTGCTGTATGCGCTGGGCTTTGCCCTCGTCGTCAACATCATCGGCGTCTGGGTATTCTATAAGAATCAGGACAAGTTCATTCTTCACATCTAACGGAGGCTTTGCATGGGAACGCCTGCCATCGTTGTTGACAATGTCAGCATCCTTTTCAATCTCAACAAAGAAAAAGTCGATAATCTGAAGGAATACTTCATCAAGCTCGTCACCCACAAGCTCCATTTCACGGAATTCTGGGCGCTGAAGAATATCAGCTTCACGGTGGAAAAGGGCGAGCGCGTGGGCGTGCTCGGCTTCAACGGCGCGGGCAAATCGACGCTGCTCAAGACGATCGCCGGCGTGCTCAAGCCGACGGAGGGCAGCGTGCGCGTGAGCGGCGTGATCGCTCCGATGCTCGAGCTCGGCGCGGGCTTTGATATGAATTATTCCGGCAAGGAAAATATTTTCCTCTACGGCGCGACCATGGGCTACTCTCGCAAATTCATCGAGGAAAAATATGACGAGATCGTCGCCTTCTCCGAGCTGCAGGATTTCATCGAGGTGCCGGTGAAGAATTATTCCTCCGGCATGCGGGCGCGTCTGGGCTTCGCCATCGCCACGGCGGTGGAGCCGGAGATCCTGATCCTCGACGAAGTGCTCTCGGTCGGCGACGCGAAATTCCGCAAAAAAAGCGAGGCGAAGATCCGCTCGATGTTCGAAAAGGGCATCACGGTGCTGTTTGTTTCACACAGCACGGAGCAGGTCCTCAACATCTGCAATAAAGCCATCCTGCTCGACCACGGCCGTCTGATCGCGCAGGGCAGCGCGCAGGAAATCTGCGCGCAGTATAACGAGATGGTCAACAGCAAAAAATAACCGGACGGAGATGAATGCAATGGTCTACGCAGCCGTATTTGCCGGCGGCATCGGCAGCCGCATGGGGAATTCCGAAACGCCCAAACAGTATCTGGAGCTGGGCGGCAAGCCGATCATCATCCACACGATCGAAAAATTCTTTGTCAACGACCGCATTGACGCGATCCTGGTGCTTTGCCCGAAGGCCTGGGTCTCCAATACGGAGGACCTGATCCGCAAATACCTGCCGGCCGGCAAGCCCGTGCGCGTCATTCCCGGCGGCAGCACGCGCAACGGCACACTCGAGGCGGCAATCGCCTATCTGGAGGCGCAGTGCGAGGTCGACGAGCAGACCGTGCTCGTCACGCATGACGCCGTGCGCCCCTTCCTGACCCACCGCATCATCTGCGAAAACGTGGAAGCCGCGGCGGCCTACGGCGCCTGCGACACGGTGATCCCCGCCACGGACACGATCGTTGAAAGCGCGGACGGGCAGAGCATCAGCTCCATTCCCGACCGCAAGCGCATGTTCCAGGGGCAAACGCCGCAGTCCTTCCGCCTGCGGGAGCTCGAGCAGGTGCTGGCAAGCCTGACCGAATCCGAAAAAGCAAGCCTGACCGACGCGTGCAAAATCTTCACGCTCAAGGGCAAGCCCGTGCATATGGTGCAGGGCGAGGTCTTCAATATCAAGATCACCTATCCTTATGACATGAAGGTGGCGGACACCCTTCTGAAAGGCAAGGAACATTCATGATCAACACCGTTTACAGACTGGTCGCGCCCGGCATGATCGACGTGGCCTGCACGGAGCCGGATCTGAACCGCAGCATCCTCCTGCGTCCGGAATACCTTTCCATCTGCAAGGCGGATCAGCGCTATTATCTCGGCAACCGCAGCCGCGAGGCGCTCAAGGCCAAGCTCCCGATGGCGCTCATCCACGAATGCGTCGCGCGCGTGATCTATGACCCGACAGGGACGCACCGCCCGGGCGAATTTGTTGTGCCCGTGCCGAACATGCCCACGGAATCGGACGATGTGATCGCCGAAAACTACCTGCCGACCAGCCACTTCTGCTCAAGCGGCTACGACGGCTTCCTGCGGGATTATATCGATTTCGATCCCACGCGCGTCGTCACTGTGCCGGCGGGCGTCGACCTGAAGGTCGCCTCCTTCACGGAGCTGATCAGCGTGGCGGTGCACGCGGTCAGCCGTTTCGACCGCTTTGCGCATGCGCGGCGCGGCAGCGTCGGCGTCTGGGGCGACGGCAACGTCGGCTTCATCACGGCGCTGATGCTCAAGGCGATGCATCCGGAAACGAAGGTCTTCGTCTTCGGCACCGTGTATGAAAAGCTGAATTATTTCACCTTTGCGGACGCGGCCTATCATGTGGACCATGTGCCGGCCGGCCTGCAGGTGGATCACGCCTTTGAATGCGTCGGCGGCGAGGCCTCGCGCTATGCGATCGCCCAGATCATCGACCGCATCCGCCCCGAGGGGGTCATCGGTCTGATGGGCGTGAGCGAAAGCCCGGTGAGCATCAACACGCGCATGGTGCTGGAAAAGGGGCTGCAGCTCTTCGGCTCGAGCCGAAGCGGCCTGAAGGATTTCGAACGCACCGTGCAGCTGCTGCATACGCAGCCCAAGCTCGTCGGTTATCTGGAGAATATCATCGGCAGCGTGGTCGATGTGCGCACGATCGCGGACATTCACGCGGCCTTTGCGCAGGATATCAGCCGCAATTTCGGCAAAACCGTGATGAAATGGGATAAATAAATGAAAAAACTGTCAGTGATTGTGCCCGCATTTAACAGTGCGGGCTTTTTGCGGGAAACCGTGGACTGCCTGCGCGCGCAGGCGATGGAGGATACGGAGCTGGTGCTCGTGGACGACGGATCGACCGACGGCACCGGCGATCTGATCGACGCGCTGGCCGCGGAGGATCCGGCGATCGTCGCGCTGCATCAGCCGAACGGCGGCGTCTCCTCCGCCCGCAACAAAGGGCTGGCCCATGCGACGGGCAAATATACGCTCTTTCTGGACAGCGACGATCTCTATGCCCCCGACGCGCTGCGCGCGGTCTATGACGCGATGGAAGCGGCGCAGGCCGACCTCGGTATATTTGAAATGTGCCGCTTCGGCTTCGGCGGCGAGGAAACGAACCCCATGGCTGACACGCTCTCCCGTCTGCCGGAAATCGGCTGCTGGGATCTGCGGCTGCTCTGGAATTTCCTGTTGGGCAACAAATGCTTCCGCACCGAAGCGCTGCGGCAAAGCGGCGTGCAGTTCCCGCCCACGCGCTACAGCGAAGACGGCGCTTTCATCATGCAGTTCATTTATGCCGCCGCCCCGCGCATTACGGGCATCCGCGGCGCGCAGTACCGCTATCGCCGCCGCGACCCTGCGGACGGACGCTCCGTATCGCAGACCGTCAATCTGCCGCTGGCCGAGGATTTCTGCACCTCGCTGCGGCTGATCCGCACCGCGGCGGAAGCCGCGCTGGCCGGGCCGGATTGCTCCTGCGGCGATCCCGCGGGGTATGTGCAGGAGATCCTGTATAAAGCGCATTATACGCTGCGCAACGAATTCTATCGCCTGCTCTGGGGCGCTGACGACGAAACGCTCGGCTTCCTGAAGGCGCAATGCGCCGCGCTGGAGGCGGAGATGACGCCGGCCACGCGCGAAAAGGCGCGGGCCGCGCACCCCGATCTCGGCCCGGAAATGTATGCCACGCGCAGGGAGGCCGCCGGGCATCCGCGCATCAGCATCCTGCTCCCCCACGGGGCGACGTCGGCGTATTACCGCTCGCTGTATGACCAGTCCATGCCGCTGTTTGAAATCCTGCAGCGCAAGGAATGCCCGCCTTACACTGCGAAGGAATTTGAGAATATCCGTACCGTCGCCGGCAGCTTGAAGAAGGCGGCTGTCGCGCCGATTCGCATGACCTGCCGCGGCAAGCGGCCGCCGGATCCGCGCCTGCTGCGCGTGGTGCTGCTGCTCAAGGGGCACCGCCTGCTGCGCCTGATCCCGAACGGGCTGCTGAAATACGCCGCGCCGCTTTTCCTGCGGCTGAAGGATCGCGGCTGGATCCTGCGGGAGGACGCGCGATGAAAGAGCTGTTTTATCATCTGTTCGCGCTGGCCTTCCGGCTCGGCCGTCTGCGCCGCGTCCGGCCGGACCGCGTGGTCTTGCTTGCCCCGCACCGGGGCGAGACGGACGATTCGCTTTCCGCGCTGCGCCGTTATCTGGCACAGGAGGATCAGTGGGAAATCTGCAGCATCTCCACCGCAGCGCTGCAGCCCGATCCGCGCCATCCGCTGCGCTCGTTTTGCGCCGCGCTGCGGTTTTTCACCGCCGATGCCGTGCGGCTGGCCACGGCGCGCTACGTCTTTCTCAATGATAATTTCATGCCGCTGGCCGAGCTGACCTTCGCGCCGGAGACGGTGGTCACGCAGCTCTGGCATGCGGAGGGCGCCTTTAAAAAATTCGGTCTGGACGCCCCGCTGACGCCCGCCGTGCGCGCGCGTCAGCTGGCCTGTGCGCAGCGATATACTTACGTCATCTGCTCCTCCGCCGCCGTTGCGCCGCTCTATGCCGGCGCCTTCGGTGTGCCTGCGGAACGGGTGCTGTCTTTGGGCGCGCCGCGCGTTGACACGCTCCTCGCCCCCTGCGACACGCAGGCGCTGCGTCATGCCTTTGACGCGGCTCATCCGGACTGCGCGGGCAAGCGGCTGATTCTCTACGCGCCGACCTTCCGCGACGATCCGGCCGCGAATGCCGCGCTGCCCGCGGCGATCGACGCCGACGCGCTGCAGGCCGCCTGTCCGGACTGCCGGCTGCTGCTGCGTCTGCATCCGCAGATCCACGCGCAGGCCGCCGGCGCCGCGCTCGACGTGACAGACGAACCGCTGACCGATCTGCTGCGGATCTGTGACACGGTGATTACGGATTATTCCTCGGTCTGCATGGACGCCGCGCTGCTGGAAAAGCCCTGCATTTTCTATGCGTTCGATCTGGAGGACTATCAGCGCGAGCGCTCGTTTTATTTCGACTATGCCGCTTATGTTCCCGGCCCCGTCGTACAGACGCAGGACGCCCTGTTTGCGGCCATAAAAACACCCCGAACCGATGCGGAGCAGCTCCGCCGGTTCAGGGCGTTCAATTTCGATTATTCGGATACAGAGAATACGAAGCGGGTGATCGCGGGAACGATGAAGGGATGACAAGCATGGAACGCAAGCACAATCCGAAACTGACACAAAATGCACGCGCACTGCGAAAAAACATGACAAGGGAAGATCGTATCCTGTGGTATGAATTCCTGCGCAACTATCCCGTTCGTTTTCGTCGGCAAAAAATCATGGGCAGATATATCGTTGATTTCTACTGCGCAAGTGCCAATCTTGTGATTGAGTTGGACGGTTCACAACATTTTGAAGATGCGGGGCTGAAAAAGGACGCAACAAGAACAGCTTCCCTGGAGCAGTTTGGCGTTAAAGTTCTGCGTATCGCAAATAATGAGATCACAGAAAACCTTGCCGGTGTCAGCGAATACATTGATCTTGTTGTCAAAGCCGCTGTCAAAAAACAGACGGCTCCCGATTGTGAATAAAGCCTGTCTGTTTACAACCCCTCAGGCGCTGCGCGCCAGCTCCCCTTACACAGGGGAGCTTTTTTCTGCGCAGCCGGCATCCGGTTCTGTTTGCCTCCCCTGTGCAAGGGGAGGTGACCGAGCGAAGCGAGGCCGGAGGGGTTGTCACCTATAAGGAAAAGGTTGTCAGATTATTAGAAAATCTGATTACCGATCTCTTATGAAAGCCATTCGTTTACAATCGCTGCCGCGCGTTCTGCGGCATGACCGTCGCAGGCGGAAAGCCAGGCTGCGCGAAATGCCGCGATCCGCTCCGTGGGCGGGTCGCTTTTCGTTTGCCGCAGCGTCTGCAGCAGCGCGTCCGGCGCGGTCACCAGCGGGCCGGGCAGATCCTCCGGAAACCGAAGATAGAAGCCGCGCGCATACTCCGCGAGATCGGGGCAGTAGAACACCGTCGGCACGTCAAGCAGACAGGCGTCGTAAAACACGGAGGAATAATCCGTGATCAGCACGTCGCAGGCGGCAAGCAGCATGGAGGTCGGCTCGCGCGTGAGGTCGATCAGATTCGGGTATTTGCCGTCCAGCAGCGGCTCGGTCATCAGCGGATGGCGGCAGACGATCAGCATCTCCTCCGGGCGCAGCGCCTTGCTCAGCGCCTGCCAGTCTATGCCCGGGTCGTAAGCGACGCGTGCGCCGTCCCGCTCCCGGAAGGTCGGGCAGAACAGATAGAGCGTGCGCCCTGCGAGCTGCGGATATTTCTGCCGGAACGCCGTACAGAGCGCGTCGCGCTCGGTCAAAAGACTGTCCGTGCGCGGCAGACCGATCGGCAGGCAGCGGTCGACGGGGATGCCGAAGGCACCGGCGTAAGGCGCGCGGCAGGCCTCGGCGGTCACGGCCACGGCGGTATACTGCGCGTGGGTCGCCCGCTCCTGCGCGGGCGTGAGAAGCGACGGCGCATCCAGCGCGAATTTCTTGAATGCGCCGCAGGCGTGCCAGATCTGCAGCAGGCGCTGCCCTTTGCGTAAACGGAACAGGCGCAGATAGCGCACATAATCATCCGTCACAATCACGCGGCTGGTCAGCAGATAATAGCAGGCCAGCACGTTTTCCCTGATGCTGTGCGGCAGCTTATGCGCAAAAACCACCTTTTTGCCGTCCACAAGGTCATAGACCGCCTGTGCGTTTTCAAGCAGACGGTCATCGGCGCGAATAGTATAAAACAGCACCCGGCTGCGCAGCGGCAGATGCCGGCAGACAAAGAGCCAGAATCGCCGTCCCAGGCGCATGATCGCATGCCGCACCGCCGGCGGCAGCAGTCGCCGAAGAAGCGCAGTCATTCGCCTCACCTCCCTCTTTCTGCCCTGATTATAGCACATCCGCCGCGATTTTTCCATCTCCGAACGGCGTTTTGACGAAAAAAACTGCAAAATTATGCACTTTCTCGCAAAAAATCCCCTTGACAATCCGAATCGCTTGTTGTAAAATAACTGCAATACACAAAAATGCAGCGATGATATTAGGTGATCACGGCGCAGCTTTCAAAGAGAGCCGTCGATGGTGAGAATACGGCAAAGAATCCGTGATGACCGTCTCGTATCGGAGCAGCGCTTCTGAAGGGGCCCGCCGGGCAAGATAGGAAGCGACGGGCGATCCCGTTACAGATCAGGGGCTTGCTTGAGCCTCACAGAGCGGCCGCAATCGCGCGGCAAACCGGGTGGTACCGTGGTAAACGCACATCGTTTGTCATCCCGCAGGATTTTTCGGAATTCTGCGGGTTTCTTTTTTGGCCGCCGTCACGACCGCCGCTCTTTCCCCGCTTTCGCGTGCGCGAATAATAATATAATGTATAGAACATCGTCTGTCCCGCGCGGCGCTCGCCGCGCAGCATGCCTGTCAGATGAAAAACCCGAAAAGGAGATTCTGTCTATGAGAAGCATCATCGTTTCTGATTTCACCCTGCGTCAATGCGCGGAGGATGCGGCGCGTCGCCTGCTGTTCCGCGAAAAGGTGGCTGTGGCTGCCTGCATTGACGCCTTCGGCGCTGACCGACTGGAACTGCCGCCGGTGCGCAACGCCAAGGAAGACGCCGTGATCAACAAGACCATTGCCTCCGCTGTGAAGAACGCCGCCGTCTGCATTCCGACGGGCGACACGGCCGAGCAGCTGAACGCCGCGTGGAACAGCATTCAGACCGCGGTGCGGCCCTGCCTGCAGGTGGTGCTGCCGGTTTCCACGGTGCAGATGGAATATCGTTATCACCTGAAGGACGAAAAGATGCTTGCGAAAATCGCCGCGCAGGTGACTGCCGCCAGGGCGCTTTGCGACAATGTGGAATTCATTGCGCAGGACGCCACACGCGCGGAGGACGCGTTCCTGATCGCCGCCCTGCGCCAGGCGCAGGAGAGCGGCGCGGTTGCCGCCACACTCTGCGACGACGCCGGCGTTTATATGCCGGAGGAATTCGCGGCGAAGATCCGCACGGTCAAGGCCGCGGTCGATCTGCCGCTGTATGTGCAGGTCAGCAACGCCATTGCCATGGCCGCCGCCGATGCGCTCGCGGCGCTGGCTGCCGGTGCGGACGGCGTGAAAACCGCGATCACCGGCAAGCAGGTGCTGACCACCGATCAGTTTGCCGAGGTGCTCAAGGTCAAGGGCGAGAGCCTCGGGATCTGCGCCGGGCTCAAGCAGACGGAGATCCACACCGATATCGACGCCCTGCTCAAGAAACTGGACCGTACCGATTTCATCAAAGCGGAGGCACAGAAATACGCCGACGGCGTGTTCAAGCGCCTTGCGGAACG
>JAFZNN010000126.1 GCA_017550895.1 Clostridia bacterium
GACGGACTGCGCGGATTACCTCGTTTCCAAGGGGCTCCCCTTCCGCGACGCCTACAAGGCGACCGGTGAGCTGGTCGCGCTGTGCATCCGCACGGGGCAGACGCTCGAAACCCTGCCGCTTGCCGATTATCAGAGCGTCTGCGACAAATTCGACGCCGGCGTCTACGACGCCATCAAGCTCGAGAACTGCGTAACCCGCCGCGGGATGTGACAACTCCGCTCGAACCCCCGCAAAACAGCATAGATGCAAAGATCCCCTGGACCCGATCCTCGATCGGCGTTTGCAGAGGATCTTTTTCATTTCGGAATCACAATGCTGCCCACATAACAGCACAGCTTCAAGAGGCCACCTGCGACCCGATCTCTGATCGTTGTTTGCAGAGGATCTTTTTTGTTCTATCGGAAATAGCTTCCTTACAAATGATAAATAAATAAATTTATTTATTTGTTGTTTGTTTGTATAGTTGAAATTCCGCCGATTGGGCGCAGGTGCACCGCGTATCATGATGCACCAACCAACGGCAACGATTTGTAGGGAACGTCGCCCTCGTTCTCGCCTGCCGGCTCGGTCGGTGCTTCCGCCTTCGACGGAGGTGCCCACTGGGCACCCGCACCGTTCCGACACGGCGCCAGCCGTGGTTTTTGCACAAATCGACTGACCGTAGGGCACGCATACATGCGTGCCGCGGATTATGCACATTCCAACGGCGTAAATTTGTAGGGAATGCTGCCCTCAGCATTCCGCGCGGCGGCACGCCGCGAATATATCCGCAAAACAAACGGCGGCATACATATAGACTCTCTCCCTGAGGGCAGCACTCCCTACCAAATACGATATTCCGTCAACGCTGAAAATGGCCTTCCCCTCGAGGGGAAGGTGTCGCCGAATGGCGACGGATGAGGTGGAATATATAACACGCACGCACCGACGAGAGCGTCGTTTCCTACACGCTTCTGATCAAACAGGCAGATAACCAAAGGCAAGACGGGCGATTGATCATCGCCTGGAAACGAGGAAGGTGGAATTTCGCGTGGGCTTTGCCCACACCCAATAAGGAATTGCGCGACTATAGAACACGCATTCATGCGCACAGCGGAATCCGCAAGAACCAGTGGCGACGAACGGTACCCATGTAGGGGCGAACTATGTTCGCCCGTCCTGCCTCCACCTGCGATAATAATTTAACCTGATTTCATTTCCAAAGAATGGGCACGTTGATGTGTGCTGCGCAACCCGCAGGAACCGATGGCGACACTTTGCAGGCCTCCGCCCTTGTTGTGCCGCGTGCCACGGAAACCGCTTGACATTTTCGCCGTTCTGTGGTATGATAAGTATGACAAATCATACTTTTGTAAAAGCGAGGCGATTGGAATGCAGAAAATGCAGGAGCCTGCCGGCCTGTGCGCGTGGAGCGTCACGGTCGGCACCAAGGGACAGATCGTGATCCCGAAGGAAGCGCGGGAGATGTTCGGCATCGAGCCGGGCGCGACGCTGCTGCTGCTCGGGGATCCGGTGCGGGGCATTGCCATCCCGCCGCAGAATGAGGTCGCGGCGCTGCATGCCCGGATTTTCGGCGGGAAAGGAGCGGATCCGGATGGCGACGCTTGAAGTCAAGGGCCTGCGCAAGGTCTACCCCGGCTTTACGCTGCAGGATATTTCCTTTTCCGTGGAGCCCGGCACCGTGATGGGTCTGATCGGGCGCAACGGCGCGGGCAAGACGACCACGCTCAAGGCGCTGCTGAATCTGATCCGCACCGACGGCGGCGAGATCCGTTATTTCGGTCTGCCGCTGCAGGCGCATGAGCAGGAGATCAAGCAGCGGATCGGCTATGCCTGCGGCGCGGTGGATTATTATCCCCGGCGCAAAATCGCGGATCTGCTGGCCGTCACACGCCGGTTCTATCCGCAGTGGGACGACGCACTCTGCAGCCGCTATCTGCGCGCGTTTTCGATCGATCCGGAGAAAACGCCGCGCGAGCTGTCCGAGGGCATGCGCGTGAAGCTGAATCTGGTGCCCGCGCTCAGTCACCACGCGGAGCTGCTGCTGCTCGACGAGCCGACGAGCGGGCTGGATCCGGTCTCCCGCGCGGAGCTGCTGGACGTGTTCGCGTTTCTGCGGGAGCAGGGCGTTGCGATCCTGTATTCCACGCACATCACAAGCGATCTCGAAAAATGCGCCGACGCGATCACCTATCTGCATCAGGGCAGCCTGCGGGCGAGCGCCCCGATGGCGGAGTTCCTCGCGGCGCAGGCGGCGGCGGGCTTCGGCGCGACGCTCGAGGAGATCATGGTCAACCGGGAAAAGGAGGATCTGCATGAAACATTTGGTGCATAAGGAGCTGCGTCTGGCCGTCATCCCGCTGACCTGGTGCTTCCTGCTCGCGGGGCTGCTGGTGCTCGTGCCGGGCTATCCGATCCTGATCAGTGCGTTTTTCATGTGCCTCGGCATCTTCTACAGCTTTCAGCAGGGGCGGGAAACGAACGACGTGCTCTATACCCTGCTTTTGCCGGTGCGCAAGCGCGACGTCGCGGCGGCAAGATATCTCACTGTCTGCCTCGTGCAGGGCTGCGGCTTCCTGCTCATTTCGCTGCTCACAATCCTGCGCATGACCGCGCTGTCCCGGGCCGAGGTCTATCGCAGCAATCCGCTGATGAATGCCTCGCCGGTGTTCCTGGCCCTGGCGCTGCTGATCTTCGCCGCCTTCAACGTC
>JAFZNN010000127.1 GCA_017550895.1 Clostridia bacterium
CGTCTCCTGTCCGATCAGATCATATTTCAGCGGGATCGTCTCGTCCAGATAACGCGCGTGCAGTTTGCCGACGCGGATCTGCGTGACGACGAAATCCGCGCCCTGCAGCGCCGTATCCAGATCGTCCGTAAACACGGTCTCGCAGTCGCAGTTTGCGTGCTTGAGCATCCGCAGGCAGAGATTGCCCACGATCGTGCGCTTGCGTTCGTCGATATCCATAAAGGAAATCTTTTTCAGCTTCAGGCTGTCCTTCGCTTTCAGAAAGCCGTCCACCAGCTCGGGGCAGTAGGTGCTGCCGGAACCGATGACCGCCACGGTGATCTCTTTCATGTTTCGTTTCCTCCTGTTTTTATTTGATCATCCGATCAAAAGGCCATTCCCTTACATATTCGTCATCAGTCCGAAGATATCGGGCAGGCCGAGCGGCCCGAAGATATTCATGATGATCCCGTAGGCAATCAAAAAGGGATAAGCCAGCGGCATGCCGAACACCAGTAAGAGTTTCCACATAATGATACTTCCTTTCTTTTTTTCATTTTTTTTCGTTTTTGTTGTTTCGTTTTTCATGCGGAAAGCTAGATATCAAAGCTCTCCGTTTGCAGATCGCAATAATAGCGGCCGGCCTGCGCGGTGAATTTCAGCACGCAGTAATCCGGATCGGTCACGCCGCCCTTGTAGAACATCGTGTCCCCTTTTCTCCAGATCATGGCCTTCGTCTCCTGATCGGTCAGCACTTCCATCGTCCCGGTCAGCATGACGCCGATGTATTTCACAAGCCCTTTGTGATAAAAGTAGACGCTTGCGTTCGGGTTGTTCCGATACTGCTGCACGCGCATCGACGACGTGTTGGTGGAAAACCAGAATTCCCGGAGCCCCGCCTGTTTTCTCGGCCGGAGCATGGCCTTGACATTGGGAAAGCCGTTCTCGTCAACAGAGCAGATGAACGCGACCTTCTGTTTGCGGATGAAAGCTTCCAGCTTTGTTTTTTCCATCATATTCTCTCCTCCTGCGGCCGGTATCAGCCGTAGCCGCCCGTGACGAATTCCCAGTCGCCGCCGGTTTCCCGGCCGAGAATATAGGCATAATCCGTGTAGTTCTCATTCGGATTCAGACTGCCGGCGTCAAGGCCGCGCGCGGTTCTGAAATCAGTCAGGAAAACAATGATCTCGTCGAACGCCAGCTGTTCGGTGTCGACATAATACGCCTGCTCCTCCTGCGAACGTGCGTCGCCGGCATAGCGCACGGCATATAATTCCTTCACGACGTTGTTATGAAACAGCCGGGTGACGATGTAGTCCACCGCCGCCTGCCGGTCCGCGACCGTATACCGTTCGCTTTCGCCCAGATCGATCTTTGCGTTGTCCGTCTTGCACGCCTGCGCGCAGCCTGCGAACGCAAACGCCATGCAGATCAAAAGGAAAACGCAGATGGCTTTTTTCATAGAATCCCTCCTTCGCGCGCGCTGCTCAGAGCGCTTTTTCCATCCGGATGCAGTCAAAGGTGTCGCCGTGGATCACGTCGGGATCGGTGACCGCATAGCCGAGCTTCTGATAAAAGCCGACCGCGACGTCCCGGCTTTCCACGACCGCGCGGGCACAGCCGGTCTCGCGCAGCCACGCCTGCGCTTCTTCCACAACGCGCCTGCCCAGCCCTTTGCCCCGGTATTCGGGCAGCACGACCACGCGGCCGATCATGGCCGCGCCGGCCTCGAGCGGATAGAGCCGGCAGGTGGCGACGGGAAACTCGCCGTCGCACAGCACAATGTACTTCGTTTCGGGGGTATCGTGTTCGTCAAACTCGCGCCGCAGGGAAATGCCGTGCTGCCTGGCCATGCCCTGAATGCGCACATAATAAGCGCCTGCCTGCTGCCAGGTTTCGGTTGCCCGCAGCACGCGCAGCTCCACGGGACGCTCCCCCGCCATCTGCCGCCCGCTCATCGATCCGTTTTCAGAATGGCATAGCGGCAAAGGTCGCAGAGGCCCTGATTGTTTCTGCCGGCGCTGCGCATGGTGCCTTCATATCGCATGCCGCAGTGCCGCATCACCATGCCGGAATGCGGATTGTTGACGTCGTGATCCGCTTCGATCCGGTTCGCTTCCACCTCGTCGAAGAAGAAATCGATCACTGCCTGCAGCGCCTCCGACATCACGCCCTGATGCCACCAGCGGCTGCCGATGCAGTAGCCGATATCCACCGCGTCGGTCCGTTCATTGAGCCAGACGGCGCAGATGCTGCCGATCGGCGCGTCGCCGTTTGATTTCAGAACGATCGCCCACTGATAAAAATCCTTTTTTTCGTAGGCATCCACCCAAATTTTCAGAACAGCTTCGGTGACGCCGACGTTTGCATGCGGCGGCCAGCTCAGGTATTTCGTCACGTTTTCGTCCGTCGCCCAGTTTAGAAACATGGCCGCGGCGTCCTGCATGGTGAATCTCCGCAGAATCAGCCGCTGTGTTTCCAGCCGCTTCGTTCCGCAATGCTTCATGCCTTTTCTCCCGCGCCGCAGAAATCCTGCTTGATCCAGCGCACACAGCCGGTGACGGGCATCGCGGTGAGCTTGATGAATCGCAATTCCTTCCCACTGAGCGCGCGGGCCTTTTCCTGCAGCATTTCCAGATAGGCGTCGTTTTCGAGCTTGACGTTGATTGAGCCGGACAGCACGACCTCGATCGGCGAGGATTCAAACTGCAGCTCGCGGGTCAGCGCCGCAATCAGCTGCGCTCCGCGCTCAGCCATGCGCGCGCAGTAGGCCAGCGCCGGGCCGTCGCCCTGCTTGGCCGCTTCAAAGAAGAAGCCGACCAGATCGCGCGCGGTTTTTGCCGCGTCCGGACCCTCCAGCCGCTCGATCAGCGTCAGATAGTCCTCCCGCGCGGAGAAGCCGTAAGCCGCGCCGACCAGCGCGGTCAGCTTTGTCCGATCCAGGCCGAGAAACAGCTCGTCATAGATCATGCGCACCACGGCCACGCAGAGGTTCTCGCCGCCCGAGCAGTCGCCGGTGAAATCGCCGAGCCCGCCGCGCTGGAGCATCGTGCCGTCGTCGCCGACACCGTTGCAGCACACGCCGGTGCCGCAGTTGAAGCCGATGGCCGCCCTGCTGCTCGCGCCGGCCTTGACGACGATGAAGCCGTCGTTAAAAATTTCAAAATGCGTCAGGCCCTTTTCGCTCAGCCGCGCGCACAGGGCGTCGTGCTGAAAGGGATGATCGATCCCGGCCAGGCCCATCAGCGTAAACTCCACGTCGGCAAGGGCGATCCCCGCCGTTTCGCACAGGGCGCCGATGCCCTCCATCAGGATCTCCGCCGCGCCGTCGAAACCGGTGTCCAGATTCTCATGATTGCTGCCCGGGCCGGTGACGGACGCGAGCATCGCCTCGGTTTCGTCAAACAGGGCAAAGGCGGTTTTTGTGCCGCCGCCGTCCACGCCGATATAAAACGCCATGCTCAGCTCTCCTTCTCAAAAAACTCGTTGCAGACGTCCTCCAGACAGAAGACGCCGCGGCGATAGGGCGCGCGGTCGATCCACATGCCGTTGGTGAAATCCGGAAACGGCACGGGCGCGCCGCCGAGGGCGATCGACTGCTCCGAAAGGGCCGTCACCGCCATCCACGCCGCCGTGTCATAGACGTCGATCGGCGGGGCCGCCTCCAGGCGCAGGCTTTCCACAAACGCGCTGAGCACCAGAAAATCCATACCGCCGTGGCCGCCGTGCACACCGTCAATTCTGTATTTTTTCCAAAGCGGATGCTCATATGCATCGCGGTAAGCGTCAAACTTCTCCCAGCTGTGCATCCAGTTCTTCGGGTCGTCCTTCGTCACGCCCTCGAGGAAAATGGCGTTGCCGTCCTCCATATAAAGCCCCTTCGTGCCCTGCACGCGGTAGCCGCGGGAATAGGGCCGCGGAAGGCTGCAGTCATGGGTGAGCACCACCGTTTCGCCGTTGGCGCAGCGGAGCATCGTCGTCACGACGTCGCCCTCGTTGAAGGCATAGTCCGCCAGGTCATAGTTTTCGCCCATGTGCTTGCGCGCCCATTCGTTCAGGCCGCGGGATTTGGACGCCATCGACGAGAGCGAAATATAGCGGTTGCCGCGGTTGATGCCCAGCACCTTGGAGATCGGGCCGAGCTGGTGGGTCGGATAGAGCTCACCGTTGCGATGCTGAAAATTATAGAGCCGCCCGTGGCGGTTTTCGCGCCCGAGGCAGATTTCATCCCGCAGATCGTGCTGGTAGCCGCCCTGCATGTGGATGATCTCGCCGAAGACGCCCTGCCTGACCATATTGAAAATGGCCATTTCGTTGCGGTCATAGCAGCAATTCTCGAGCAGCATGCAGAATTTGCCGGTTTCTTCGCTCGCGCGCACCATCTGCCAGCATTCCTCGACGCTCGCCGCGCCGCCGACCTCAATGGCCGCATGCTTGCCCGCGCGCATCGCATCCACTGCGATCCGCGCATGGGTGATCCAGGTGGTCGGGCACATCACGGCGTCCAGATCCTCCCGCGCGAGCAGAAGATGATAATCCAGATAGACGTCCGCTGTTTTTCCGGTCTTTTCCAGCACGATCGCCGCGCCTTCTTTTGCGCGATCCTCATATTTGTCGCACACGGCCGGCACGATCACGCCTTCACAGTCGAGCAGCTCGCCGAGCATGCCGCGGCCGCGGCCGCCCAGGCCGATGACGCCGATTCTGACGGTCTCCTTCATTCCGATCCCCTCCCGGTACTTTGTTCTTTTATTTGAAATAACGGCGAAAATGCTTCCTGAATTTCATCAGGTACAGCGTTACGATTTTCGTGAGCACGATATCATACAGCACAAACGCCACCGTGCCGATGCCCAGCAGCAGCGGCACCGCCCAGACGCCGAAGGACTCCATTTCATCGATCGTCACGCCCATGAGGTTGATCATCAGCACATAGGCCAGCACCATCGAGGCAAGGAAGACGGCGATTTTGATGATCCACGCCAGCACGGCGCCGCATTTTGCCTCCGCGGCAGCCTTCAGGATCGGATAATAGCCGAAGAACGCCACATACATCACGGCCACCTCTTTATCCGGCACCAGCAGCAGGGCAAGGATGGACACCACGACATAGACGCCGAACGCCCATTTCTTGTCGATCTCGATCACGATGAAAATGATCAGCGCTCCCGCGACAGCCGGCAGCGCATAGGTCAGAAACGGGATCACCGCGACCAGGATCATCAGCGCCGCCGACAGCGCCGCGATGATGCCGCCGAGCGCGCATTTCGAGCTTTGCTTCACAGTGCATCCTCCTCCGGCTCAGCAGCAGGGAATCAGATCGCCGCCCATGCATTCGCAGCAGCAATCGGCACAGAGCAGGCCGGAACAAATGTCGCAGGCGGAGCAGCCGCTGTCGCGGCCGGCGCGGCGTTCCGTGCGGTAACCGCCGCTGCGCGCCTGATTCACCTGATTGTATGCGGCCTGATAGGTGTTGTTGCCGGGATCCATATCGGCTGCGCGGGCAAAATTATTGGCCGCTTCCTCCAGCCAGCCCCGTTTCTGCTGCACGGTGCCCTTGAGATAAAACCATTCCGCATCCCGCTGCGCATCGGGGATGCCGTCCAGCAGGATCTGCGCGTCCTCCAGCCGGCCGGCGCGGATCTTGTCGCGGATATCCGCGTAATCCGTGCTGCCGTAGGATCCCGCATAGGTATAGCTGCCGCTTGCCCGCTGCATGATCACGGCGTCATAGGCGTTGTTCAGCTCCTCGAGCTGCCCATCGCCTGCGCCCATATCCTGCAGCGCGCGCGCTTTTTCGCGGTAAGCAGCGTTGATCTGCTCCTCCGTCGCGTTGCGCGGCACACCGAGAATTCCATATGGATCTTTCATTGCTCTCTCACTCCACGGTAAAACGTTTTGGTTTTTCTGCGCCGCCCTCATATTTTGCCAGCACCCGGGCCGCGCTCTGATCTAAACCGTCAGATACAATATTCTCCAGCAGCTCGCCGAACCGCGGCGCCTGCAGGGCGTCCAGCGCTTCGAGCGCTGCGTGCTGCGTCAGATTCAGCATCCCGCGCACGCGCCCGGCAAAGGCCTTGCGCGCCTGCGGCGCATCGAGCTGCGCATCCGCCAGCGGATTGAACCCGCCTTTTTTGCGATCCCGCTCCAGATCGTCGGCGGCGTCGAGGAGATAGACATAGCGCCCGATCATGTAGCCGAGGGTACGCAGCGCCGCCTGCTTCTCCGCAGGGGCGTCAAGGGAAAACAGCGTGCCCAGCGCCTGCGCGCTTGCGTCCGCCGCCGCGTCGACGCCCGTCTGCTGCGCCTGCTCGGCTTCCCGCTGCCGGCGCATGGCTTCGGCCACGGCACGTTCGGCTGCGGGTGCGGCCTTCGCCGCCTTGCGGTGCATCAGCCGGACAAGCGGGAACAGCAGCGCGGCAGCCAGGCGGGAAAGGAAGCCGGGATCATGCAGATCATCGATCACTTTATAGTACACTGTGATGATCAAAGCGTCTGCGCAGGCGTTGAAAACGTCCTGCTGCTCGCATTTCAGGCATTTTTTCGCCGGGCGGTAGGGGCAGCGTGACTGCGCAAAGCTGCACCCGCCCTGCGCCGCTGCGAGCCGCACGAGCGCGGCAAGCGCGAAATCGTAGCTGAGAAACAGCTGCGCGAG
>JAFZNN010000128.1 GCA_017550895.1 Clostridia bacterium
CCGTCGGCATCGCCTCCGTCGGCTGCTCCGTCATGACCTACAACTACTTCAACTGCGACATGATCCAGGCCGCGCACGGCCGCGCCCCGGCCGTGGCCACCGGCTGCAAGCGCGCACGCCCGGAGAACATCGTGTTCACCTACCAGGGCGACGGCGACCTCGCCGCCATCGGCACCGCCGAGACCGTGCACGCAGCCGCCCGCGGCGAGAACATCACTATAATCTTTGTGAACAACGCCATCTACGGCATGACCGGCGGCCAGATGGCTCCCACCTCGCTGCCCGGCCAGGTCACGCAGACCTCGCCCTACGGCCGCGACGTGAAGACCGTTGGCTATCCCGTGAAGGTGTGCGAAATGCTGCGCGAGCTGGACGGCGCGACTTACCTCGAGCGCGTGGCCGTGAACAGCGTGAAGAACGTGAAGGCCGCCAAGAAGGCCATCAAAAAGGCGTTCGAGAACCAGGTGAAGGGATTGGGCTTCTCGCTCATCGAAGTCATTTCGACCTGCCCCACCAACTGGGGCATGACGCCCGAAAAGGCGCTCAAGTGGGCTGAGGACAACATGATTCCCTACTACCCGCTGGGCGTCTACAAGGACATCACCAAAGAGAAGGAGGCGGCTGAGGCATGAAGACCAACAGAATCCTCATCGCGGGCTTCGGCGGCCAGGGCGTGCTGTTCGCCGGCAAATTCCTGGCCTACAAGGGCCTGTGCGAGGGTCGTCAGCTGAGCTGGCTCCCCTCCTATGGCCCGGAGATGCGCGGCGGCACGGCCAACTGCTCCGTCATTCTCTCCGACGAGCCCATCGGCTCGCCCAGCATCACCACGCCGGACACCCTGATCGCCATGAACCTGCCGTCTCTCGACAAGTACGAGCCGGCGACCGTGCCCGGCGGCCAGATCTACGTCGATTCCACGCTGATCGAGCGCAAAGTGCAGCGGGACGACGTGACCGCGTTCTACATTCCCGCCACGCAGATGGCCTCCGATTCCGGCCTCACCACGCTGGCCAACATGATCATCGTGGGCAAGGTCATCCGCGAGAGCAAGGTGTGCGCCTGGGAGGGCATCGAGGAGGCGCTGAAGAAGGTTGTCTCCGCCCGCCACGCCGACCTGCTCGGCGCGAACCTGAAGGCGCTGGAAATGGGCTATCGCTTCGAAGGCTGACGCTTCCGGAGCATAAAACACGCCGCGCCCGGTCATTGGCCGGGCGCGGCGCCATGCTTTATCGGATTATTCCACGATCACATCCACGCGGACGATGGCGCAGTCCTCCAGGGCATCCTCCGCCATATCGGTCACGGAGGCGGGAATGCTGATGTAGATCAGCCGTTCGCAGCCCGCGAAGGCCCGCGCGCCGATGGACACGCACCCGTCGGGTATGATGACGGCCTCGCAGTCCGCATTCATGAACGCCTCGTCTTCTATGGCGGTCAGGTCGTCCGGAAGGTACAGCACGTCGAGGTCGCTGAGCGCCGGGATATCCTCGACGATCGCCTGCGCGTCGCAGGGTTCGCTCTCGAAGACGGCCGTGTAGAGGGTTTTGCCCGCCGTATCCGCGGTGGGGGCCTGCGCCAGGACGAACGCGGCCGGCGCCGTCTCGACGTGAGTCTCGTCGCGGCTGCACACGCGGGTCGCGGTCACAGCGCTGCCGTCGGACGCCCACTCGATGATCAGATCGCCCCAGTCGTGGCCGTCCGCGCAGGGATCCGCCATCTGCACTTCGCAGTGCATCGTGTTTGTCTCGCCGTTATAGGTAAACGTGACATAAACCGAATCGCCACCCTGGAAGGTCCACGGATCCAGAGACATCAACGCCGCGGCGACGGTGCTCGTCCATTCATCATAACGGTAAGAATACCCATTGTCCACCACCCGTGTGACGATGATACCCTGTGTATCCACGTCGAAGGATGTCAGGCCGGAAGCCAAGTTATCTTCTATCTCATCCCACACAAGATACATCCACGTCTCATGCTGCCGCGTGCGGTAGTAGTAGTAATTCGCTAGCGAATCACAGACCACCGGTGAGGTGTAGCTATGATCCAGCGACATGAGTTCGTCGTTCAAGCCAAAGTAATCGTAGTTTTCCTTGCCAGAAACGAAGCTCATACTGCCGGTGGGGGGATCGTCCCATGTCACGTCGATCTGACACCACACGCCGTCGATCTTCACCGCGTTCCACGCATGATTGCCGCCATCTGCCCTACCTGTTACGCGCATGTTTTCAATGCCCGCCTCAGTGAGCAACAGTTTGTACAGCTTACTATAACTGTCGCA
>JAFZNN010000129.1 GCA_017550895.1 Clostridia bacterium
CAAAGCAGTTGGGCGGCAGGATCTCGATGCTGCGCGCCTTATGCAGGAACACATTGCGCACAGAGCTGTTTTCAAACGCGCCCTCGCCGATGGTCAGGAGCGTTGCGGGCACATAGACGACCGTCAGATTGTCATGATCGGCAAACGCGCGGTCCCCGATGGCCGTCACGGTCAGATTGTCGATCGCGGCCGGGATCTCAAGCGTCACGATCGGCTCGGTGTTGGTGTAGCCGGTGATCTTGGCGGTGTTGTCCTCCTGCACCTCATAGATGAAATCCTTGGTTTCCACGGTCTTGAGCTTGGGCTTGCCGCAGGCGGTGAACAGTGTCAGCACGGCGGCGAGCGCCAGACAAACGGCGATGATTTTCTTCATAGCTTCAGATCCTTTCCTGATTGTCATGATAATCCTGCGCGAACGCAGTTTTCCTGATGCTCTTCCCACGTTTCGGCGTAATGATACACGCCGTCCGCATCCGTGAGGAAGAAATAGTCGTTCGTATCCGCCGGCGAAAGCGCGGCGTTGACGGCCTCCATGCCGGGATTCGTGATCGGTCCGGCGGGCAGGCCGGCGCATTGATAGGTGTCATACAGCTCCACATACGCTTCATAATCGTTCTCCGGCACCTGCGGTCTGACGTATTCCCGCAGATAGACCGAGGAAACGTCGCACTGGAGCTTTGAGAAGCGCGGGCTGTTCAGCCGGTTGTGCAGCACGGCGGAAACCTTCGGCATTTCGGCAGGATCGCCCGCCTCCTCCTGAATGATCGAAGCGATCGTCAGGATCTCATCGAGCGTATAGCCGGCCTGCGCGCATCTGGCCTGCAGCGCCGCGTCGTACTTTGCTGCGGCATTGCTCAGAAAGCGCCGCAGGGCGCGCGCCGCATCCTCCCCGCGATAGAAGTCATAGGTGTCGGGAAACACATAGCCCTCGCAGACGAACGGGCGCTCCGCCGCGTTGTCGACCGCGAAGCCCTGCGCCTCCAGCGCTGCCGGATCCCGCGCCGCCGCGAGAAAATCCGCTGCGGAG
This sequence comes from Clostridia bacterium, assembly GCA_017550895.1. Classification (GTDB taxonomy): domain Bacteria; phylum Bacillota; class Clostridia; order Oscillospirales; family Acutalibacteraceae; genus CAG-177. The sequence continues at coordinate 1,028 of JAFZNN010000129.1, forward strand.
CAAACGCCGTTTTCCTCCAGCTTCTGCGCGATCTGCACGACGGTTGACCCCTCGGGGAAGGTCACGCGCACGGTGGCTTCGGTCGTCGCCGCCGGCGGCGTTTCCGACTGCGTCCGGGGCGTGCCGCGGCGCACCGCGCAGCCGCCGGACAGCGCAGGCAGCAGCAGGAGCAAAACCAGCAAAAGCATTCTGATTGTTTGCGTTCTTTGTTTCATCATGGTTCAAATAGTACCACACAATGCAGAAAAAATCAAGTCAATGACCGGGTCCAACCTGTAAACTTTCCGTGACGAAACGTTGCTGTCGCATTGAGTGAAAAACGTCAAAACAGCCAAAGAAGAAGAGCTTGCATCCCGGGCAATCACGGGGCGCAAGCTCTTTTTTCATATTCAGAACGAAAGCGAAAGGGTTTTCTGCTTTGACGCGACGTTTTTACCTAAATGCTTCAGCCCCGTCGGTTTCCATGGATCAGCCCTCCGGACCGCCGAAGATCATGATATCCGCATAATCATAGGTCAGGGTGGCGCCGCCGCCTTTCACGCCGAAGATGTCATACGCCTGCCATTCGGATTTCGTGCGATAGGAGATGTTGTGCGCTTCGTCGGGCTTGAAGAACCAGCCGCCGTCCTCGCGCAGGCAGTCGTTGAACTGGCCGCGGGGATTGGTGAAGGTGGCGCCGCTGAGGATGGAAATGATGTCGAAGCGGTCCACCATGCGGCACAGACTGCCCTCCTGCTCATTATTGACTTCGATCAGCGGGGAACCGCCACAGACGGTGCCGATGATATTGTAAGCCGCCTTGATTTCCTCATCCGCGATCAGCTGCTGCGCCACCATGCCGCCCAGGCTGTGGCCGGCGATCACGAGCGCGCTGCCTCTGGGCACGACGTCCGCCAGCGTGGCTTTGACCTGCTGCAGGTAGTCGTTATCCTTGTTGAAGGCGCTTTTGAAGCAGGCGTTGAGGTTGTTTGTCTGCCCGTCGACATTGTCCGTGCCGACCAGGCCCAGCAGATACACCCACTTCGTTCTGCCGTTCTCCTTCAGCTTGGCCTCCACGATGCGGATCGGCGGGCACTTCGGCGCGTCGTTGAGCACAAAATTGAGCATGTCCGACGGATCGGTGCAGGTCTGCACGCCCGTCTGCTGCGGCAGGCGCGTGGCATAGGCCGCCAGACTCAGGACGGAAAGCACCGCCGCAAGCGCCAAGAGGATCGCAAGAGCTTTTTTCATCGGGATCGTCTCCTTTTTCATTTCTTTGATTTTATTGATGCGCTTCGTTGACCGCGCGCAGGACCTCCTGCTTGAAATCGCCGAAGATCTTATATCGCTTTGTGAAAATGATCTGGGAAATGATGAGCATGATCGGCGGCACGATGAACATCATGAAGGTGATCGCCGCGTCCGCCTGCCGGTTGACGACGGTTTCGTTCATGCCCTTGCTGAAGTCGTATTTCGTCGCGACAAACGCGGAATACATGATGATCGACTGCAGGGTGTAGGCCATCTTCTGCAGGAAGCCCTTCATCGAGAAGGTCAGGCTCTGATTGCGCTTGCCGAGCTTGTATTCGCCGTAATCCACGATATCCGCGAGCATGACGGTCTGATTGACGAACATGGAGCCGATGCCGATCGAGGCGACGAGGTAGCAGATGCCAAGCGCGACCACCTTATCCCGGACCTCGCCCGGCAGCAGATAGCCGACCGCCGCCATGCCGGCATAGCCGACGGTCGCCGCCGTGAGCGAAAGGCGATAGGTCGAGCGGTTGGACATGAACTTATCGCAGATCGGAATGACAAGAATCGAAAGGATCGAACCGACGGAGCCGAGCAGATTGAATTTCGCCTGCAGCTTCAGATCGCCACCAACCTGCAGGAAATAATAGCTGCTGATGCCGGAGGTCATGTAGTAGCCGCAGTTGGAAATCATCGCAAACAGCATGAAGGTCAGCAGCTGATCGTTGTGCCGGATCACCTGCAGCGCCTTGCGGAAGGAGAATTTTTCCTCTGATTTCACAACGGCGGTTTCCTTGGTGGAGGCGACGCTGATGCACGCGAAGACCACCAGCGCGACGGACGCGATGATGCTCCATTTGCCGAAGCCCTTGCTTAAGCCGGCGGGGCTGAGCTTGTCGAGCTCCGTATTCGCCTCGCCCGCAAAATACACGACGATGATCGAGGTGAAGATCGAAACGATCCCCTGCCCGAGGCCGGAGAAGGTGCGCGCGATCGTGGAAACGAGGTTGCGGTCCTTTTCCTCTGTGGCGAAGGTCGGGATCATCGACCAGAACGGGATATCCGCGAGGGTATTCGTCATGCCCCAGAGGACATAGAACACCGCGACGAGCACGTAGACGCCGATCGTGCCGGCGTTGAAGCCCGCAATATTGAACAGCAGGGAAAGCACGATCGCGTTGAAGCAGGCGCCTGTGAGGATCCACGGGCGGTATTTGCCCATTTTGGTGTGGGTGCGGTCGACGATGGAGCCCATCATCGGATCGTTGACGCCGTCCCAGATCCTGGCGAGCGGCGCAAGGATCAGCAGAAACAGCGGGCTGATCTTCAGCGCGTTCGTCAGATAGAGCGAAAGGTAGGAATAAAACAGGCCGTAGCTCAGATCCAGTCCGATCGCGCCGACGCCGTAGCCGATTTTTTCACGCAGAGGAACCTTTTTCACGGAACCACTCCTTCCGGCGGGATTATAATAATTTATTTTATCACATCCTGGAAAGTTCCGCAACCGTTATTGCGATTTTTTTCTGTTTTTGCGGTTTTCTCACCGTTTTGGATTGACTTTGAAAGAAAATAGGTATAAAATTAATTGACTATAATGAGATAGGAGTGATCCCCGATGGCTGTGAAAAAGCTGAAGTATTTTGCCGGCGGTCAGTGGCTGGAATCCAAGTGCGAAAAGTATATGGACGTCTACAACCCCAGCACCGGCGAGGTGCAGGCGCAGACGCCCTGCTGCACGAAGGACCTGTGCCGCCCGCGCTCGCGGTCGCCCTGGAGGATCTCCGGGCGGATGGGGGAGCCGGTGTACACGCCCTTTTTGCCGGCCAGGCGGGCGGCCTCCGCG
>JAFZNN010000130.1 GCA_017550895.1 Clostridia bacterium
AAAGTATTCCCGCGATTTTTCGGCTTCATCAGCCAAAAAATCTGTGCCACAATCTGCACACCCCGATCAAACCATCGTTTGCTGAAATCTTCAAGGGTTTTGTTCTTATCGTTGTTTAATTTTCAATGTGCGATATGCGCCTGCAGACCCGCAGTTTCCCGCTCTTTCCGCAGGGCGCTCCGCTATCATACCAAATCCGTCCCCGTTTGTCAACACCTTTTTTGCCCTTTTTTATCCCTTCTTCTCAACGACCCCGGGTGTTTCTTTTTGGTCGGAATCAAAGACCTGGTGGTTTTGATTCCGCGGTCGAATTATTTCATCCATATCTGGTGGTTTTTCGGATTTTTCCGCGCCTGAATGACACCGATGCTCCCGGCGGCATAGAATGGACAATGAGGCGGTCCTGCCACGGCGAAGCAAACAACAAGGCGACGGCCGCGCGCGGTGATGCAGCTGCATCCATGAGCAGCCGCGCACATCGGGCCGCCGCCATGGCATAGATCAGGGCGGACGGGACGTTTTTTTCGCAGCCTGTCCGCTCTTTGGTTGACTTTTGCCCGCCGGGCGGATATAATATAGGTTACATATTTGTTTTATTACGAAACAGAGGAGGCGCTGCAATGGAGCTTGCAGGCAAGCGGGTACTCGTGATCGGACTGGCGCGCAGCGGATTGGCGGCGGTCAAGGTGCTGCTGCGCTTCGGCGCAAAGGTCACAGTGACGGAGAGCAAGCCGAAGGAGCAGATCAAGGAGCTGCCCGCGCTGGAGGCGCTGGGGGTCGGGATCACGCCGCAGACGCCGGACGTGTTTGAAGCGGACTACGATCTGGTGGTCAAGAATCCGGGCGTGCCCTTCCGCAGCCCAATGATTGAAGGGTTGCAGGCGCGCGGGATCCCGGTGATCACCGAAATCGAACTGGCCTATCAGGTCGCCGCGCCGCAGCACTATATCGCCATCACCGGCACCAACGGCAAAACGACCACTACGACGCTGCTGTATGAGATCCTGCGCCGCGCATTCCCGGGCAAGGCGCACCTGAGCGGCAACATCGGCATCCCGCTGTGCGAGACGCTGCTGGAGGCCGGCCTGCTGGAAACGCCCGGGCACTATATCGCGCTGGAGATCTCCAATTTCCAGCTGGTGAATATCGACCGTTTCCGGCCGGAGGTTTCCGTGATCATCAACCTGACGCCGGATCACGTGGATTTCATGGGCGGGCTGGACGCCTATTACCGCTCCAAGGTGCGCGTGTATGAAAACACGGGCGCAGACGACGTCTTCCTGCGCAACGCGGATGATCCCGCGGTCATGGACTATACCGCGCGCTATCCCGTGCCCTGCAGGGTCTGGGACTTCAGCCTTGACCGGACGGACACGGCCGTGTGCATCCGCGACGGGCAGATCGCCGTCAACGGCGAGACCGTGCTGCCGCTGGACTGCATCCGGCTGGTCGGGCGGCACAATCTGCAGAACGTCATCATCGCCGTGGCGGCCGCAAAGGCGCTCGGCATTGAAAACGACGTGATCCGCGCCGCCGTTTCCGCCTTCACGGGCGTGGAGCACCGGATCGAATTCGTGCGCGAAAAGGACGGCGTAAAATTCTACAACGATTCCAAAGGAACAAATACGGACGCGACCATCACCGCCGTGCGCGCCTTTGACCGCGGCGTGATCCTGCTGGTCGGCGGCTTTGAAAAGGGCCTGTCCATGGCGCCGCTCAAGGCGGAGCTCGCGCCGGTAAAGGCCGTGATCGGCTACGGCGCCTGCGGCCGGCGGCTGGTGGACGAGCTGGTCGGTCCGGACGGCACTGTGGTGGACGACCTGCCTGCCGCTGTGGCCGCGGCCGTCCGGCTGGCGGAACCCGGCGACACGGTGCTGCTTTCCCCGACGACCAGTTCCTTTGACCAATATACCTGCTTTGAGGAACGCGGCGATCATTTCAAGGCGATCGTCAACGCGCTGTAAGGAGACGGCATGAGAGAAAACGAGCGTTATATCGGCGTGTTTGATTCGGGGATCGGCGGTCTGACCGTCATGAAAAGCATCCTCGATAAGCTGCCGCAGGAAAACATCATTTATTTCGGCGACACCGCGCATGTGCCCTACGGCACGCGCAGCCGGGCGCAGATCACGGATTATGTGATCGCGGACGTCAACTTTCTGCGCACCTTCGCGCTCAAGGCGCTGGTGATCGCCTGCAACACGGCGGATTCCATTGCCCGCACGGCGGTGGAGGCCATGCTGCCCGTGCCGGTGTACGGCGTGGTGGAACCGGCGTCCCGGCGCGCGGCTGCCATCACCCGCAATGGAAAAATCGGCGTGATCGCGACGAACGCCACGGTCGGCAGCGGCGCCTATGAAGCAGCGGTCGCCGCCGTGAATCCCGACCTGCAGGTGCTGAGCAAGGCCTGTCCCCTGCTGGTGCCGCTGGTGGAAAACGGCCGCTTTCATCAAGGCGACCCGGTGATTTCGACCGTGCTGCAGGAGTATCTGACGCCGCTGCGCGAGGCGGGCATCGACACGCTGGTGCTCGGCTGCACACACTATCCCCTGCTGCAGGATCTGATCGCCGCGCTGATGCCGGGCATCACGATCATCAGCTCCTCCGAGGCGGCGGCCGACGCGCTGGCCGACGGACTGCGGGCGCAGGGTCTGAACGCCGCACAGGGCGGCAAACGCGCTTACTACGTCAGCGACAACGCCGCGGGTTTTGAGGCGGCTGCCCGCATCTTCATGGGCGGTGATCTCGGCGGCGCCGTGACGCTGATCAAACCGGAGGAATGAGATGTATCTGCACCTGGGACTGGACAAGGTGATCACCTTTGACAAGATCATCGGCATTTTCGATCTGGACAACACGACCGTTTCCAAAAGCACGCGCGATTATCTGGCGCGGGCGGAAAAGGCCGGGCGCGTGATCAACGTCTGCACGGATCTGCCGAAATCCTTCATCGTCTGCGCCGACGCAGACGGCGGCGAAACGGTGTATATCTCTCAGATCTCCTCCGCGACGCTGCGCAAGCGCACCGGCTATGTGGACAGCATCACGCTCGACGGGCGCTGATCCATCCCGCAATAATTTAATGTAATAAAAGTTTTAAGAGCCGCGTGCAATGCACGCGGCTCTTTCGCATGTAAGTTCAAACTTATTTGTACTTACGCTTACGGGCAGCCTCGGACTTCTTCTTTCTCTTGACCGAAGGCTTCTCGTAATGCTCTCTTTTGCGAACCTCCTGGATCACGCCGTCTCTGGACGTCTGTCTCTTAAAGCGTCTGAGTGCGTTCTCGAGCGATTCACCTTCCTTGACTTTGACCTGGCTCACTTTATTCCCTCCCCTCGTCTGATACAGGGATCTGGGTGCGGCAGTTCTGCAGCACCTCGTATCATCTTTTCAAGTTATTATACACTACAGCCCGTGATCTTGTCAACCACTAAATGAGGATTTCCCGATTTTTTTGCGGCTGCAGCGCAGCTTGCTTAGGCAAAGAGGATCCGAACCCATTCGTTTTTTCAGGCAGATTTCCGGCAATGCTGCGTCATCTGCCTTGACAATACGGCAAGTATTCTCTGCGGCAGCTTCCTTGCCTTGCGCAAAAATCTGCACTGAA
>JAFZNN010000131.1 GCA_017550895.1 Clostridia bacterium
CGCCTCGACAAAGGCGCCGCAGTATTCACAAGTCACTTTCATTGTCCGCTCCCCTTTCGGTGTTGTTTTAGGCAGGCTTTGACATGCAGGCGTCATGCAGCTGGCAATACATGGAATCGCCCTCATAATAAATATCAAAGATGCCGGTCACGACGATTTCCTGCCCCTCCTCGGGATAATCCGCAGGATAAACGTAGCTGCTGTCGATCAGGAATTCAATGCCCTGCGCGCAGCAGGCGGTCGCATCCTTGATCAGGCACGCGTAATAACGCTTGCCCTCATATTCGCTCGTGGCAAAGGTGCCGCCCATGCGCACGACCTTATTCTTATATTCGCTCGGCGTATTCATCATATTGTTGACCTCGGAATACACCATCGTGCTGTTGAGCTTGGTCAGATCGACCTGCACCGCGCTGTCCGCATAGAGCGGCGCGGCGTGGAAGGCGGCGGCGTCCTTGACCGGCGCGACGGCGGTCGTGGTATTCTGCGCGATCACGTCGCTGACATTCTGCGCCTGATTGCCGCCGGCGGCCTTGCGCTGCTGCCCGTTTCCGCAGCCCGCGAGCAGGAAAAGGGCGAGAATGAGAATGATACAAACAATTCGTTTCATCGCGCGTCCCCCCTTACGCAAGCGCTTCTTTGAGCACGTCCAGATTCTCCTGCATGACGGAGAGATACGAGGCGTTTTCGCCGCTTGCGCCCTGCAGGGAATTCATCGTCAGGATCTTCTGATCCTTTGTCGCGGTCGTTGCGCGGATGGTGTTCGCGATGGAGCCGTCCGAGGTTTCGATCTGCAGGATCGCGTGCAGACCGAGCTCATCGACCTTCTGCGCGAGGAACGCGATCGTCTGGAAGCTCGCTTCGGATTCCGCCGAGCAGCCGACAAAGGCGGCGTAGTAATCGAGGCCGTAATCCTCCGTCAGATAGCGGAACGGGAAACGGTCGCCGAACAGCAGCGTTTTCACCTGCGATGCGTCCACAGCGGCCTGATACGCAGCGTCGAGCGCGTTGAGCTTTGTAAGATACCCCTGCGCATTTGCGCGGTAATCCGCCGCATTGGCGGAGTCGATCGCGCAAAGCCGGTCGCAGATTGCCCGGCAGAGCACGGCGGCGTTTTTCAGCGAGAGCCAGATGTGCTCATCGTATTCCGGGCCCTCGTCGGCTTGCGCGGCTTCTTCTTCGGCCTCCATGCCCTCGACGACTTCTTCCTCCTTGATCGCGTCGCCGAGCGTTTCCATCAGGTTCATGGTTGCGAGCTTGTCGGGCGCTTCCTTGAGCGCGTCCTGCACCCATTTATCCGATTCACCGCCGATATAAAGGAACAGATCGGCCGAGGTGAGCTTGATGATATCCTGCGCGGTGGGCTGATAGCTGTGCAGATCCACGCCGTTATCCAGCAGGATCGTTACGTCGGCATGCTCGCCGGCAATCTGCCGCACCCAGTCGCAGATGGGAAAAATCGTTGTAACAATGGATAACCGGTTGCCGGCGGACGGGCCGGGATTCTCGGATTTGCAGCCGGCAAGCGCGCCGGTGAGCAGAACCGTCAGCATTAAGCAAACGGCAATGATTTTTTTCATGATTGGAACCTCCGAATTCAGTTTGCATAATCAAATAGAGATAGCAAACCTCAATTCAGAAGCCGCACGCAGCGCATGCAGGGCGACACGGCAAAGGCGCCGGGCCGGCACGCGAACGCGGCGAGAAACGCCGTCAGAAACAGCGGCAGGAGCAAAAGAGAGCATCTGCGCGCGGGAGAGAGCAGACGGTGCATCTGCGCGGTGATCATCACGCACACGGCGCAGTCGGCGCCAGCGCAGTCATGCAGCGCCTGTTCCGCGGCCAGCGCGAAGGGCAGCAGGAGCATCAGAAGCAGCGCCGCGAGCAGAATGCCGGCAGCAATTCTTCTATGATATAAGCTTTTCATATGCGCGCGCCCTCCTTTCCCGCAGTCGCGGCAAACCGCCCTGACCGCGCGTTCACGGCCGGGGCGGATGTCTTTTTGAATGATACGCCGGATTATAAGCCGGTCTTCTCCGCGATGTATTTACGCGCGAGGCAGGCATATTCATAAGGGTTCGCCTTGGCGGGATCCTGCTCGGCCTCGACAACGATCCAGCCCTGATAATCCGCATCCGCGAGGATGTCAAACACGGGCGTGAAATCGAAATCGCCGTCGCCGGGCACAGTGAACGCGCCCGCGCGCACGCAGTCGAGGAAGCTCCAGTCCTTCGCCTTGCCTTCATCGATGACGGCCTGACGGATGCTCTTGAGATGCACGTGCTTAATGCGGTGCACATACTTTTTCAGCACGCCGATCGCGTCCTCGCCGGAGAAGGCCAGATGACCGGTATCATACAGCAGATAAACAAGATCCGGATCGGTGATCTCCATGAGCTTGTCGATCTCCGCCTCGGTCTGCACGCCGGTGCCCATGTGATGATGGATCGTGAAATACATGCCCTTCTCTTTGGCAAGGCGGCCCATCTCATTGAAGCCCTTGCGCACAAGCTCCCACTGTTCATCGGTATACACCGGCTTCGCGCCGAAAATGCTCTTGCTTGTGCCCTGAATGGAATTGCCCTGCTCCGAAGCGCCGATCACGCGCGCGCCGAGCGCATAGAGGAAATCCCTGTGCTTGATGAAGGCCGCAATCGTCGCGTCATAGCCGTCGGAAAGCAGAAGCGAGGAAAACCACGCGTTGCAGATCTGCAGGCCGCGCACATCGAGCTTATGCTTGAGCGTCGCGACGTCTTTGGGATATTTATTGCCGATCTCGCTGCCCTTGAAGCCGCTGAGCGCCATTTCGCTCACGCACTGCTCAAACGTATTCTCCGCGCCGAGATCCGGCAGATCGTCATTCGTCCACGCGATCGGTGCGATCGCCAGCTTGACTTTGTCTTTGTTCAGCATCGTTGCATCCTCCGTATCAATTAATAAAGTCTGGCCTTCGCGATGTTGGCCTGCATGTCTTCATAAGCCGCCTGCACGCTCGCGCTCTCGGACACCTCGGCAACGCCCACGCGCCACCAGGCGTCATAGCCGTCGCTCATACTGCCGTGCACCACTTTGATGTCAAAGACGCAGGGCACGGTCTGGCGCTTGGAATCATTGATCGCGTCGCGCAGCTCAGCAACGCTCGACACGCGATAGGCCTTGCAGCCGTAGCCCTCGGCGATTTTGGCAAAATCGATCGGCACGATCGGGCCGTCGAGCATGCCTGTGCGCGGATCGCGCGCCTGGAAACGGGTGCCGAAGGTCGGCGTGCCCTGGTTATTCTGCAGGTTCTCAATGCAGCCCCAGCCGGAATTGTCAAACACCATCACATTGATTTTGGCGCCTTCCATCACGGCCGTGTAGAGCTCGCTGTGGAGCATCAGGAAGCTGCCGTCGCCAAGGAACGTGTAGACCTCGCGGTCGGGCGCTGCCAGCTTGACGCCGAGCGCGCCGCAGACTTCATAGCCCATGCAGGAGAAGCCGTATTCCATGTGATAAGTTTTCGGCACGGAGCAGCGCCACAGACGCTGCATGCAGCCGGGCAGGCTGCCGGAGGAGCCGACGGCGATCGCGTTCTTGTCGATCAGCTTGTTGATCTCGCCGAGCGCGCGGGTCTGCGACAGCCCTTCCTGCATATAGATGCTGTAAAGACGGTCGACCTCTTTTGTATAGGCCTCTTTCGCGTCATAAATCTCCGTGGTCCAGCAGGAGCGATATTCACGCAGCGACAGAGCGCCCATGATATCGAGCAGCGCGGTTTTCGCGTCCGCGATCACAGCCGTGGCGTCCATCTTGAACGCGTCAAAGGAGCTCACGTTGATCGAGAGCATGCGGACATTCGGATTCTGGAATAGCCACTTGGAGGAGGTCGTGAAATCCGTCAGGCGCGTGCCAACGGCAATGATCAGATCCGCCTGCTTTGCGATCACATTGGCCGCGGCGCCGCCGGTGACGCCCACGCCGCCGAGATTCAGCGGCAGATCCCAGCGCAGGTTGCCCTTGCCGGCCTGGGTTTCGCCGATGGGGATATTGAATTTTTCCGCGAAGAACTGCGCGGTCTTCCACGCCTCGGAATAGGTCACGCCGCCGCCGATGATCATCATCGGCTTCTCGCTGCGCATGATCTCGGCCACCGCCGCTTCGATCTCGCGCTGCGTCGGGGAACGGCGGTCAAGATACCACACGCGCTTGCGCAGGAAATGATCGGGATAATCAAACGCCTCGCCCTCGGTATCCTGCGGCATGGCGATGCAGACCGCGCCGGTTTCGGCGGGATCGGTCAGCACGCGCATGGCGTTCAGGCAGGCGGTCATCAGCTGCTCGGGACGCACGACGCGATCCCAGTATTTGCACACCGCTTTGAAGGAATCGTTCGCGGTCACGGCATAGCTCGTCGGCTGCTCGATCTGCTGCAGCACGGGATCCGGCTGGCGGCAGGCGAAGGTATCGCCCGGGAGCACAAGCAGCGGAATGCGGTTGGCCGTCGCGGTGCCGCAGGCGGTGACCATATTCAGCGCGCCGGGGCCGATGGAGGACGTGCAGGCAATGATCTTGCGGCGGTTATTCTGCTTGGCAAAGGCGATGGCCGCATGCGCCATGCCCTGCTCATTGTGGCCCTGATAGAATTTCAGATGGTGGCCGCCCTGCTCAAGCGCCTGGCCGATGCCGACCACGCAGCCGTGGCCGAAAATGCCGAAAATGCCGTCGACAAATTTGGATTCGACGCCGTCAAAGCAGATATACTGCTGATCGAGAAATCTGACAAGCGCCTGCGCCATTGTAAGCTTCATACTTGAAACGCTCCTTCCCCGCGCAGGGTATACAGCGCGGTTATATAATCAAAATTATTATATACTATTAAAGAATGCATTGCAAGCGCTTTCCGAAAATTAATCCGCGCGATCCCGCAGTTTTTTTATGAAAAAGGCTTGACAATGCGAATGAAATCATATATTATATTTAAGCGCCAATTTGATAGGATCCATTAGCTCAGTCGGTAGAGCACTTGACTTTTAATCAAGGTGTCCGGGGTTCGAATCCCCGATGGATCACCAAGGAATGAGGTTGTCCCGCAGGGATGACCTCATTCGTTCTCTTCCGAGGGGATTCAAAGGAGAGGCGGTGTTAGAAAAACCTTCCGGGGGAAGGTTTTTCCCCGCCGACGACCAAGCGCCCGCAGCCGCGCGAAGCGAATCCCCGATGGATCACCAAGGAAAGGGAGAACTCTTTTGAGTTCTCCCTTTCGTTCATGCCGAGGGGATTCGAAGGACGAGCGGTACAGAGCAACAGTCCGGTGGACTGTTGCGACCGCGAGCGTAATTCCCCATCGCAAACATAGTCGCCTATCGCCCTTGGAGCGGGCGCTATGCTCCTTGTTTGCTCACCTCAGCGCCTCGCTTCTTCCGCCACAGGCGGCACTTCGGCGCTTCGCCCCGCAGGCGCGCGAGTCGAATCCCCGAACCTATTCAATAAACAACCAATTCAAAAGAAGAGCGAACTCTCCACGCTCGTAGCCATCAGCGCACTTTATGCAATGAAGCACGGACGTCACTATACTGACTTCTGAATCTTGACTTTATTACATTCTTATGATACTATAGCTAAAGGAGGCGGCCAACCGCTCCCTTCGTGGTTTACAGTCTATCAGTTCTTACTTGGTATGTTCGGGCTGATAGGCTTTCCTATGTTGAAAAACCCAGTATTTCAAAATATGAATCTGTCTTTCAGGAAGTGACACTATGAAACCCACCGCATTCAGAATTCTGATCGCCGCCGTGCTGATCCTCGCGCTTTCCTTCCTTTCCGCGTCCTGCGGCACCGGGTCGCAGAGCGACACGACAAGCGAAGAAACGCAGGAAATCGTGCGCGAAATGCCGATCCTGGACGAGGAAACCGACGAGATGACCATGGAAACGCTGATCATCGACGATCTGATCGAAACCGCTTCCTCCGTCCGGGAATCGAAGGACGCAGCAAAGGCGGCGACCCGGACCGAACCGCTTGAACGCGCCCTGCCGGCAGAGTTGACGGAGACGCCGGAAACCACCGCAACTCCCGAAACGACAACGAAAGCCGCGACCACGACCGCGAAAGCCACAACGGCCGCGACGACCGCAAAACCCACAACCGCCGCTAAGACGACCGCAAAACCCACAACCGCCGCTAAGACGACCGCAAAGCCGACGACGGCGGCAAAAACAACCAGGAAAACCACGACCGCCGCGCCGGTGCGCTCCGTTTCGGATTGCGCCTATGTGCTGAATACGAACACCATGAAGTTCCACAAGCCGAACTGCAAAAGCGTACAGAGAATCGCGCCGAAGAATTACGCGGAAACCGATCTGTCGCGCGATGAGATCATCGCCATGGGATACTCCCCCTGCGGCAACTGCCATCCTTGATTATTTCAATTGATATGAAAAAAGAACCTCCGGTCGGGAGGTTCTTTTTCTATGCCGCGGTGCGCGGAAGATCAGATCGTATCCATAAAGGTTTTTTCGACTTTGTTGAAATACATCATGCCGAACAGCATGATCGCGATCGCGAACACCGCGGTCCAGATCATGCCGGCGACCGACAGCGTCCCCTCGCCGAGCAGGACGTAGCGGAACAGCTCCATCGGCTGCGTGACGGGATTGAGCAGGATGATGCGGCGCAGCAGCTCGTTTTTCACCTCGGTCATCGGGTAAACGACGGGCGTCGCGTACATCCAGAGCTTCACGCCGAAGGTGATGACGATCGCCATATCGCGGTATTTAATCGTGATCGAGCTGACGATCAGGCCGCAGCCCAGCGCCATAGCCGCCATAAACAGCAGCACCACGGGCAGCGCCCACAGCACAGCCCAGTTCGGCTGCACTTCGCCGCGCACAATGTAGAAAATCCACACCGGCACGAACATCAAAAACTGGAACGCGAAGTTGATCCCGGTGTAAATCACGAGCGAAATCGGGCGGGTCAGCCTGGGGAAATAAATCTTGCCGAAGACCTGCGCGTTATCCTTGAAGGTGGTCGCCGTTTTGCTGATGGCTTCGGAAAAGAAGGTCCACAGCGTGTTGCCGGCCATATAAAAGAGGATTTTCGGCACGCCGTTGGTGGAGATATTCGCGATCCCGCCGAAAACGATGGTGTAAATCGCGGTGGTGATCAGCGGATTGAGAAACACCCAGAGCGGGCCGAGGATCGTCTGCTTGTAAACCAGGGCAAAGTCCTTTTTGACAAACAGCGAGATCAGATCTCTGTATTTCCAAAGCTCGGCGAAATTCAGATGCAGCAGCTTTTTCGGCTCGATGACCGTATGCTGAATCAGTTTTTTTAATTCTCTATCCATTTTGCGCCACCTCAGACTTGTGAAATCTGCAGCGGATGGAGATTGACGCTGCTGTTCCAGACCGCAAACCAGTGCGCGTGCTGCTCCTCGGCGCCGCCGGTCTGATAGGCGATCTCCAGCGAAAAAGCGCTGTCGACCGCGTCAAGCTTCATCCACTCGCCGGACACCGTATAAGATTCCGCAACGAGGTTGACCTGATAATTGCCCGGCGCGAGATGGGCGCTGTCCATCACGACGCGGATATGCGTGAGCTCATTCTTTCTGAGCGGAACGCCGCGTTCGGAATTCATGATGCCGATGACCGTGCCGTAGGAATTCACGATCTCCAGGCGCAGATACATCTCCTCCAGATCCAGCTTGCCGCGCACGGCGACGCGGAACGAAAGCGTTTCGTTCTCCGGCAGCTGCCCGTTGAAGGAATCCGGGAAATCGGCGGATTCAATGAGCGCCTTGCGGAAATTATAGCGCTTGTGGCTCGATTCCGGATACTCGTAATGCGTGGAGACCGCGCGGTTAATGCCCATATACAGCGCGATCGCCTCATTCGCGGGGCCGTCAAAGATGATTCTGCCTTGCTTGAGCACGATGCAGCGTTCACACAGGCGCTTGATCGTATCCATATTATGCGAAACATAGAGGATCGTTTTGCCGCGCTCCTCCTCAATGCCGCGCATTTTCTCAATGCATTTCTTCTGGAACGCCATATCGCCGACCGCGAGCACCTCATCCATGATCATGATTTCCGCGTCGAGGTTGGCGGCGACGGCGAAGGCCAGCTTGACATACATGCCGGAGGAATAGCGCTTGACCGGCGTGTCGATATAGCGTCCGATCTCGGAAAAGTCGATGATCGCGTCCATCTTGCGGTCGATCTCGCTTTTGGTCATGCC
>JAFZNN010000132.1 GCA_017550895.1 Clostridia bacterium
AGCTTGGCTGACGCCATGCAAGCGCGAAAACGGCAAAGGCCGCGAAAATGGCGCGTTTTGCGCGTGTTCCAGTTATGCTGATCTGGCTAGGGGCGATTTATGCCCCGCAAAACCAATACTGGTTTATGAATCCCTGCCGAAAGCGCTTGTTTTTTGCGGAACTATTTGTTATAATGATATTCAGAAAGCGCGGCGTCGGCGTCCTTCTGCCGGCGTTGACGGCATCGTCGCGCGGTCGCCGCAGCCCGGGATCATTTTTCAAGGAGGTTCGTTATGGAGCATCTGTTTGAATCCGCCGTACAGTTCGCAATGGAAGCCCACAGGGGGCAAAAGAGAAAGGACGGCAGCGTCTATATCCTGCATCCGCTGGAGGTGGCGACGATCGTCGGCACGCTCACAAACGACGAAGCGCTGCTTGCGGCGGCGGTGCTGCACGATACCGTGGAGGACACGGACGTGACGGCCGACGACCTGCTGCGCACCTTCGGCCCGCGCGTGGCGGAGCTGGTCGCCTGCGAAACCGAGGACAAACGTCCGGATATGGATCCGCGCGATTCCTGGCGCATCCGCAAAGAGGAAAGCCTGGAAGTGCTCGGACGCAGCGATACCGCGGTCAAGATCCTCTGGCTCGGCGACAAGCTCTCCAATCTGCGCGCGCTCTCGCGCACGCATGAAAAAATCGGCGATGCGGTGTTCGCCCGCTTCAACGAATCGGATCCGAAAAAGCAGCGCTGGTACCACGCGTCCGTGCTCAACGAGATCCGGGAGCTGAGCGACAGCCCCGCCTATCGGGAATATGAAGCCCTGATCCATCGCATCTTTGATTCCGAGAAATAAAATGAAGAAAGGAGCCTGCAGATGAACATCCCCCTTTCCGGGCGCATCGATTCCTCCAACGCCGCCGAGGTTGAAACCGCTCTTCGCAAGCAGGTCGGCGATTTCCGCGGCACGATCGTGCTGGACGCCGCGGCGCTGAACTATATTTCCAGCGCGGGTCTGCGCGTGATCCTGCGGCTGAAAAAAGACAACCCCGACACCTCCGTCGTCAACTGCTGCCCGGAGGTCTATGACATCCTCGACATGACCGGCTTCACGGAGATGATGACGGTGAAAAAGGCCTACCGCAAGCTCTCGATCGAAGGCTGTGAAAAGCTGGGCGAGGGCTCCAACGGCGTGGTCTACCGCACCGATCCGGATACGATCGTCAAGGTGTATAAAAATCCCGATTCCCTGGCCGAAATCCACAACGAACGGGAGCTGGCCAGGAAAGCCTTCGTCATGGGCATCCCCACGGCCATCCCTTACGACGTGGTGCAGGTGGGCGAGCTCTACGGCTCCGTCTTTGAGCTGCTGAACGCGAAATCCTTCTCAAAGCTCCTCAATGAAGGCGAGCCGGTCGAAACGCTCGCGCAGCAGAGCATCGACATTCTGAAAACCATCCACGGCACGGTGCTGAAAGACGGCGAGCTGCCGAGCAAAAAGCAGGAGGCGCTCGGCTGGGCGGCCGCCTGCGTGCCGGCGCTGCCCGAAGAGATCGGCAAAAAGCTGACCGCCATGTTCGCGGAGATCCCCGAAACAAACACGATGCTGCACGGCGATTATCACATCAAGAATATCATGCGGCAGGGCAATGAGAATCTGCTGATCGATATGGATACGCTCTCCGTCGGCCATCCGGTCTATGAGCTGTCGCAGATGTTCCTGGCCTATCAGGGCTTCAGCGAGCTCGACCACGAGGAAATCAAGCGCTTCCTCGGCATCGACCGCGAAACGGCGACCGCCTTCTGGACCTGCTCGCTGCGGGATTATTTCGAGGGCCGGCCGCAGGCGGAGATCGACGACGCCGTTCTGAAAGCGCAGATCATCGGCTATGCGCGCCTGCTGCGGCGCACGCGCAAGCGCACGCCGGACAACACCGCGCTGATTGACCACTGCACGGCGCGGCTCTGCGCGTTGGTGCCGCAGGTTGACTCTTTATACTTCTGATTTCCGCGCGGAACAGATGAACCCGCTCCCCGTCGGCTTTTTGCCGCGGGGAGCGGGTTTTATTAGTAGGATCTATTATGCTTCTCAGACAAAGATGCCCGAACAGGAGGCTTATTTCATCTCCTCGTTTTCCGTCCGGATATCCGCGGCGAATTCCGCGTTCAGCTCGGGATAGGCGGAAAGCATCGGCGGCACGTCCTTGCCCTTTTTGCGGTCGAAATAGTTTTGCGTGATCTGCTTGACCAGGCTGCCCAGCGCGAGCAGACAAATCAGGTTCGGCACCGCCATCAGACCGTTGAACGTATCGTCAATCGCCCAGATCAGCTCGCTGTGAATCGTTGCGGAGGCGGCGATCAGCACAACATAGACCACCTTGAAAACCGTAACGGCGATCTTGCTGCGGCCGTTTTTCAGCCAGCCGAAGCAGAATTCCACGGCTTTTTCGCCGTAATACGACCAGGCGATCACCGTCGTGAAGGCAAACAGCGGCAAAATGATGGAAAACGCCGCCGTTCCGAACGCGCCGAAATTGTCGGAAAACATCGTCATGGACATCACGCTGTCCTCCTTTTCCGCCGAAAGCGAAGCGACGTCAAAGGTCGTCAGGAACATCAGCGCGGTCAGGGTGCAGATCACAAAGCTGTCGAAGAACACCTCAAACACGCCCCAAAGC
The DNA here is from genome assembly GCA_017550895.1 of Clostridia bacterium. Classification (GTDB taxonomy): domain Bacteria; phylum Bacillota; class Clostridia; order Oscillospirales; family Acutalibacteraceae; genus CAG-177. The sequence goes on from JAFZNN010000132.1 coordinate 2,660, forward strand.
CCCTGCTTGACCGGCTCGCGCGTTTCGGAGGCGGAGTGCGCGATGACAGAGGAGCCGAGGCCGGCTTCGTTGGAGAAGACGCCGCGCGCCATGCCTTTTTTGATGACCTGCGCGAAGGAGTAGCCCAGAATGCCGCCGCCGGCCGCCTTGAAATTGAACGCCTTGCTGAAAATCAGGGCAAACGCCGCGGGCAGACGGTTGATATGCATGACGATCGCGATCAGCGCCATAACGATAAAGAGCAGGGACATCAGGGGCACCAGCATGGAGGCGACCTTGCCGATGCGCTTGATCCCGCCGATGATGACCCCCGCCGTGATGACGGCGACAATGACGCCGACGATCAGACGCACGGTTGCGGTGTCGGCGGACGCGCTGATGCGCGAGACCGCTTCGGCAAGCGTGCCGGAAATCTTATTCGTCTGCACGCCGCTCATGCCGATCGCCGCGAACATGCAGAAAATCGCGGCCAGATAGCCCAGCCACTTCCATTTCAGACCGTTGGCAATGTAATAAAACGCGCCGCCGGAGAGGTTGCCGTTCCGGTCCTTTTTCCGGAAATAAAGGCCCAGCACATTTTCAGAATAATTCGTCACCATGCCGAAAAACGCGGACATCCACATCCAGAAAACCGCGCCGGGGCCGCCGGTGAGGATCGCCGAAACGACGCCGATGATGTTGCCTGTGCCCACCGTGCCGGATATGGCCGTGGAAAACGCCTCGAACTGCGAAACGGAGCGCAGCCGGTCTTCGTTTGTTTTTTTCTTGCCGAGGCCTTTGAGCGTCGGGACAATGGTGGTATTCAGCGATTCCCGGAAATGCCTGATTTGCAGGCCCCGGGTGCGGATCGTCAGATAAATCCCCGTGCCGAGGATCAGAATGATCACCGGCCAGCCCCAGACGATGCCGTTGAGCACGTCATTGACGCTTTCGATCACGGACAGCAGTTGGTTCCACATAAGCTGTTTCCTTCTTTCTTCCTGAAGCAAGCAAAAAAAGACAGCCAGAATTGCTGACTGTCTGAACGCAAAGTGATCCGCGCCGCACTCCGTCCTTTGGCCTGAGAGATTCGGGGACAGGCGTCCCCTTGCACCTTCGGCATCCGATCCTGATCGGCATTCTCCGGAGCTCGTCAGCAAACAGTCAAAGAGCGGCGCCTTTTTCTGCAAGCTTCAACCGAACTGTTTAATTTTGCACATTCTAACACAAAACCGTGCTTCTGTCAAGCAGGTTTTGCCGTTCGGCAGAGTTTCGTAACCCAGTGTTGTCGAAAAGAGCGCCCTTCCCGCGCAATTGCATCTCTTTTCGATGGATACAGTTTTGCGGGAGCAGAAATTGTTCAGAAAAAGGAAAAGCCGCACACGGCATACTTGATGTATGTCAGTGCGGCTTTGACGCATTTATGGACGATTCCTGCCCCGCAAAACCAATACTGGATTACGAAACCCTGCCGTTATCGGATCCCGTATTTTTCGATCACGAAATCCAGATCCTTGTCGCCGCGGCCGGAGAGATTGATCAGCACGGCGCCGTGCTCCATCGTTTTGGCCAGCTTCATTGCATAGGCGACGGCGTGGGAGCTTTCGATCGCGGGGATGATGCCCTCCAGGCGGGAGAGTTTATAGAAAGCGTCGACGGTTTCCTCATCGTCGATCAGGTCGTATTTCACGCGGCCGATCTCCTGCAGGAACGCGTGCTCCGGGCCGGAGGAGGGGTAATCCAGACCGCTTGCAATGGAATACACCGGGGCGGGATCGCCGTTTTCATCCTTGAGCATGATGCTGTTGAAGCCGTGCATCACGCCCTCCGAGCCGTAGCGCAGGCTGGCCGCATGGTCGCCGATCTTCGCGCCGCGGCCGAGCGGCTCCACGCCGTAGATCTCGACCGGATCATTCAGGAAGCCCGCAAACAGGCCGGCCGCATTGCTGCCGCCGCCCACGCAGGCCACGATCGCATCCGGCAGATGGCCGGTCATGTCGATGAACTGCTCCCGCGCCTCGATGCCGACCACGCTCTGGAAATCGCGCACCATCATTGGGAAGGGATGCGGCCCGAGCACGGAGCCGATGCAGTAAATCGCGTCGTTATATTCCTTGCTGTAGGCCTCGAACGCGGCGTCCACGGCCTCCTTGAGCGTCTGCAGACCGTGCGTGACCTCGACCACGTTTGCGCCGAGCACCTTCATGCGCGCCACATTCGGCGCCTGCTTTTTGATGTCGACCGCGCCCATATAGATATCGCATTCCAGGCCGAAATACGCCGCAGCCGTCGCAAGCGCAACGCCGTGCTGGCCCGCGCCGGTTTCCGCGATGACCTTTTTCTTGCCCATGTATTTTGCCAGCAGCGCCTCGCCCATGCAGTGGTTCAGCTTGTGCGCGCCGGAATGATTCAGATCCTCGCGCTTGGCATAGAGCTGCACCCGGCCGCCGAGCGCGTCGGACAGCCGCTCCAGATGGGAAATCGGCGTCGGCCGGCCCTGGAATTCCGCGCGGATGCGCCGCAGCTCCGCAATGAATTTGCGGGACTGGCAGATGGAATAATAGGCCTGCGTGATTTCCGCCATGGCCGCCTTCAGCTTGTCGTCGACATACACGCCGCCGTATTTGCCGAAATACCCGTCCTTGTCCGGATAGTGCTGAAAATAGGTATCAAAATCAACATTCTGGAATTTCAAACAGAACCCTCCGATCTCTGTGATTCACAATTACGAAAAAAGAATTTCCCATGCCGTCCGGATGCGCCAGAGCAGCTGATGGAACAGCCCCTGCACGCCGCCCCAAAGGCCGGTATGCTGCTGCCCGCACCAGGGGCAAAGGTCGATCAGATGCGCGCCGCAGCGCGTGCAGTTGCCGTAAAAATCCGGCTCTGTATGTCCGGGCGCAGGCAGGCGAAGCGCCGCTTCCTCCGTCGGCACGGTGCCGGCGGCGTCTTCAAACAGCGCGCCGCAGTAGGTGCAGCACCAGACCGCCGCGCGGCCGTCCGTTTCGCAGGCGGCCGGACGTTCCGGCTGATATTGCAGCAGATGCGCGTGCTGCGCGGTGTCCAGCAGCAGCCGCATGACCGGCGCGGACGGATCCGGAACGGTCACCAGCAGCCCGGAGGCAAAGCGCGCCCCGCGCTGATCGGCGGCGGCCCCGCTGCCGTAAAGCGGCAGATCCACCGGCGCGGACAACGCGCTGAGAAACGGCCGGCCCGTATGGACCATCGACTGCGCGCCGAGATAGCCGAACACGCCGTCGGCGGATTCCGGATACAGCGGCATCACGCCGGGCCGGTGGTCGGGGTTGTTGACGGAATTCTGCTCCAGATGCGCGCGCAGGATCTCTCCGTCCACATGCCAGAGAACCACGCCGCTTTTCTGCGTATCCCCGATATAGATGCGGGCAAGGCCGCTGTCCCAGCCGGTCGCCTGCCGGTTTTCCGCCAGATAATATTCCTCTGCGCGCTGCGTCGGGATTTTTACCGC
>JAFZNN010000133.1 GCA_017550895.1 Clostridia bacterium
AGTATCACCGATCTGTTCGGCAATAATAAAAGGCCGTACTTCGGAGAAGAACATCAGCCATCCTCGTCCCGGCGTTTATTCTCGGGGCGTGTGGTGTTTATGCTCGTTGTGCTGACGATCACGATCTTCGGCCGCGCTTACAATGATCTGTTCTGCTATGCGTTTCTGGTTCTCGGCTTCATCCCCATCATTTTTTTCTCCACGGAGGAGTGCTTTTATATCATCGTCTATCTGCTGACTTTGGCCAAGGTGATGAAGTTCGGCGTTGACGATATGTCGTTTTACACGTATCATTATTTTGCTTTTCTGTTTCGGATCCTGGTGCTCGACGTTGGGTTTGAGATCGACCGCGTCAGTTTTGTCGCGCTTGTTTTGATGGGCTTTTACGGCATCGTGTTCTCCGGTTACTACTGGTGGACCACTGTGCTCACGATCGTGACCGGACTGCTGCTGATCAAACTGATCGACCGCTACAATATCAATGCGGATTCCGCCGTTGTGGCGTATGGATTGGGCGCGATCGCCGCTTCGGTGCTCGGGCTGTTGCGCGATTCTTCACCCGCGCTCAGTCAATTGATTCGAAGTTCCTCGATGAAAGTCGATGAGGACGTCTATGCCGATCGCTTTTCCGGTTTGCTCGACAATCCCAATTATTTTACCATGGACATTGTTTTCATCATTGCCTGCATTGTCGTGCTCCTGCTGGCGATCAGGCAGCGGCCGATCCACTATATTCTGATCGCCGCGCTGACGGTGTTCGGCGTGATGTCCGTGAGCAAATCCTTCCTGATCAGCTACGCGCTTGTGCTGGTGCTCTGGTTCATCGGCACGCTCCGCAAAGGCGGCGCGAGCAGAGCGACAAAGTTCGCTTTCTTTGCCGTGATCCTGATCGGCGTTGTTTATTATTTTGCGTTCGACAGCATCAATCTGTTTCTCTTCCGGTTTGAGCAGGATGAAAACGCATCGCTCAATTCCATCTCCACCGGCCGCCTGGATATCTGGGTAACTTACATCAAGGAAGTGTTTGAGAATCCGAAAATCTTTTTGTTCGGCAAGGGATTGTGGCGCAAAATCTCCGACGGCCGTGCGCCGCACAACACATTTTTGGAAACGATCTTCTATTTTGGCTTCTTCGGCACCTCGCTGTTCCTGTTCTGCTTGAAAAAGTCATTCGAAGGCATGCGGATGCGGGCGGTGCTGCTGATTCCGATTTCCGTGCTGGTGCTGCGCATGTTCGCGATCAGCCTGCTGACTTATGATAATATCTGGATCTATCTTGTCATAATCAAACTGCTTGCTGACAATCTGGAAAAGCAGGCGCAAAGCGCGCCGGCGCTCGCCCCGCAGCGGGAGAAGCGCCTGTGGTTTTCCAATCCGGTGAAAAGAGAAAAAGAATTGCAGCCATGACGACCTGCCGCTTTGTGCGGCAACGGCGGTGACTTATGAAAGTATTATTTATTACATTAGAAACTTATCCGGTGAAGACGGCCACAGGCAATTGCGTGATGGCTTTGATTCGTGAACTGAATCGCCGTCAGATCCGTGCGGATGTGCTCAATATCACCGGCGATTCTGCGCTGCCGGAGGAACTGCACAGCGACGGCGTGACGTTCTATAACGTCTTTGACAGCCGGTTTTCCAGCTTTGATCAGCTGCTCAAAGAGCACAAGCTCCTTGCGCTCAAAGCCGCGCCGCAGCGGTTGCTGCATCGCTTCACGAAGTCCGACAGCGGCAAGGCCGAAGCCGGGCAGACGGTGCGTCTGGCAGTGAATCGATTGAAAAAGATCGGCCTGCAGTATGATTATCTTATCGCCGTTTGCTCTCATTATATCAACGGCATGATCTGCGACGCTTATTGCAAAGAAACCGCAAAGCCGTTTTTGGTTTATCAGTTGGATCCAATTTCCACCAATCAGTTCTTCGGCCTGAGCGATCAGATGTCGGAGATCGAGCTGGCGCTTTATTCGGATGCCCGCGCGATCATCACAACGCCGATTCTTGCCGCCGAAAAGCAAGCGGATCCCGCGTATGCGGCGCTGCTGCCGAAGGTGCATCCCGCTGAATTTCCGAACGTCAAGGATCTCACTTGCGCCGACGCGCCCGCATCTGACGGGAAGCAAATCGAATGCTTCTACAGCGGGCGGTTTTACGGCACGATGCGCGACTGCACCTTCCCGCTGGAAGTGCTCAGCCGTGTGCAGTCCGAGCAGCTGCAGGTGGTCTTTGCCGGCGACGGGCAGGAGGATCGGATCGAAAGTTATCGCGGCGCCTTCGGCGAGCGGCTGCGGCATCTGGGCATGCTCCCGCTGGACGAGAGCTTCAGAAAGATGCAGGAAGCCGACGTGCTGATCAATATCGGCAACAACGTCAGCAATCAGGTGCCGAGCAAGCTGTTTGATTATATCAGCACGGGCAAGCCGATCCTGAATTTCTGCAAGATTCCCGATTGCCCGACGATCCCTTATGTCAATCGCTACCGGCTCGGCCTGAACGTCATCGAAGGGGCGGATACCCTTGAGAACCAGGCGCACGCCGTCTGGCAGTTTATCGATTCCACGCGCGGCGCGCGGATGCGTTATGAGGAAATCCAAACGAGTTTTCAAGAAAACACGGCGGAATATGTCGGCCGGCTGTTTGCCGAGCTTCTGACGGACGGGGTCGGCCGCGGCTGATTCCGGTTTGCGTTTTTGTGATCTGAGTTGACTATGAAACTGCTTTCATCCAAAAAAAATCTATCCTCGAGCGGCGACGTTGCGATTCTCTCAGCTTCTCTGGTTGTGACTTACGGCATTCAGCTGGTCACAGCCATGCTGCTGTCGAGATACCGCACGCTGGGTGAATACGGCACGTATTCCCAGATGCTGATGGTGGTGAATCTCGTCACGATGCTCCTGATGATGGGGCTGCCGACGAGCATCAACTACTTTCTCGCGCGCGCCGAAACCAAAGCAGAGCGCAATCGATTTGTCTCTGCTTATTATATTTTCAACACGGTGCTCGGCTTTGTCGTCGGCGCCTTGCTTGTGGCCGCGGTCCCGCTGATCGAGCGGTATTTCGGCAACGGCGAGATCAGCAAATACGCCTATTTCCTCGCGCTCTATCCCTGGACGATGATCATCACCGGCAGCGTTGATAATCTGCTGATCGTGCAAAAGCAGTCCCGCCTGCTGGTGACTTACAGGATCCTGCACAGCCTGGCCATTGTCGGCTGCGTGCTGATCGTTCAGTGGTGCGCCCTCGGCTTTTCCGCGTATGTCTTCTGGTTCCTGACGATCGAGCTTGTGTCCAGCGCGGTCGTGATCCTGTTCGCCGTCCGGCTCGACGGCATGATCCGTGTGCGCGCGGACTGGTCGCTGATCAAGGAAATTTTGGTGTTTTCGATCCCGCTCGGGCTTTCGGTCGCGATCACGACCCTGAATTCCGAGCTCGACAAATTCGTGATCGGCCACTTTGTTTCCACGGATCAGTACGCGATTTACGCCAACGCGGCCAAGGAGCTGCCGTTCAATTTTATCGCCACGTCGATCGCGGCGGTGTTTCTGCCAATCATCACGCGCAAAATCAAGCATGATCAGATGCGGGAAGCCGTCGATCTGTGGAAAGAAACGATCACGCTCTCCTTTCTGATCACGGCCTTTTTCTCCTTCGGGCTCGCGACGTTTTCAAAAGACGCGATCGTGTTTCTGTATTCCGAAAAATACGCGCCGGGCGCCACTGTGTTTGCCATTTATTCGCTGGTGCTGCTGTTCCGCACGACGTATTTCGGCACGATCCTGCAATGCACGAACAACACGAAATATATTTTAAGAAGCTCGATTCTTTCGCTGGCGCTGAATGTGGTGCTGAATGTGGCGCTGTATTACGCGATCGGATTCATCGGCCCCGCGATCGCGACGATCCTTGCGGTCGCGATCAACGCGATGTATCTACTTGTGATCACACGCAGGATCACGAAAATACCGCTCAAGGCCCTGTTCCCGTGGAAGAGCGTCGCGTCCATCACGCTCGTCAATCTCGCGTTTTCCGCGCTGTTCTTTGCGCTCAAACGCGTGATCCCGCTCGAGCAGCTGGTCGGCGAGAGCTGGGAGGGCATTCTGCTGGCCGGCGTCTGGGCGCTGCTGTATTTCGGCATTTTCTTTCGGTTTATTAAAGGCAAACTGCAAACGATCAAGCAATATGAAGAACCATCGGAAGGCGAAACTGCGGGAGGCAAAACCCTTGAACAGGAACAAAGCACGGACTGAAACCAACGCGCAGGACAACGCGATCGCCGAGGCGCTCAAGGACTATTATCTCAACGAGGCGCCGTTCGCGATCCAGATGATCGGCGTTCAAAAAGAATACCAGCTCGGGCAGTTCAGCAGCGGCACGCTGATCAACGACGTGCGCAGCTGGTGGGCGCGAAAGCACGGGCTTGATGATCCGAACACGAAGGTCGAAAACGACGGGCGCGTGGTCCTGACGGACCGCTTTCTGGCGCTCGACGATATCAATCTCGAGATCCGGCACGGCGAAACCGTCGGCCTGATCGGCGCCAACGGCGCGGGCAAATCCACCTTGCTCAAGCTCCTCTCCCGCGTGACCGCGCCCACGGCGGGACGCATTGAGATCTACGGCCGCGTCGCATCGATGCTTGAGGTCGGCACCGGCTTCAACCGTGAGCTGACCGGCCGTGAAAACATCTATATGAACGGCACGATCCTCGGCATGAC
>JAFZNN010000134.1 GCA_017550895.1 Clostridia bacterium
TGACTGGCATAACGATCCCGGACAGTGTGACCAGCATTGGCTGGCAAGCATTCTCTGATTGCAGCGGCCTTACGAGCATCACGATCCCGGACAGTGTGACCTACATTGACGGTTATGCATTCTATAATTGTAGCAACCTGACGAGCATAACAATTCCGGCCAGTGTAACCTCCATTCCAGAATACGCCTTCGCTTTCTGCAGCAGCCTGATGAGCATCACAATCACGGACGGCGTGTCTTATATTTGGCATTCTGCTTTCGAGCATTGCGACAGCCTGACGGACATCACAATTCCAGCCAGTGTAACCAGTATTGCCGATTGGGCCTTCCATTATTGTGCCAGCCTGACTGACGTCTACTACGCCGGCACCGAAGCCCAGTGGAACGAAATAACAATCGGCAGCTACAACGACGCCCTTTATAACGCTACTATTCACTATAACTACGTGCCCGATCCGGTCTACACCGCCGTCCTCACCCTCCCCACCTCCCTGACCGCTATCGAGGCCGAGGCCTTCTCCGGCGACGATTCCATCGAGGCTGTCATTCTCCCCTCCACCTGCACGTCCATCGGCTCCCGCGCCTTCGCGGACTGCGAGAACCTGCGCTATGTGCGCGTTCCCGCCAGTGTCACGTCCATCGCGGACGACGCGTTTGAAGGTTGCGGACGGGTGGTCGTCGACTGGATAACCGAATAGAGCGGTAAATGGAAAGCGCCCCCGCTGACCGCGCGGTCAACGGGGGCGTTTGTCATTCCCTCGTGCCCATCCAGGTGCCCTCGTAGGCCACGGGCTTGGCCTCGCGCGCTTCGATGCGGCGGCGCGCGCCGTCCAGATGCGCGGCGTGCAGCCGGGCGCATTCGTCCACCGCCACGATCTGCCGCAGGATGGCCTGAACGACGCGCTCCAGTTCGCTCCCGGCCGAGTAATCGGCGGTCAGCGCGAAATCGACGCGGTTCTGCAGCAGCATGTCGTCCACCAGCCGCGTGTCGCCCGGGGGATGCACGGCGATGGAGAAGCCGCCCTTCGAGCGCGTGAGCTTCATGCTGGGCACGTCCGTCAGCCCGTCGCCCACGTAGATCATGTTCCGGAAGGGCACGCGCCGCCTGTCCTCGGGGGTGAAGCCGTTCAGGTCGTTGTCGTTGGTCACGTCCAGAATGCCCTTGTTGATGCGGAATATGAACTGGGTCTTGCTGGTGTAGTTGACCGCGCTCGAGGGCCACAGCGGCCTGCCGTCCGCGTCGTAGCAGTAGGACGCGGCGAAGATTTCGCGGAAATGCTTCGCGATGGCCGAGCCTTCGATGATTTCCGTGAGCCCGGAGGAGATGATGTAGTGCTCGACATCCAGCCCCAGGCCCGCGCCGTAGGCGTTGACGCGGTCGAACCAGTCGGGAACGCCCGGAAAGAACTCGATGTCCGCGCCCAGCGTGCGGAACACGCCGCGCGAGAGCTCCATCACGCCCTCGGCCTTCTCTTTCATCTTGTACATGTAGGCCAGCACGCCGTCCATGCGGTTTTCAATGGCGAACCGGCGGCATTCCGCCCAGAACTCCGCGGGCTCGATCTTAAGTCCCCGGAGGAACCCGTATTCCTGCATGTTGTTGGGCGAGAGCGTCTTGTCGAAATCATAGATCAAACTGGCGATCGGCCGCGCGCACATGGGAAAACCTCCTTTTACGACGGAATGACGGCGGGGAAAGCGTCGTCTCACAGCGCCCCGCGAAGATAAGAGGTGACCTCTGTGAGCGAGGGCAGAATGGCCTCGGCGAGGGCTTGCATCTCCCCGTCCGGCGCAAGCAGATCCGGCACCA
>JAFZNN010000135.1 GCA_017550895.1 Clostridia bacterium
AAAACGCCGGCCCGCAGTGCCGTTTCATGCACTGCCTGCCCGCGTTCCACGATCTGAAGACCGGCATCGGCCGCGAAATCTATGAGAAATTCGGTCTGGACTGCATGGAGGTCGAGGACGCGGTGTTTGAAGGTCCGCAGTCCATCGTCTTTGACGAAGCGGAAAACCGGATGCATACCATCAAGGCTGTCATGGCGGCGAGCCTTGCGGAAGGCATCTGAACGAAAAGCGCCGGTCCCGCTGACCGGCAGCTTTTATAAGAGGTGAGAAACATGGAAATGGAAAAGGCATATCTGGTGCTCAGGAACGGCGACGTGTTTGAAGGCACGCGCATCGGCGCGGCGCGGGATACCGTCGGCGAGCTGGTGTTCACCACGGGTGTCGTCGGCTATCTGGAAACGCTGACCGATCCGAGCTACGCGGGGCAGATCGTTGTGCAGACCTTCCCGCTGATCGGCAATTACGGCGTGATCGAGGAGGATTTCGAGGGCGTAAGCGCCCTGAACGGCTATGTGGTCGGCGAATGCTGCCCGCATCCCTCGAATTTCCGCAGTCAGTATGATCTGGACGCTTATCTGAAAGCGAAAAACATCCCCGGCATCGCGGGCGTGGATACCCGAGAAATCACGCGCATCATCCGCGAGCAGGGCGTGATGAACGCCGCGATCTGCAGCGCGCCGCCGGCCTCCATGGCGGAGATCAACGCCTATGCCGTGCGCGGCGTGGTGCCGCAGGTGAGCTGCAAGACCCCGGCGGTCTATCCCGCCGTCGGCGCGGCGCGGTTTCATGTGGTGCTCGTGGATTACGGCGCGAAGCGCAACATCATCCGTTCCCTCTGCGCGCGCGGCGGCCGCGTGACGGTCGTGCCGCAGGATACGTCTGCGGAGGCGATTCTGGCCCTCGCGCCGGACGGCGTGATGCTCAGCAACGGCCCGGGCGACCCGGAGGAGAACACCTTCTGCATCGCGCAGATCGCGAAGCTGATCGGCAGCGTGCCGCTGTTCGGCATCTGCCTGGGGCATCAGCTCACGGCGCTGGCCATGGGCGGCAAAACGGTCAAAATGAAATACGGCCACCGCGGGGCGAATCAGCCGGTAACGGCGGTCGGCGATCATCAGACCTATATCACCAGCCAGAATCACGGCTATGCCGTTCTCGCCGAAAGCGTCGCGGGCGTCGCGCGCGAGACCTACCGCAACGCCAACGACGGCAGCTGCGAGGGGCTGTATTACCCCGGCAAGCGGTGCTTTACGGTGCAGTTCCACCCTGAAGCGTGCGCCGGCCCGTGCGATACCTCGTTTTTATTTGATAAATTCTTTGCCATGATGGGAGGCGATGAGGATGCCGAAGGATAAGAACATACGCAAAGTGCTCGTGATCGGCTCCGGTCCCATCGTCATCGGCCAGGCGGCGGAATTCGATTACGCCGGGGCGCAGGCCTGCCGCGTTTTGCGCGCGGAAGGGGTCAACGTGGTGCTGGTCAACTCCAACCCCGCCACGATTATGACGGATAAACACCTCGCGGACGAAATCTATCTCGAGCCGCTGAACGCCGGCACGGTGCGCCGCATCATCGAGAAGGAGCGCCCGGACGGTCTGCTGGCCGGCCTGGGCGGGCAGACGGGCCTGACGATCGCCATGCAGCTCACGCGCGACGGCACGCTGGAAAAATACGGCGTGCGGCTGCTCGGCTCGGATATCGACGCGATCGACAAAGCCGAGGACCGCGAGCTCTTCCGTGACGCGATGCAGGCGATCGGTCAGCCGGTGGTGCCCTCCGATATCGCCAACGACGTGGAGACCGCCGTGGCCGTGGCCGCGCAGATCGGCTACCCCGTGATTATCCGCCCGGCGTTCACGCTCGGCGGCTCGGGCGGCGGCATTGCCGAAACCGAGGCGGAGCTGCGCCAGATCGCCAAAACGGGTCTGGATATGTCGCCGATCACGCAGGTGCTCGTGGAGAAATGCATCTCCGGCTGGAAGGAGATCGAGTTTGAAACCATGCGCGACGCGGTCGGCAACGTCATCGCCGTGTGCTCGATGGAGAACTTCGATCCCGTCGGCATTCACACCGGCGATTCCATCGTCGTGGCGCCGGCGCTCACGCTTTCCAACAAAGAGTATCAGATGCTGCGCTCGGCCGCGCTGGATATCATCTCCTCGATCGGCATCGTCGGCGGGTGCAACTGCCAGTTCGCGCTCGATCCCGAGAGCTTTGAATATGCCGTGATCGAGGTCAATCCGCGCGTGAGCCGGTCCTCCGCGCTGGCCTCCAAGGCGACGGGTTACCCGATCGCGAAAATCACGACGAAGCTTGCGCTGGGTTATACGCTCGATGAGATCAAGAACGACATCACCGGCAAAACCTGCGCCTGCTTTGAACCGACGGTCGATTACGTCGTGGTGAAATTTCCGAAATGGCCGTTTGATAAATTCGCGGGCTCGAGCCGCAAGCTCGGCACGCAGATGAAGGCGACCGGCGAAGTGATGGCGATCGGCCGCAGCTTCGAGGCGGCGATGCTCAAAGCCGTGCGCGGCGCGGAGATCTCGCTTGACACGCTCAACGCCCCGCCGTTGAGCGACGCCCCGGTGCTGGAACGGCTGGCGGATCAGAACGACCGCCGGGTCTTTACCGTGTTTGAGGCGCTCAAGGCCGGCGTCAGCGTGGATGAAATCTACGCGATCACCAAGATCGACCGCTGGTTCCTTTATAAGCTCGCAGGCCTTGCCGCGTTCGAGCAGCGCATCGCGAACGGCCTTGCGGACGGGGACTATGCCGAAGCCAAACGGCTGGGCTACACCGACGACGCGATCCGGCGTCTGACCGGCGCCGAGACGCTGCCCGGGCAGCCCTTCAGCTATAAAATGGTCGACACCTGCGGCGCGGAGTTCGACGCGGAAACGCCCTATTTCTATTCTGTGAGCGGCGGCGTGTGCGAGGCGCGCGCCTTCCCGCGCAGCGGCAAGCCCGTGGTCATGGTGCTCGGCTCCGGCCCGATCCGCATCGGCCAGGGCATTGAATTTGACTACAGCTCCGTCCACTGCGTCTGGACGCTGCGGGAGATGGGCTACGAGGTCGTCATTGTCAACAACAATCCGGAGACCGTCTCGACCGACTATGACACGGCCGACCGCCTGTATTTCGAGCCGCTCTGCCCCGAGGACGTGATGAATATCATCCGCGTCGAGCAGCCGATCGGCGTGGTCGTGGCTTTCGGCGGGCAGACCGCGATCAAGCTTACGCAGTTCCTGGACCGTAACGGGATCCCGATCCTCGGCACCTCCGCCGAGGGCATTGATATCGCCGAGGACCGCAGCCGCTTTGACGCGTTGCTGGAAACCTTCGGCATCCGCCGCCCGAAGGGCATGGGCGTGCGCACCGTGGAGGAAGCGCTCGCCGCCGCCGCGCAGCTGGGCTATCCGGTCCTGCTCCGGCCGTCCTATGTCATCGGCGGGCAGAATATGACGATCTCGCGCTCTGACGCGCAGACCGTGAAATACATGGAAACGATCCTCTCCGGCGGCATCGACAACCCCGTGCTGGTCGATAAATACATGCCCGGCACGGAGCTGGAGGTCGACGTCATTTCCGACGGCGAGGACGTGCTGATCCCCGGCATTATGGAGCATATCGAGCGCGCAGGCGTGCACAGCGGCGACTCGATCGCCGTCTATCCGCCCTACAATCTCGACGACAAATCCCTGCGCAAGATCGTGCGCAGCTCCGAGAAGCTGGCGCTCGCGCTCGGCACGAAGGGTCTGGTCAATATCCAGTATCTGCTGTATGAGGGCGAGCTGTATGTGATCGAGGTCAATCCCCGCGCCTCCCGCACCGTGCCCTATATCAGCAAGGTGACGAATGTGCCGATGGTGGATCTGGCCGCCCATGTGATGCTCGGCGAGAAGCTGGCCGAGCTCGGCTACGGCACCGGTCTTTACCGCACGCCGCCGTACTGCGCGGTCAAGGTGCCGGTCTTCTCCTTCGAAAAGCTCAACGACGCGAATTCCATCCTCGGCCCGGAGATGAAATCAACCGGCGAGGTGCTCGGTATCGGCAAGACCATGGCGGAGGCGCTCTTCAAGGGCCTGACCGCCGCGGGCTTTACCGTGCCCTCCCGCCGCGGCAAGGGCTGCGCGGGCGTGCTGATCAGCGTGGAGGAAAACGACTATCAGGAAGTCATCTCCCTGGCCAAGCGTTTCTATGACCTGGGCATGACGCTCTATGCCACGAGCGGCACCGCGCAGGCGATCTCCCAGCTGGGCATCGCGGTGCAATCCGTCGCGAACGCGACCGAGAGCGATCAGATCCACCGTCTGATGGAGGCCGGCAAGCTGCATTATATCATTTATACCGGCGCTGTGCGCGACGCGACGATGGGCGATTATATCGCGCTGCACCGCCGCGCCATGCAGCTGGGCATTCCCTGCCTGACCTCGCTGGATACGGCGAACGCCCTCGCGCAGATGATCGAAAGCTGCTTCAACGGCGAGAATACGGAGCTGGTCGATATCAATGCCATGCGGCCGTGGCGGCGGAAGATCCATTTTGCCAAAATGCATTCCTGCGGCAACGACTATATCTTCATTGAGAATTTCGACGGCAGCATCACCTGCCCGGAATCTCTGTGCGTGAGCCTTTGCGCCCCGCATTACGGCATCGGCGGCGACGGCATCGTGCTGATCGAGAATTCCAATGTTGCCGATGCGAAAATGCGCACGTTCAACAAGGACGGCAGCGAGGGCCGCATGGCCGGCAACAACATCCGCTGCGTCGCGAAATATCTCTATGATAAAGGCTACGTCCGCAGCGAATATATCAAGATCGAAACCGCCGGCGGCGTGCACAGCCTCAAGCTCTATCCGCGCGACGGCAAGATCAACACCGTTTCCGTCGATATGGGCAAGGCCGATCTGCGCGCGGCGGCGCTGCCTGCCGCCGTGGAGGCGCAGACCATGGTGGATTACCCGCTGACCGTCGGCGGCGCGGAGTACCGCGTGACCTGCGTTTCGGTCGGCAATCCGCACTGCGTCGTCTTCTGCGACGCGATCGACGGACTGGATCTGCCCGTGATCGGCCCGCAGTTTGAATACGCGCCGGAATTCCCCGCGCGCATCAACACCGAATTCGTGCGCGTCATCAACAAAACCGCCATCCGCATGCGCGTATGGGAGCGCGGCAACGGCGAGACCCTCGCCTGCGGCACCGGCGCGTGCGCGGCTGTGATCGCGGCGGCGGAAAACGGCTACTGCGAGAAGGGGACGGACGTGACCGTCAAGCTCCTGGGCGGCGATCTGACCGTGAATTACACCGACGAGCGCGTGATCCTCACCGGCAGCGCCGTGCTGGTGTATGAGGGCGAATTTGAGTATTGATCGCAGCGGACCGCAAGGGGAGAGCCGAATGAAGTCGCTGCTTTACAACAAAAAATTCTTTCGCAATCCGCTGATCCGGCGATTGATCCATTTGTCCATCCTGCTCACGCAGGCGATTGACGCGTGGAAGGATCGAAGGATCTGCGGATGCTCCCTCGTTAAATATGTGCCTTCGAAGTATCGGGAATCCCACGGCGCAACGGGAAGCAGATCCACCAGCTACTGGGCGCTGGATCAGGTGATCGGCGACGACGACTTTTCCGCAACGGATGCGTTTATCGACGTCGGCTGCGGCAAGGGGCGCGTCCTCGCCTATATGATCGGTCGGGGCTTTCCCTGTGCGCTGACGGGGGTCGAGCTGAATCCGGAGGTGGCAGCCTTTGCCGAAGCATGGGCGAAGGAATACGATCAGATCACCATTCTCAACGGCGACGCCTTTGCGCTCGACTATAACGACTTTACGGTGCTGTTCCTGGGCAGACCGTTTGAAAAGGAAACCTCTGAACGCTTTATCGATCAGCTCGAGAAAAAACTGACGCATGCGATCCGGCTGTATTACTGGTGGGACCTGAAGGACAGCGGCTATCTCGAAAACCGCGCGGGCTGGAGGATGCTCCGGCGCGGCTGGGTGTTCAACAAGCGGTGCTTCTTTATGTACAGCTGGCCGCAGCGGTATACGGTCTGGGAGTATACGCCGGATTGACCGATGCGCAGGTGAACCGTTCTGCGAACGCGGCGCGCATAGTTTTTCCTCTGAAATCTGAACGGGGGCACTGCAATGCGGCGTGCCCTTACAAACCGAAAAGATCGAAAAAGGGCCTGCACCCGGAACGGTGCAGGCCCTTGCTTGTATTAGTTTGCGGATCAGCGATAGAAGGTATAGAGCGCCGCGGTGTCGCTCGCGTCCTGATCGACATACCAGGTGCGCCCGACCCTGACGAGCGTGACGTCCACACCCTCCACGACCGGTGCGTCGCCGCAGAGCACCTGCACGGTGACGACCTTGCATTCCGGCGAGCCTTCAAAGGCGGAAGCGCCGTCCCGCTCGGCAACGGCCTGCGCGGTGAATTTGTAATCGTCGCCGTACTTTTTCTGATAAGCGCCCTCCGAGGCGAAGGAGGTCTGCACGCCGGTGTTCTTGTCGAACGCGTCCTCTGTGCCGGTCAGCGTATCGCCGTAGGCCGCGATGTTCGCCTCCAGGCAGGTGAAAAAGACCTCGTCGTCAAAGAAGGTGTCGCCGTAGAGCGCGGCGCGTTCGGTGCGCAGCGCGGCGATATAGCCCCTGAGGATCGCGTCATAGGCGTCCCAGCTGCCGTTGGTCTGCAGCAGCTGTGTGTATACGGGATACATCTTTTCGATCAGCTGCCCCTGCAGGGTGCCGTCGTCGCCGAGCGTCTTCTCGCCCTTCAGGCTGTCGTCATTGAGTCCCTTGAGCTCCTTGGTGGAGTCGCCGGGCTTGTAATTCTCATAAATCGCGGGGTAAAGATAATTGACGCGGATATAATCGCCGAATTTCTGATCCTTGCTCAGCAGGCTGTTTTTCAGCGCGTTGTAGCCGTCGCCGGTCTGGACGATCGTATCCACATACGCCTGCGCCACTTTGTCGGCGTGGAAGCCGTTGTAGCGGGAGACGTAGGTGGTCACGGTCAGCGTCACAAGCACGGCCGCCACCAGAAGAATGGCAAAAATGCCGTAGAGCTTGGTGTTGAATTTCTTTTCAGCCATGTCGTTCGCCTCCTTATTCTGCGTCGGCTGCGCCTTCTTCGGCTGCAGCGGCCGCGCGGCGCTCCATGAGCGCCTTGGTGATCATTTCCTTCTTTTCGCCGACCATGTCGTAGAAGAGAATGGGCACGCCCTGCAGGATGACGAAGACGGCGGGGATGATGGTGTAGATCATCAGGAATTTATTGAGCGTCGCGTCGCTCTGCGCGGCGTAAGCCACATTCGCGTTGGTGGAGGCCATGTAGCCGCTCCAGGTGTAGAGCAGCCAGGGACCGAGCGCCTTGGTGAAGGCGGAGGCGACCTTGGCAAACAGGCCGAAGCCGGCGTAGGCCAGGCCCTCCTGCCGTTTGCCGCTCTTGTATTCGATCTCGTCCACGCAGTCCGCGATCATGATGTTCGGCGTCACGTTGGTGTTGCCGTGCTGCAGGCCGCAGAAGAAGTTGAGGATCAGGAAGGGCACGATCAGCTCGCTGCGGAAGCCGATGCCGGTGGCAACGAAATACAGGATCGCGAGCGAGGAGGCGCCGTAGACGCAGAACATGATATAGGTCTGCTTGGTGCTGAATTTCTTGAGCACGAAGTTGACAAGGAGCGTACCGACCGCGGTGCCGATGCCCATGGGCAGCAGCAGCGCGAGCTTGAGATCCTTCGAGCCGAGCAGATAGATCGCGATGTACAGCGAGACCGTGCCGTAGACGCCGCGGCCGAAGCCGGTCAGCTTCGTGAGCGAGACCATCAGCAGGTTCTTGTAGGTGAAAACGACCTTGACCGCGTCCTTGAGCGAGACCTTTTCACGGGTGAAGGGAACGCGCTCCTGATTGTTGATGAAGAAGATCATCACGAAGATGATGAAGCCCAGCGCGCACACGGCCGTGGAGATCACGAGGTCCAGGCCCTGCGCCTCAGCGTTTTTGAACTGCTGCTGGCCCATGATCGCCTTCATGACAAGGCCCACGACCAGCACGACCACCATGCCGCCGCTCTGGCCGACGCTCTTCATGAAGGAGGCGATGGAGATCGCGGAGGCGCGTTCCGACGGCTCGGGGGAGCACAGGGCGCCGAAGCATTCGGACGGTCGCTCCACGGCGCAGCCGATGGCGGTGTAAAGCGCATAGATGAAATACATCCACACGATGCCCAGCGTCTGGTTGTGCGTGTTCGGCGCGACGAAGACCAGCATGGCAACGATCGCCATCGGGATCGCGCCGAAGCCGATCCAGGGCTTGACCTTGCCGAGCTTTGTGCGGGTGTTGTCGATCATGAAGCCGGTGATCAGCTCGATCACCGCGCCGATGATGCCCGCCACAAGGAAGACGGTCGAAATGTTGATCGAGATCACACTTGCGTCAAAGCCCTTGCCCTTGAATGCGAAATCCGCAAAATAGGTCTGGGTGTAGTCCGGCATCCAGCCTGTCAGCAGCGCAACGCCGAACAGACCGATGCCGAAGGTGAAGATCTCGGATTTTTTCATGTACTTCTTTTTTTCGGTCTCAGCCATGAGCATCTCCTTCTTTCGTCTGGATTCTTTTTCATTCTATCAGAAAACAGGCTGCTTGTCAATTCGATTTGCGACACGTTTCGCGCGGAGATTCGGCAACTTGCACACGAAAAAAATTCCACGTTGACAAATTTCAGTAAATATGTTAAAATAGCTGTGAATAAGGGGCAAAAATGCCCCCGAAAATGGGCGCAAACGCCACAAAACGGACGCAAACGCCCCGAAAGGACTTGAAGGAGGTTCTGTTATGGGAAAATTCATCGTCAAGGAAACCAAAACCGGTATCAAATTTGATCTGAAGGCCGGCAACGGCGAAGTGATCGCGACGAGCGAGGTCTATGCCTCCGAGGCATCCTGCATGAACGGGATCGAGAGCGTGCGCAACAATTGCGTGGGCGGCATCGAGGATCAGACGGTGGAAGGCTATGAAGCCGTCAAGCATCCGAAGTTTGAGGTCTATCTCGACAAGGCAGGCGAATACAGATTCCGCCTGAAGGCGAGAAACGGCGAGATCATCGCGGTCAGCGAGGGCTACAAGGCCAAGGCCAGCTGCCTGAACGGCATCGAGAGCGTCAGGAAAAACGCCCCCGACGCCCCGATCGAGAAAATCGAACAGTAACTTTCGGCAACGAAAGCGCTCTGCCAGCGGCAGGGCGCTTTTTTCCATGCTGCTGTATCCAAGCCCGCCATATCCTGCGCATACATACGAACAGGCAATATTTCGTTGATTAAACTGTATTAACACATCAAAAGATAGGCTGCGCGGCAAATAATCCTTGAAATACGCCAGAAAGTGTGCTATAAAAAATATAGAACCAGTGAGACCCAAGGCGCCATTCGTTGGCGCTGCAAGTTTGGCTTTCGAAGCGGCTGGTTCCTTTTCTTTTTGCAAAATATCAAATCATATGAATAATGTATGCCGCATAAAAATGCACGCCGCAGACGGGTTGCCTGCGGCGTGCTGCTTGTTTCAGTTGTTCGTTCGATTACTGCTTTGCACCGGCGTCGAACATTTCCAGCGTCTTGACGCTCACGGCGAAGCAATCCGCCAGGCCGACGAGATCCATGTTGTCATAGGTGTCGCGGCGGGTGTGGTAATAATTCTCCAGCTTGTGATTCAGGCCGGTGATGCCGGTCGCGCGGAAGCCGCCCTGCGCGAACGCCGCGGAATCCGTCGCGCCGCCCAGCGGGGGCACCA
Source organism: Clostridia bacterium (assembly GCA_017550895.1). Taxonomy (GTDB): domain Bacteria; phylum Bacillota; class Clostridia; order Oscillospirales; family Acutalibacteraceae; genus CAG-177. Next base: position 9,792 of record JAFZNN010000135.1, read on the forward strand.
TGCCGGTCTTGCAGAAGATGCCCAGCTCGTTCGCCGCCTCGAGGAAGAGGTCGGAAACGTCCTTGTCCGCCTTGACCGTGCCGTTCAGGTCGCGGTAGTTGACCATCAGCTGCTTGGGATCGTGAATGGTATCATAGGAATAGATGAAGGTCGGCACGTCGTCGAATTCGCCCTTGTGCGCCTCGCACCAGGCCTTTGCGCCGCGCAGGCCCGCTTCCTCGGAACCGGTCAGCACCACGCCCAGCTCGGTGTTTTCCAGCTCGATGCCGGCGTCCTTGAGCGCCTTGAGCACGGCAATGCCCATGTAGCAGCCGGAGAGGTTGTCGTTCGCGCCGTCCACCACGCGGCGTTTATTCCACATGAAGTAAAGGCCGCACAGGAAGGGGACGAACAGCAGGAACCACAGGCCGAGCTTCATGAGCAGGGAGCCCGCTTCCGGCTTCGCAAAGATGCCGTATTTGACGCAGGAGATGATGGAGATCACGAGATACGCCACGGCGCCGACGCCGCAGATGATGGCGTGGCTCTCAAAGCCGACGCCGCCCAGCGCGTAGTTGACGGGCCATTCCCAGGCAGCGTCCGGGTGACCGTTGAAGATGATGCGGCGCTTCACTTCGCCGGTGGGCTTCTTGAACGCGGTCACATTGTGGCCGACCTTCTTGGGGAAGAGGAAGTCGACGGCCTTCTTGTAAACGCCGAATTGCAGCAGCACGACGATCAGGCCGAAGACGATCAGCAGCGCGCCGATCAGCGGTGCGCCGAGGAAGAACAGCAGGATGGCCAGCAGCACGCTGGTGATGGTGATATAAATCCAGCCGTAGAAGGAGCCGGGATGCTCGTCGAAGGCCTCCACCTCGGCGGTGTCGCAGCCGCAATCCTGCTTGAGCACGGCGGCCATGTATTTGCAGGCCTGCTCCTCGCCTTTGCTGCCGGGCGCGCGCTTCTCAAACGCCTTGATGATGTGGGTGATTTCCTTGAGCATGTACTTTGCGTAGGTTGTCTTTTTGTCGATGATCGGTTTCAGGTCCATAATCTCTCTCCTTTATACTAATAAAAATTGAAAACATGGGAAGATAAGTGTTCCTCTGCCATTGCCTGATGAAAGCCAAATGCTGTTATGCAAAAACGAATGACAACAATAGAAGTCAGAACCAGCATGGACAAGCTCTTTTTCAAAAACTGCGACAAAGTAAATCCACTTTATAGAAGTGTCTGAAAAAATCAAGCAAGGGATAACGAAGATACACTAAATAAAAAATATGAATGTCTGAAAAAAAGATATCCAACAAAGAATCATGTTTTTCTTCTATAGGACATGACACATAGCGATAGGGCAATTGAATTGTTCGATCTTTCAAACATAAGATTGCTGTTTTTTCCCCATATTGGATTTCAGTGAGAACATATCCGTCCTGACAAACAAGCTCAGATCCGGCGAAAAAACCGGATTCTGTTTTTTTGATTGAAACCGCTTGAGAATGTCCGTTAGAATAATGCATCAATAATACGATGCCATTTGGTTCTTCCGGAGGGCCGCCAGTATAAACGGTTAGATTTTTCTGAGGAATATAAACAATCTCTGCATCGACTAATTCCATCGGACTGCTGCTTTTGGCAAGAGCAGGTGAAACAAATAAACAAAGCAAAAGAATACAAACAACAAGTGCTTTTAAGATTTTCATTGTTTCAATTGTTTCAAATCTCCGGAATGACGATCTCCACTTCCTTGCCCAGCGCCGCCGAGCGGGCGATGCCGTCGATGATCGCCTGGTTGTAGAGGATCTGGCTGCTCGGCACGGGCGGCTCGCCGCCCTCCTTGACCGCGTCCACGAAGGAACGGATCTTCAGGTCGAAGCAGTCTTTATCCATGTGCTTCATCGGGATCACGGTTTCGATCTGCTCGCCCGCGATCTCATGATAGATCACCAGCGGGCCGCCGACGGAGCCGTTCCAGCATTCCGTGGAGGGCACGCGCACGGAGCCCTTGGTGCCCATGAGGATCGTGTCGCCCGGAGTGTCGAGATTCATCGCCCACGCGATGCGGAAGTCGAGGATGATGCCGCCCTCGAGGCGGACGAACGCCGCAGCGAAATCATCCACGCCGAAGACGTCGTGGTGCTCGTAGCTCGGATCCTTGCCGAAGAAATCGGAGGTGTAGCCCGAAACGGTCAGGGGCTTGGGATAGCCGATGGAATTGAGCACCATATCCAGCGAGTAGCAGCCGATATCGCCCAGCGCGCCGATGCCGGCGGTGTCCTTCTGGATGAAGGAGGTGCCGAAGGGCGTCGGGATGCCGCGGCGGCGGCCGCCGCCGGTCTGGATGTAATAGATCTGCCCGAGCTCGCCGGACTGCACGATCCGCTTGAGCAGCTTCATGTTTTCGTCAAACCGCGGCTGGAAGCCGATCGAAAGCACCGCGCCGCTGCCTTTCTCCGCCTTGCAGATGGCGACCGCTTCGTCGAGCGTGACGCACATCGGCTTTTCCAGCAGCACGCTCACGCCGTGCTCGAGCGCGTAGATTGTGCACTGCGCGTGCGTGGCGTTGTAGGTGCACACGCTTACCGCGTCGCACAGGCCGGAATCGATCAGCGCCTTGTGATCGGGGAAGAACTGCACATTTTTGCCGACCTCATAGCGCTCGCAGAAGGCCTCCGCCTTGCCGGGGATCAGATCCGCCAGCGCGACGATCTCAACGTCGGGGCATTTCTGATAGCTCTTGACGTGCGCCTCGGCAATCCAGCCGGTGCCGATGATGCCGACCTTCAGCTTCTGGGAGAGGTCGCGCTCCTTGATCGCTTCATGCACTTCCTTGAATGCATCGAGAATGCTTGCCATAGGAAATCCTCCTTTTATCTGAACGTATTATTGAATTACCATCCGAGAGAACGCAGGTAGTCGCGGCTCTGCTTAACGGAATCGAGGCGCGTATCGCCCGCCGCGGGCTCATCCTGCTCGACGACCACCCATTCCGCGCCGGCCTCGACGGACGCGGCGAGAATGGCCGGGAAATCCTGCATGCCTGCGCCGACGGGCTTGAAGGTGAAGCTGCCGGCATCCGCCTGCGCGGCTTCTTCTTCGATGCCGATCAGCTGATAGAGCTGACCGCCCGCGCTGCCGTGCTTCTCGAAATCCTTGAGATGCACCACGGGGCTGCGTCCGGCGTACTTTTTGAGATAAGCCACGGGATCCTCGCCCGCGACCTTGATCCAGCAGGTGTCGAATTCGGTCTGCAGCAGGTCGGCCGGTACGCTCGCGTACAGCACGTCAAGCGCGTAGTCGTCGCCGATTTTGACGAATTCAAAATCGTGGTTGTGATAGAGCAGCTGAATGCCGAGCGCCTTTGCGGCCTCCGCGATTTTGCGGATGCCCGCGACCGTCGCGGCAAAGCCGTCGGTGCCCGGGCGGTGCTCCTCGGTCAGATAGGGCACGGCCACGTATTTGCAGCCCAGCGCCGCGTAATCGCCGAGCACGCCGGCCGGGTCGGCCAGCATGTCGTCATAGGGCACATGCGCGGAAATGGGCGTGAGGCCGATCTCGGCGCAGAAGGCCTTGAGCTTCTCGGGCGCTTCACCGAACAGACCGGCAAATTCCACGCCGTCATAGCCGAGGTCCTTCATTTTTTGCAGCGTGCCGTAAACGTCCTGCTCCATTTCGTCGCGCACGGAATAGAGCTGGACCGCAACAGGCAGTTTCATGCAGGTTCCTCCTTCCCCAAAGGGATATATTCGTTAAGATTGTATCATAAGTTTTAAAAATATACAAGGGGATATAGTGAATTTGACGGAGTTTTTTTGCGCCGCGGCGCAGGTGGGGACGCGCATGCCCCCATCGCGCTAAAGTCACGCGCTTGTCAAGCATTTTTTTTCGCCGCTGCGAAAGGGGTACGATTTTGTACCCCTTTTTGCTTGCGGCGGCTTTTTTTACCCCGATTTCTTGACAGACGAACAAATGTTCGCTAAAATGAGAGTGTACCGCGTCGAAAAAAGGGAGATGACAGAATGGTTGACGATGAACGGAATCCGTTGGAGGCGCTGCTTTTCACGCCGCCGCAGCAGGAGGAGATCGAGGCCGCGCAGCGGGTCTGCTGCGGGCGCAGCTGCTCCGCCTGTGAAGCGCCGGCGGCCTATGCCTGGCGCAAACGCGCGGTCGATCTTGCCGCGCTGGTCGATCAGGCGATCCGCTGTGAGCTCACCGCGCAGGAGCGGCGGGCCGTGCTGATGCACTGGTATCGCGGGCTGTCGATCAGCGAAACCGCGCAGGCGCTCGGCGTTTCTCGCCCGACGGTCAGCGTGACGCTGCAGCGCGCGCAGCGCAGGCTCGAGCAGGTGCTGCGGTATGTTGTTGCGTATCAGCATGATGTGAACAGCGACACGCTGGTGCCGCTGGCTGTGCGGCGGGCGGCGGCTGTGGCGTCTGCGCGCGCCCGGATGCCCGAGGCGATCGGCAAGCGGCTGCGGGTGCTGCGGGAGCGGGAGGCGATCCCGTGCGAGACGGCGGCTGCGCTGCTGAGCTTCTCGCCCGAGCGGCTCGCGGCGCTGGAGGCCGGTCGGGTGACGCTGCGCACAGGGGAGCTGCTCAAGCTCAGCGGATTTTTTCAGGTTTCGACAGATTTGATTTTGAAAGGAGCGGATCGGAATGACGGGAGCGACGCTTTATGAGCTCGGAGAATGCTATCAGTCGTCTGCGGATGCGCTGCGCGCGATGATCGCGCGGCGGCGGGACCGGCTGCGCACGCTCGGTGCTGCGGGCGATCAGAAAAAGATCTATGCGCTCGAATGCGAGCTGCGCGTGCTGTATCTGCAATGCCGCGATACGCAGGCGACGGCGGATTATCTGCGCCATTATTATGATCCGCACTATCACGGAAAGGGGTTTTACTCAGTATGATTTTCACGATTACCGCCACAGTCGGTACGGACTACACAATGGAAACCGCGTCCGCGCGCGGTTATATCGGCGAGAGCAACGCCGAGCAGCTGGCCATATCGATCGGGCCGTTTGCGCAGGCGGGGTTTGAGCGCTACTGCCTGCATTTTGATACGCTGGCCTTCGGCGGACGCTTCAGCTCCGACCCGGTGACCGCAAATTCGGACGGCCCGATCACGCTCGCGGGCACGACGCTTTATTGCCCGCTGACCGAGCGCCTGACGTCCACCGGCCGGCTGCGCGTGCAGCTGGAGGGGCAGAAAACCGAAAACGGCAAACGCACGATCAAAAAGACCTCGATCATCACGCTCGAGTTTCTGCCGTCGATCATGCCCGCCGGCGCGGCGCTGGGCGAGAGCGGTTATGACCGGCTGGCGGCGCTGGAGACGGAGATCGCTTCCGTGCGCGCGCAGATCACGGCGCTGGAGGCAGCATGCAACGCGCAGGCCTCCGCGGAGATCGCGGCGCTTTCGACGCGGCTGAGCGCGCTGGAAACGGCGGTGACGGCGCTGCAGGCGAGCGCGCAGCAGGCCGGCTACACGCTTCCGGCGGCCGCGGCCGACACGCTCGGCGGCGTCAAGGTGGCGCAGACGAACGCCGTGCGCAAGGATGAGAACGGCCGTCTGACCGTCAACGAATGCGGCCTCGACTGGAAGCTGACCACCTCGCTGTTTATCGTTTCCCTGCTGGATTTCTCCACGCGCCTGTGGGTGCTGATCGACGACGGCAGTCTGGCGAACGCGCAGGTGCAGGAGCTGTTTGAGAGCTACAATATGGACGTGGTCGACGGCAACCGTGACGCCATGCTGTTCGTTTCTGCGCAAAACGGCACGATGTCGTATCTGGATGAAAACTACGATTCCCATTCGCTGATGGTCGTCAAGGGCAATCTCTATTTGATGCGCATGCAGAACGACGCGCTCACGATCGAATCCTGCGCCGGCGAATCGCTGCGTCAGCTGCTGCTGCAGGGCGTCTGATTGCAGAGGTGAACCGGCATGGATTGGAATTTGCTGTTTTCGTTTCTGGGCTCGGCGGTCGGCTGCATTGCGGGCATTCTCGCCGCGCAGCGCCTGACGAATTACCGGCTGCAGCAGCTGGAAACCAAGGTCAACAAGCACAACAACCTCGTTGAGCGCATGACGGTCAACGAGCTGCGGGTCAAAACGCTCGAAGAGCGATTCAAGGAGGTATTATGAAAAAACTGCGCATGGCGCTGCTGTCGCTGCGGGAAGTGACGGCGGGCACCTGGCTGCGTCTGGCGCTGCTGATCGCGGCGCTGGCGGCCGTCGGCCTGCGGCTGTTCGGCGCGGAAGCGGCAGGGGAGGCGGACTGGGCGGAAAAGGTCCTCTCTTATCTTCTCCTGCTGCTCGGCGCAGCCGCCGGCTACTGGAAGAACAATTCCTTCACCGAGGCGGCGCAGGCGGCGGATGACATCCTGCTGCTGCTGCGGGAACAGGACCGCAACAGCCGCAAACGCGGCGATTGAGGCATCTGGAATCAGGAAGGAGGAAGAAATGACAGGCGCTGCCCTTGCCCGAGAATCAGAAGCGGCTTTCCCGCATCCCTTTTTCCTGTTTCTATAAAGAGAACGTCGGCTGTCCGGTCGGGCAGTCGACGTTCTTTCTTTATCATTGGCGGTTTGTCAGCGCCCGAGCAGCTTGCCGATCAGCTTCTGCAGCGCCGTGCGCGGGAATTCGGAATAGCCGTTCGCACCGAAGTTGCGGTAGAGCCATTCGCTGAGATTGCGCAGGAAGGTCGGATCCTTCTCCTTTTCAACTTCCGCCTCTCCGACGGCGACGAGCGCGTCCGTCAGCGCCTGCTCGGCGGCGGCAATGTCCTCCATCGTGCCGTTCGTGTGCGCGAGCACATCTTCCGCCTGCACGATGGCGTCGTTCAGCGCGTCCGCTTTGGCGGGCGGGAGCTTTGTTGTGTCAAGCGCCTTCGCCTGCGCGAGCAGGGGTTTTAATTTGCTCACGTTGCGCCCGGGCAGGAACTGCGGGAAGTCCGGGTCGGAGAACACGTCCGTCAGATCGTCGTGCGCGATCAGATTCATGGCGATCTTGAGGATCACGTCGTTGTGCTGCGTCAGATCGTGGCGGTTGTTCTTGAAATAGAAGGTCGTATCCGGCAGCAGACCGGTCGAGGCGTCGATCACGTTGTCGGGCGAAATATGATTGTGGTCGGGGTTCGTGCAGTGCGTATTCTGCTGGACATAGCCTTCCGGCAGCGTCTCGCCGCAGTTGGCGGACGTCGCGCCCATGGAGGTGGAATCGAGCTGGATGATGAAATCGCCGTTCTGCTTGTTCCAGCTTTCGCCGACGTTGATCAGCGGGAAATCATATTCGGCTAGGTCGAAGATCTGCACGCCGGCTTTCTGCAGCGCGGCGATGTTGTCGCGCGCGTGCAGCTGCACCTGATAGTAGCGGTCGGTCTGCCTGCGGATCTCCGCCATCTCCGGCGAGGAGAGATACTTCTCCGCGGCGGAGGGGTAGTCGTCGGAGGGGCACAGCGCCCACATGCTCGTGCTGCGGATCATCACGCCGCCGACCAGCTCGTCCACGGCAGAGGCGAGCACCTTGGCGATCAGCTCGTCGGGCAGGATGCGCGCGGCCACCTCGATCAGGCGGGCGGTGTGCTCGTCGAGCAGACGCATATCCTCAAGGAATCCGCTGTAAAGATAGTCCGGGTTCAGGAAGGTGATCCGGCCGTTGAACACGTCGCCGATGATCTTCGAGCCGTCCAGCGCGGGCACGACGAACAGGATCTTGTGCAGCTGATCGGCGATCTCCGGATGGTATTCGATCATGGCGCTCGTAATGGAAGCGCCCTGGCTCAGCGGCACGAGATTGACCTTGTCGTGGCCGGTCTGCGCCTTGACCATCTGGATGAAATCATAGAGCTCATTCGCGAGGTCGATGTGGTTGCCGAAGGAGTTGTATTCAAAATAATAGAGATGATCGCGCGGCAGATCAGTCGGATACTGCTCAAACGGGATGTGGTGATTGACCACGTCGCGGTCATACTCGCTGTATTCCGCGTAGGAATAGGGAAATTTCTCCGTCATGACCTGATTGCCGAGCTGGCCGTTCAGGTCGCAGGCGTTCAGCCCGAAGCAGATGTCGATCGCGTCCGCGCCGGCCTTGGATAGGCCGATATCCCGCTGCGTCACCAGCGAGAGCAGCGCGGGCACCAGGAGCTTGCCCACGAGCTTGCCGGTCTGCACCCAGGCGGGGAAGGAGGAGATCTTGTTGCCGTCCTTATCCAGCACGGGATCCCCGTTTTCATCGATCACGATCGTGCTGGACTGGCCGAGACCGGGCACGATGATCGTCGGATAATACGGGCAGTCCGCGCCGCAGGCGGTGCGCTTGCCTTCCGCATCCTGCGCGGCGGGGTCGGCGGCGGCCGTCGCGCCGAAGGGCAGGGCGGTCAGCAGCAGCGCCGTGCAGAGCAGCAGGGCAAGCAGATGTTGCAGGGAGCGTTTCATTTCGATTCTTCCTTTCTTAATATGAAAATGCGGAATGCATCAGTAAACAATGTTTTCCGGCGTGCCGTCGAGGAAGGCGCGCAGATTGCGCTGCGCGATGTCCATCAGCCGCGCCCGGGTCTCAAAGGCCGCCCAGGCGATGTGCGGCGTGATGATGCAGTTCGCAAGGCCGGTCAGGGGATTGTCCGCCCGCGGGGGCTCCGACGCCATCACATCCAGCCCCGCGCCGGCAATGACGCCGGCTTTCAGCGCGTCGGCGAGCGCCTGCTCGTCGATCACCTGCCCGCGGGAGGTGTTGATCAGCAGCGCCGTCGGCTTCATTTTCGCAAGGAACGCCGCGTTGACCATGCCCTCGGTTTCCGGCGTGAGCGGGCAGTGCAGGGTCACAATATCGCTCTCGGCGAGCATCGTATCGCGGTCGACGAAGGTGATGCCGTCCGTCGCCGCCGGGTGATGCGTGCAGGCGAGCACCCGCATGCCGAAGGCCTGCGCGATGCGCGCGACGGCCTTGCCGATCTTGCCGAAACCGAAAATACCGAGCGTTTTGCCGTTGAGCTCTGTCAGCGGTGCGACCTGATAGGAAAAATCCGCGCTCGCCGCCCATCCGCCGCTGTGGACCGACGCGCTGTGCAGCGCCACGGCGTTCGTATGCTCGAGGATCAGCGCGAACACCAGCTGCGCGACCGCCTGCGTGCTGTAGGAGGGGATGTTGGTCACGGCGATGCCGTGATCGCGGCAGTAGGCCCAGTCCACCACGTTGAAGCCCGTGCTCAGCAGGCCGATGTAGCGCAGCTGCGGCTCGGCCGAAAGCGTCTGCGCCGTGAGCGGCGTTTTATTTGTGAAAATGATGTCGCAGCCGCGGATGCGCGCCGCGATTTCCGCGGCGGGCGTGCGGTCATAGACCGTGCAGTCGCCGAGCGCATGCAGCCAGTCCCAGGACAGATCGCCCGGGTTTTCCGCGTAGCCGTCCAACACACAAAGCTTCATAAAAGCGCGCCTCCGATCGATTTCTTTTTCAACTAATCTCATTATAGCACAACAAAACAAAAAAAGAAATGCAAAATCCGTAAAAAATATGAAATAAAGTTCTTGACCCCGCGGCAAATATAATATAAAATAAAAAGTTGAGAATGAATCTGCGAAAAGATCAGCGGAAGGGAGGTGCGCCGATGAAGAAACGCAAGACCGGAAATCCGAAAAAAATACTGCTCTTTGTCGGGCTCTCGCTGCTGGCCTTTTCGCTGGCCGTCTTCGTTCTGCTGTTTACGCTGCAGTATGACGATCTCTGGGGCTGGTACTCCCAGGCGCGCGAATCCCTGATCCGGCTGGAGGCCTGGATCACCGAGATCCGGCAGCCATGGCTCTTTGTAATGGTGATTCTTTTTGTGTTCCTGCTCAAGAATTTCATCCCGTATCCGCTTTCCTCCGTCTGCTTCCTGACCGGCGTCGTGCTGCCGATGTATATGGCGATCCCCGTGAACCTTGCGGGCATTTCCATGCTGCTTGCCACGCAGTATTTCTGGGGCAAGCGCTTCGGCCCGGGCTATTCCTGGCGCTTCCTGCGCCGCTGGGAGACGCTTGCCGACCTCATAGAGCATGACGGCAGCGGCAATCCGATGCTGCTCGCCGCGCTGCGGCTGATCCCCTTCGTGCCGATCAACAGCGTTTCCAAAATCTACGGTTCGCTGAATTTCAGCTTCTGGCACTATCTGGTGCTTTCGATCCTCGGTCTGCTGCCGCGCCTGATTTCCTTCACCATCGTGGGCCGCAACCTGTTTGATCCGCTGTCGCCGGGCTTTCTTGTCCAGCTGGCGGTGATCGCCTTCATCAGCGGCATCTCGCTGCTCTCGGTCAACGGCGTCTGGGTCACGGTCGAGAAGATCAACAAGCACAATAAAAACCGAAAAGAAAGGAATCCGAAAAATGATGCTGACAACGGAGCTTAAATCTTTGCTTGCGGGCAACGCCTGCGACGCCTCGCTGGCGACGCTCTATTCGCCGTCGGCCGTGGAGGATCAGAAGGCGCGCTATCTGCGCGTGGCGGAAACCTTTGAGCGCCTGTACGGCGCGGGCCGCGCGGTCGGCGTGTTTTCCGCGCCCGGGCGCACCGAGGTCTGCGGCAACCATACCGATCACAATCACGGCAAGGTGCTCGCCGCGGGCGTCAATCTGGACGCGATCGCCGTTGCGGGCAGAAATGATGAAAATATCGTGCGCATCAAGTCCGAGGGCTACCGCATGGATGTGACGGAGCTTTCCGACCTGCGGGTGCATGACAATGAAACCGGGCATTCCGCCTCGCTCGTGCGCGGCGTGTGCGCGGCCTTCCGCGCGCGGGGCTACAACGTGGGCGGCTTTGACGCCGCGACCGCGTCCAACGTGCTTTCCGGCTCCGGCCTGTCCTCCTCCGCCGCGTTCGAGGTGCTGATCGGCACGATGCTCAACCATTTATATAACGACGGCAAGGTGGATCCTGTGGAAATCGCGCAGATCGCGCAGTACGCCGAAAACGTTTATTTCGGCAAGCCCTGCGGTCTGATGGATCAGATGGCCTGCTCCGTGGGCGGCTTTGTGGAGATCGATTTCCGCGATCCCGCCGCGCCTGTGATCGAAAAGGTGCCGTTTGATTTCGCCGCCTGCGGCCATGCGCTGTGCATTGTGGACACCGGCGGCACGCATGCGGACCTGACCGACGATTACGCCGCTGTCCGCCGCGAGATGGAGGCGGCAGCGCAGGTGTTCGGCAAATCCGTGCTGCGCGAGGTGGCGCCGGCGGATTTCAAAGCGCAGATCCCCGCCGTGCGCAAGGCGGCCGGCGACCGCGCGGTGCTGCGCGGGCTGCATTTCTTCCGTGAAAATGAACGTGTGGAGCGGCAGGCGGCCGCGCTGAAGGCCGGCGATTTCGACGCGTTCAAGCAGCTCGTGATCGAAAGCGGCTATTCCTCTTATATGTATAATCAGAATGTGTTTACGCCGAAAGCCCCGACGTCCCAGCCGGTGAGCGTGGCCCTCGCGCTTTGCGCCGAGCTGCTTGCGGGCAAGGGCGCGTGGCGCGTGCACGGCGGCGGCTTTGCCGGCACGATCCAGGCCTTTGTGCCGCTGGAGCTGCTGGATGCGTTCAAAGCGGAGATGACCGCCGTCTTCGGCGAAAAAGCCTGCTATGTGCTGCAGATCCGTCCCGTGGGCGGCACGGCGGTTTTGATCTGAAAGGAACTGACATGAGCGATTATCCTGAAATCGATGCGCTGCTGCAGGCGCTCTGCGCCGCGCCGGGCGTTTCCGGCTGCGAGAGCGGCGCGGCGGCAGTCGCAGCGTCCCTGCTCGAAAAAGAGATGCCGGTGCATTTCGACGCGCTCGGCAGCGTGACGGGCGTGGCCGAAGCGCAGGGGGAGACCCTGCTGCTCGACGCGCATATCGACCAGATCGGTCTTGTCGTCACCGCCGTGGATGAAACCGGCTTTCTGAAGTTTGCCCGCTGCGGCGGCGCGGATACGCGCGTGCTGGCGGCGGCCCAGGTGACCGTGCACGGCAAAACGCCGCTGCCCGGCGTGATCATTTCCACTCCGCCGCATCTGCGCAAGGGCGACGAGAAAAAAAGCGTGGACTTCGACGACCTGGCCATTGATATCGGTCTGACGCAGGCAGCGGCGCAGCAGCTTGTCGCGCCGGGCGACCGCGTGACCTTCAACGGCGATTATGTTCATCTGTGCGGCAACCGCGTCTGCGCGCCGGCGATCGACGACCGCGCGGGCGTGGCGGTGGTTCTGCGCTGCCTGCAGCTGCTGCGCGGCGTCGCGCATCCCTGGCGGCTGGCCGTGCAGTTCTCCGTGCAGGAGGAAACCGGCGGCTGCGGCGCGCAGACGTCGACGTTCACGCTGCGGCCTAAGCAGGCGATCGGCTGCGACGTCAGCTTTGCAAGCGCCCCGGGCATCGACAAAGAAAAATATGCCGCGCTCGGCGGCGGCACGATGATCGGCTATGCGCCGGCGCTCGATTATGACATGAGTCTGCGGCTGTCCGCGCTCGCGCAGGAAAAAGGCATTGCCGCGCAGCCCGAGGTCATGGGCGGGCGCACCGGCACGAACTGCGACAATATTCAGGTTTCCCGCGGCGGCGTGCGCACGGCGCTGCTCTCCGTCCCGCTGCGGAATATGCATACCGCCTGCGAGATCGTCGATCTGGCGGATCTCGAGGCGTCGGCCCGCCTGATTGCGGCGTATATCGCGGAAGGAGGCGTCGCGCATGCTTGAAACCGTTCGCGCGCTCGGCGCCCTGCCCGGTGTTTCCGGCCGGGAATCCGCGGTGCGGGCGTATCTGATCGAGCAGCTGCGCGGTTACGCGGACAGCTGGGAGACCGACCCGCTCGGCAATCTGATCGTTTTCAAAAAGGGCGCTGCGCCCGCAAAAAATAAAATTCTGCTCGACGCGCACATGGACGAGGTCGGGCTGATCATCACCTCGATTGACGGCGACGGCTTTCTGCGGTTTGCGCCGGTGGGCGGCATCGATCCGCGCGTGCTGTTCGGCCGCACGGTCTGCGTGGGCGAGCGCGGCGCGGTCGGCGCGATCGGCGTCAAGCCCGTCCATCTGCTCAAGGAGGACGAGGAAGGCGTCGTCCCGCCGATGGAGGAGCTCTATATCGATATCGGCGCGTCCGGCCGCGAAGAAGCGGCGGCGCTCGTGCGCCCGGGCGATACGGCCTGGTTCCGCAGTGAAGTGACGGCATTCGGCGACGGCATGCTCATGGGCAAGGCGCTCGACGACCGGGTCGGCTGCGCGATTCTGCTGCAGATGATCCGCAGCGCGCTGCCTTTTGACTGCTGGTTCTCATTCAGCGTGCAGGAGGAGATCGGTCTGCGCGGCGCGCAGGCGGCGGCCTTCTCCGTCGCGCCGGATTACGCGATCGTGGTCGAGACGACCACGGCGGCGGATATCAGCGGCGTAAAAGACGAAAAACGCGTGTGCGTCTGCGGCGAGGGGGCTGTGGTGTCCTTCATGGACCGCAGCACGCTCTATGACCGCGCGCTGTTTGACCGCGCGTTCGCCGTCGCAAAAGCGCAGGGGATTCCCTGCCAGACCAAATCGATGGTCGCCGGCGGCAACAATGCCGGCGCGATCCATAAAAGCCGGGGCGGCGTGCGCACGCTGGCGATTTCCGTGCCCTGCCGCTATCTGCATTCGCCTAGCTGCGTGATGAAGCTGAGCGATATCGACGCTGTTGCGCGCCTGACGGCGGCCATGGCGGCGGAGCTGGCCGGATGCTGACGCTTTGCCAAACGCAGGCGGCGCTCGGCTTTTTGCCTGCCGATCCGTTTGCCGCGCGCATCACGGCGCTGTTTGCCGCCTACGGCGCGGGTCGCCCGTTTCTGCAGTTCTGGGTGCAGACCGTGGCGGGAAAGCCGGCGGCGGCGGTCAGCCGTCTGGACGGCGCGATGACGCTCTGCTGCACGGCGCGCACGGATTATGAGGAGCTGCGGCTCTTTGTGCAGTCGGTCGGCTATGAAACGCTGCTGGCCGACGCCGAAGCGCTCGCGGCGCTGGGCCTGCCGGAAACGGACGGCTCTTACATGGTTGTTTATCGCGGCGGGCCCGTGCCGCCGGATCCGGAGATCCGCACGGATTATGACCTGCGGGCGATTCACGCGCTGCTCTGCGCGGCGCAGTTTCCTGCCGGATCCTTTGAAGCCTTTGCCGCCGACGTCGGCGCGCGGCTGCAGCACGGCGCCGCTTCCTATGCGGTGATTGCCGATGCGCGGCTGGACGCCTGCGCGTTCCGGCTGTTTATCGGGGAAAAAAGTCTGCTGCTCGGCGCGGTCGTGACCGACCCTGCGGCGCGCGGGCGCGGCTATGCCTCGCGGCTGGTCACGCAGCTCGCGCAGGATGCCGGGGGGCGCGCGGCGTATCTGTTCTGCCGCAACGACGGCCTGCTGCCGTTTTATGAAAAAATGGGGTTTGTTTCCGCGGGACGCTGGGCGCAGACGCGACCGGCCGCGGAGGAGAGAGGAGAAGATCAATGACGCCGTTATGTTACATGTTGGCGGCTGTGACCGTTGCCTTTGCGGTGACCTGCGTCCTGTTTCGCAGGAAGAACCGCTCGTTTGAGGGCATGGTCTGCAAATTCATGGCCAGCTTCGGCTTCATTGCCGTGGCCATCGTCGGCTACACGGCCAGCCCGAAGAATACGATGTATTTCTGCCTGGTCTGCTTTGCGCTGATGTTCGGCTTCTGCGGCGACGTGCTGCTCGGCATCAAGGAGATCGCGCCGAAATTCCGCAGCAAGCTTATCCCGATCGGCACTTTTTATTTTCTGATCGGCCATGTGTTTTTCATCGTCGCTTTTCTGCATGAATTTCCCTTCCACCCGGCGACCGTCGCGCTCGGCGTGGCCGGCGGCGTCGCGGCGTTTGTCATCATCAAGGTGTTCCATATGAAGGTGGACGCGAAGATGATGGTGCTGCTGTGCATATATTACTCTCTGCTGGTTTTCAAAATCGCGTTGACAGGCTATGCCGTTCTCAAGCAGAGAACGCCCGCGGCGATCGCGGCGCTGATCGGCTCGCTCCTGTTTATCCTGAGCGACACCTGCCTGGGCATCGTCTACTTTACGCCGGTCAAGCGCAAGAATGCGTTCGTGACCGTTGAACTTTCCACCTATTACCCCGCGCAGATCCTGCTGGCCATGAGCGTTGCGCTGATGTAACGTCGGGTTGGCGGTCTGCACCGGATGCAAGCCGCTCTGCCGCGCAGGGCGGCTTTCCAGTTGACGCGCCGGCAAAGGCGGTGCCGGACGAAAAAAACGGGAATGTCAAGCGGCGTTGGTTGCGTTTATCCGGAAAAAGCGATAGAATGCAATCGAATCCGAACGCAGAAAGGATGAGACGTGTGACAATCGGTGCGCGCATCGCGCAATACAGAAAACAGGCCGGCCTTTCGCAGGAGGCGCTTGCGGAGCAGCTCGGCGTTTCCCGCCAGTCCGTTTCCAAATGGGAGAGCGGCGGCGTGATGCCGGATCTCGACAAGGTGCTTGCCATGAGCGCGCTGTTCGGCGTTTCCACGGATGCGCTGCTCAAGGAGACGCCTGCGGAAGCGCCGGAAGAAACGCCGGAAGAATCATCGGAAGATCTGCCGGAACCCCCGCTTGCGGAAGAAACTATTGAAGAAGTTGCGGAAGAAATTGCGGATAAAATAGCGGAAGAACCCCTCGCAGCAGCGGCGGAGCCGCCGGAAAAATCGGAAGGCTTCCCCGCACCGGCCCCGCAGGCGCAAACGCCCGCGCCGGGCAAAGGCAAGCGGCTGCGCCGGGTGCTTGCGGCCGTTCTGGCTGCCGCGCTTCTGATCGCGGCGATCGCCGTGCCGCTGTATTTCGGCGGCGTGCGCGAGACCTGGTGGGCGCTCAACGGCGGGAAGGTGCAATACCCTTATGTCCTCGTCTCCGGCATGGGCGGCTGGGGCGACGGCGTGGGCATCAACGCGACGCTGCCCTATTGGGGCGCCGGCACCGGCAGCCTTGCTGAATATCTGACGCAGGAGGGCTACACGGTCACGGAGGCGACGGTCGGCCCCTTCTCCAGCGCCTGGGACCGCGCCTGCGAGCTTTATGCCCAGCTGACCGGCGCCACGGTCGATTACGGCGCGGCGCACGCGAAGGCGCACAACCACGCCCGCTTCGGCCGCACCTATACCGAAGCCCGCGTGCCGCAGTGGGGCGAAAAGATCAACGGCGGTCAGCGCGTGAAAATCAATCTGGTCGGGCACAGCTTCGGCGGCGCGACCGTGCGGTTGCTCACGGCGCTGCTCGCAAACGGCGACGCGGCGGAGCAGGCGGCGACCGGCAAAGATACCTCGCCGCTCTTTACGGGCGGCAAGGCCGATTGGGTCCACAGCGTGACAGCGCTCTGCGCGCCGCATAACGGCTCCTCCCTGACCTGCATCCTCGAGGAAGCCGGCGGCCTGCTTACGCTTGACAGCGCAACGGAGCTGCTCGCGTCTGTCGTATATGCCGTCGGCGGTCTGGCGGCGCCCGCGGACGAAACCTATGACTTCATGCTCGATCAGTTCGGCATCACCGGTCCCGTTTCGCTGCAGGAGGCCTATGACATCGTCACCTCCTCCGGCACCGACAACGTCGCCTACGATCTTTCGCCGGACGGCGCGGCGGCGCTCAACGCGCGCATCGGCACGGCAAAGGGGATCTACTATTTCTCTTATGCCTACACCACCACCCGCAAGGGCGCGCTGCTGGGCGGGCAGGTGCCGCTGACCGGCACGCTCCCCGTGCTGATGCCCACGGCGTTCGCGATGGGCAGCTACACCGGCACGACGCCGGGCGGCATCGTGATCGACGAAAGCTGGCAGGAAAACGACGGCCTGGTCAGTGTGGTTTCCGCGCAGTATCCGACCGGCGATCCGCATGCCGATCTGCCGGAGGATGCTTCCGCGTTCGAAACGGGCGTCTGGTATGTTGCCCCGACGCGCTCCGGCGACCACGGCACGGTGATCGGGCTGCAGGCCGCCGCGGAGCCGACGCACCGGTTCTACGACACGCTTTTTGAAATGATCGACGGGCTCAGACGCTGAGCGACGGCCCGGATCAAATAGAATAGGTATCATTTTATAATATTTAGGAGGTTTGCATCATGGACGAAAATTATATCAAACAGCAGGCGGAGCAGATCGTGGATGCGGTCAAAACGCTGGTCAAGGACGGCAGCGCGTCGCGCGTGCTGCTCAAACGCAAGGGCGAAACACTGCTCAATCTTTCGCTGAATACCGGCATCCTCGGCGCGGTCATCGGCCTGACCGCCGCGCCCTTCGCGGTGCTGACCACGGCGCTGATCACCTTCGGTCTGGATTGCGAAATCGAAATCGAGAAGCAGGACGGCACGGGGCTGAATCTGAATGAAACCGAAATCGGCGTGAAAATGGAGGCCTGGAAGGAAACGGCGTTTGACAAGGCGCGCGAATTCTTCAATTCGTCGCAGGCGGAAGCGCCCGCAGAGGATATCCCGGTCGAGGACGCGCCGGCAGAAGACGCCCCGGCTGAGGACGCGCCGGATGCGGACGCCCCGGAGGAGACGGCGGAATGAAACGGATCCTGGCAGTCGCGCTGATCCTGCTGCTGGCCTGCCTGCCGGCGGCGCACGCGGCAGACGCGGCGATCGCGCTGACGGTCAGCGACGAGCTGGAGGGCCTGACGGCGGCGGATTACACCGCCGTTTTCACCCCGCCGGCCGGCTTTTCCTATGCGCCGCAGGCAGACGGCAGCGCGCTTTCCGTCACACGCGACGGGCAGCCGTTCATCGGCCGGTTCCGCGCGGGCGAAACCTATGCGCTCACGCTTTTTCTGCAGTTCCCCGCCGATCTGCCTCTGCCCGATCCTGTGGCCGTGACCGTCAACGGCGCGCCGCTCCCGCCCGAGGATTTTACGCTGACCGTCTTCCCGGCGAGCGGGACGGGCCTGCTGACCGTGCGTTGCAGCGTGACTGTGCCCGGCGGGTCTGCACCCGATCCGGAGCCGCCCGCGGAGGAACCGACGTTTCTGCAGCGCGTGGCGGCGGCGATCCGGGACTTTTTCGCGCGGCTGGCCGCTGCCTGGCACATTCTTTTTCTACGGAAACTGAAAGAGCAGTTTACACCGCCTGCGGGGCGCCCCGCGGGCGGTGCGCTTTCGGCAGAGTTTCGTAACCCAGTGTTGTCGAAAAGAGCGCCCTTCACGCGCACTTGCTGATTTTTCGGCTTGAGATACGTCAAGTATCCCTGCGCCGAAGAAATCCGCAATTGCTCGCAAATTGCATCTCTTTTCGATGGGACAGTTTTGCGGGAGCAGAAATTGTTCAGAAAAAGGAAAAGCCGCACATGGCATACTTGATGTATGTCAGTGCGGCTTTGACGCATTTATGGGCGATTTATGCCCCGCAAAACCAATACTGGATTATGAAACTCTGCCGTT
>JAFZNN010000136.1 GCA_017550895.1 Clostridia bacterium
CGCCCGCAGGCGCGAAGGCGTTCTCAGTCGGCTTCTTCCGTTTCGGTTTCTTCCGCTTCGGCTTCTTCTTTGCAGGGCGCCGCGCGCATGGTCATTTCGCCGTGTTCATTCAGGCTCAGCACGCGGTCGCAGTATTGCAGCATCGAGCGGCGGTGCGTGATGATAAAGCAGGTTTTCTGCTTGAGTTCATCCGTGATGCTCTTGAGGATGACCGATTCCGTCGCTTCATCCAGGGCGCTGGTCGCTTCGTCGAGGATCACGATCGGCTTGTCGCCGATCAGCGCGCGCGCAATGGCGATGCGCTGCGCCTGCCCCTCCGAGATGCCGCCGGATTTCTCGGACAGCACGGTTTCCAGCCCGTCCGGCAGCGCTTCCACAAAGTCCCTGGCCGAGGCCAGCGTCAGCGCGCGCAGCATATCCTCCCGCGTCGCGTCCTTCAGGCCGATGCGCAGATTATCCGCGATCGTGCCGGTCATCAGCGTGTTGCCCTGCGGCACATAGGAAATGAACCGCCGCACATCCGGCGTCGCCGCTTCCGGCACGCCGTCCGTAAGATAGCAGATCTCGCCGCTTTGCGGCGTCGTGAGCGCGAGCAGCATGCGGACAAGCGTGGTTTTGCCTGCGCCCGAGGGGCCGACGACGCCGATCTTCTCACCCGGCGCCACGGTGAAATCCAGATCCCGCAGCACGGGCTCGCGGTCATAGGCGAACGTCACATCCCGCACCTCCAGGCCGACCTTCGACGGCACATCCTCGCGGCCGGTGTAGACTTCCTTCTCGAGCCCCGCGACCTCCGTGATGCGCTTGGAGGAAATCAGCATGTTGTACACCTGCGGGATGATGCCCGCAAGGCCGCTGACGGAGCCCTGCACCTGGGAAACGAGCGTGATGAAGATCGTCAGCGTGCCGTAGGTGATCCTGCCCGTTGAGATCCGGTAAGCGCCCCAGCAGAAGGTGATCACATAGCCCGCGCTGTAGACAATGCGCAGCACGGCGCTCATTGCGGAGCCGAGCGCGGTGTTTTTCAGGATCAGATCCAGGCGGCGCTGCTTGAGCCCTTCCATGCGCTGTTCGTTCGCGGTCTCCTGCCGGAAGGTCTTCATCACCGTCAGGGAGGAAAGGCTCTCCTGCATGAAGGAGCGGTAATCCGATTCGCATTCGCGCAGCGCAGTCTGATATTTTTTATAGCGTTCGCGGAAAAAAAACAGGCAGACCGCGCCGATCGGGCCGATGATCAGCGCAAACAGCGCGATCGATTTGTCATAATAAAACAGGATCAGGAACGAGATCAGCAGCTGCACAAAGGTCAGGAGCGTGCGCGGCAGCAGGGTGATCATGCCCTCCGCGAGCGAGGCGATATCCGACGTCAGACGCGTGACCAGGTCGCCGCTGTGGAATTTCGAGATGCGCAGCCACACGCTGCGCTGAATGTCGGTATAGAACTGCTGGCGGATCGTGAAGGAGAATTTCTCGCTGATATAGCTGCCGAGGATGCTGCTGCCCACGCTGAAGAGGATGGACACCAGCGTCGTCGCGCACATGATCGCCATATTCCGGAAGTTGATATCGCCGCTTGTCGCATCGTCAACCACGTATTTGCCGATGATCGTGCCCGCGTAGGAGATGACCATGGACACCACGCTGATCATGAATACAAAGAAGATATAGCGATAGTACGGCGAGACCACCTGAAGCATCCACTTCACCAGCCGCATATTTTCATCCCGGTTTTTCAGTCCCCGGATCAGAATGTCTTTTTTACTGCTCATGCTTTTCACCCATTCTCTTTAAATGCCGCACAATCACGGCCGGATCGCGGTAGACGTGCGCCGTCATCTGAATCAGCCGCATGCAGCGGCGCGCAACGCGCGGAAACCGCAGACGCGCCCGCATATAAAACGTCATCAGAGAGCGCCAGAAGCCCGCGTCGCACCCGATCTCCCTGCCGTCGCGCCACACGCGGGGCACATAGGCGATCACCGCGTCGCGCGGGATGCCCAGATCACGGATCTGCTGATTGTCGCCGACGATATCGAAGCGCCCGTCCGGATACACGCAGCACACGCGGTGCAGCGCGAAGGAATGATCTTCCCGCTCAAACAGCAGCAGGTCGCCCACGCGAATGACGCGATCGCCCAAAGCGGCGAGCTCGACGTCATCCCGGCCGTTGATCAGAAACGGCTCCATGCTGATCCCCTTGATGCGGATGGTCGCAGTCTGCCCGGCGGCAAGCGTCTCCCGGATCAGCGGCATCAGCTCCGCCAGTTGGACGGAAAAGACACCTTCCATATTCACAGCAGCATCCCTCCGCTTAATTCAGTCTCCTGCGTCGCAAGCGCATAGATCACGCCGGCCGCGCCCTGCATCAATCCGTAATTCCGGTCGTCTGTCTCAAACGGATGCAGCAGAGCCAGGCGATCCGTCAGCAGCCGCTCGCGCAGACCCGCCGCCGCGGGATCGGCCGGAAGCCCCAGCCGGGCGCGCGCCGTCAGCCGGGCGCTCAGGCCGCAGCAAAGGCAATCGCGCCTGGGCAGCGGCGCATTCGCAAGGAACTCCTCCGCCCGCGCCAGGTCGCGCCGGCAGCAGGCAAGGATTGCCGGGTTCTCCGTCAGTTCAGCCAGACGACGCCGGCTCATGGCGATCCCCGGCGCGCCGGAGCACCACCCGCGCATGAAAGCGGCGGCATCGTCCGTGCGCAGGTCGCGCCAGTTCTTCTGCGTATCGTCGTAGTTTTCTTCCTCAAATGC
>JAFZNN010000137.1 GCA_017550895.1 Clostridia bacterium
AGGGGCGTTCAGTTGCGTCGGTTTCGACGCAAGCGGGCGCTGGCGAGGTTTCGTTGGCCGTTCCGCGACCCATGCTGTGGAGCCCGGACGCGCCGCATCTGTACGCGCTCAGGGGCGAAGTGATCTCGGGCGGCGCGGTTTCGGACGATGAGACCGTGCCCGTCGGTCTGCGCGTGGCCGTCTTCGACGCGGACAAAGGCTTCTTCCTCAACGGAACGCCGATGAAGCTGAAGGGCGTGTGCGTGCACCACGACGCCGGCTGCCTGGGCGCGGCCGTGCCGAAGTGCGTGTGGGCCCGCCGCCTGCGCAAGCTGAAGGAAGCCGGCTGCAACGCGCTGCGCACGGCCCACAATCCGCCCGATCCGGATCTTCTGGATCTGTGCGACGAGCTGGGGCTGATCGTCATGGACGAGGCGTTCGACGAATGGGAGGGCGTCAAGAACAAGTGGTGGCAGGGTCACAACGTGTACCCGCCGAAACACTTCGGCTACGGCGAGGACTTCCCCCAGTGGCACCGGATCGACCTGACCAGCATGATCGAACGCGACAGGAACCACCCCTCGATCGTGATGTGGTCGATCGGCAACGAGATCGACTATCCCAACGATCCGTATGTCACGCCGCTTTTCAACGAGGTTTTGGGCAACAACGACGCCGGAAAGCCCGCCGCCGAGCGGGTTTACGACGCCCGGAAGCCGGACGCGGGACGGCTGGCCAAAATGGCCCTCGAGCTGACGCGGCTGGCCCACAGCCTGGATCCCACCCGCCCGGTCACCAGCGCGCTCTCCTTCCCCGAGCTGAGCAACCGCACGGGCTACGCTGACGCGCTGGACATTTCGGGCTATAACTACCGCGAGCGCTTCTACGCCGAAGACCATAAAAAGTATCCGGGCCGCGTGCTGCTGGGCAGCGAGAACAGCCATGACCCGCAGGCTTGGTACGCCGTGCGCGACAGCGAGTACATCCCGGCGCAGTTCCTGTGGACGGGCATCGACTTTCTCGGCGAGTGCCGCGGCTGGCCGGTGCGCGTCAGCCAGGCGGGCATGCTGAACCTGGCTGGATTTGAAAAGCCGCTGTTTTGCCAGCGCAGGGCGCTGTGGACGGACGCGCCGTTCGCGAGGCTGGCCGTGGGCCGGGGCGGCGGCGAAGGACAGGGTGTGTGGAACGAGCGCTTCCGCTGGGAGGGCGAGGCGGGCGCGCCGATGACCGTCTCCTGCTATACGAACCAGCCGGAGGCCGAACTTTTCCTGAACGGCCGTTCGCTGGGCAAAAAGGCGCTGGGGCCGAACGACGGTTGCCGCGCCGCGTGGGAAGCGGCCTACGAACCGGGAGAGCTGCGCTGCGTCGCGGGCGAAGCGAGCGACAGCCTGTTCACCACGCGGGAAGCGGCGGCCATCGCGCTCGCGCCGGATAAAGCGGCGGTCAGCGCGGATGGCATGGACGTCGTCCAGCTGGAGATCGCGCTGATTGACGCGGACGGCCGCCTCGCCGCGGACGGGGAGATCCACGTTCAGCCGGTGGGCGACCTGACGCTGCTGGGCATCGAAAACGGCCGGCCAGACGACCTCACGCCCTATGCGGAGGCGCGTCGCCACACGCTGGACGGGCGCGCCATCGCCTACCTGCGCGCGGGCACGACGCCAGGCGACGCGCGCGTGTTCGTGTGGACGGGCGGCGGACTGCGGGCCGAGGCGGTCATCCGGATCGGCGGGGAAGCTTGACATCTCGTCCGGCCAGTGTATATAATTGGGCTGGAAAAAACAACAGAGCAGGAATAAAAAACATGGAAATACTGCATCATGAAACACCCGCCGGGCCTGTGCGCGCGGTTCTGTTCGACTTCGACGGCACGCTTTCCACGCTGCGCTTCGGCTGGGAGAGCGTCATGCGGCCGCTCATGCTGGAGATGATCTCCGGCGGCGGGTCGTGGGACGCGGCGCTCGAACGAGAGGTGGACGCCTACATCGACGAATCCACCGGCATACAGACCATCCTGCAGATGCAGTGGCTGGCCGAGGCGGTGAAGCGGAACGGCAGGAATCCCGGCGCGAGCGACGATCCATGGTGGTACAAAGCCGAGTACAACCGGCGGCTGATGGCGCAGGTGAACGAGCGCCTGCGCGCTCTGACATCCGGCGAGGTATCGCGGGACATGTACCTCATGGAAGGCGGCGAGACGTTCCTGCAGGCGCTGAAGGAAAAGGGCGTGAAGCTCTATGTGGCCAGCGGGACGGACGACCCGGACGTCAGGAACGAGGCCGCCGCGCTGGGCCTGGCGCGATATTTCGATCTCATCGCGGGTTCACCGCCGGGCAGCGTCGGCTGCTCGAAGGAGCAGGTCATCGCCCGGCTCATGCGGGACGAGGGGCTATCGGGCGGCGATTTCGCCGTGATCGGGGACGGAAAAGTGGAGATTCGCCTGGGCCGCGAGGCCGGGGCGCGCACGATCGGCCTGGCAGGCGACGAGGCGGCGCGGCGGGGCGTGAATCC
>JAFZNN010000138.1 GCA_017550895.1 Clostridia bacterium
CGGCGTCCTCGCCGTCAACGAACCAGCGCGCCGTCGTGCCCGCCGGGGCGTTGGAGAGATCCATGGTGAAGGTCACGCTGGCCTTGTAATCCACGTCTCTCGAAGCGACAAAGCCCTGAATCGCAACCGGCGGATGATCGGGATCGACCGGGCCGTTGCTGTTGTAATGCCAGGTGGCGTTGTTCAGTGAATCGTTATAATCCCTGACCGTGATCCCCTGCCTGTCGCTTTCGCCGCCGGCATAATAGACGTCCGCGAGCGCCGCGCAGTTGAGGAAGGCGTTATCGCCGATCGTTTCGACGCTGTCCGGCAGCGTGATGCTGGTCATCGCGGCGCAGTTCAGGAACGCCGCCCCGCTGATATTCGTCAGACCGCGCCCGATTGTGACCTTCTGAAGTCCCGTGCAGTCATAGAACGCGGAGAAGCCGATCTCCGTCACGCCGTCCGGAATGATGAGCTCCGTCAGCCCGGCGCAGCCGTAGAAGGCGTACATGAAGATGCTTGTGACGCTGCCGTCCGCCGGAATCACGCTGGTCTTGCAGCCGGCGATCAGCTCTTTGCTCTCCGTTTTGATGATGCAGTTGCCGTCGCTGTGATAAACGGAGTTTTCGGCCGAAACCGTGAGGCTCGTCAGCCCGGTACAGCCGCCGAACGCATCCATTTCGATGCTCGCAACGCCGGCCGGGATCTCAACGCTTGTCAGCCCGGTGCAGCCGTAGAAGGTGCTGCCGCCGATGCTCGTCACGCTGCCGGGAATCGTGATCTCCGTCAGCCCGGCGCAGCCGTTGAAGGCCTGATTGCCCAGGCTTGTCACGCCGTCCGGAATCGTGATCTCCGTCAGTCCGCTGCAGCTGCGGAATGTGCCGGAATTGATGACGGTGACGCCGGCCGGCACGGTGAAGCGCGTCAGCCCGGTGCAGCCGTTGAAGGCATGATTGCCGATGCTGGTCACGCTGTCCGCAATCGTGATCGCCGTCAGCCCGCTGCAGGCGTAAAACGCGCGATTGCCGATGCTCGTCACGCCGCTTTCGATCACGGCGGTCTGCATCGTGCTTGCAAACGCGCTCCAGGGCGGGTTGCCCAGATAGGAATCCATCTCGCCGGTCCCGCTGATCGTCAGGGTCCGGGTATCGGCGTCATAGCGCCAGGCCAGATTTTCTCCGCAGGCGCCGCTTGCGGGATCTTCGGCATCGGCATGCGCGCTGATCGAACCGGCCGGCAGCGCGGCGGCGAACAGCAGCACGGCGCTGAGCAGAATTGCCATCGCGCGTTTCATTGCAGTCATTGTTCATTCCTCCCGTGAATGGTTCCGGCTTTCGCCGTTTCCGGCGCAAAAACACAGCCGGATCGCAAGGTCAGTATAGCACACTGCCGGGCGATTTGCAATATGCGAAATCGAGAATATGCGGCGGCGCGTGAGCGCGGAACCGCTTCCCGCTTCGCATCCCCCGCCTTCGGCAGGGATTCATTAAAAGCAGCCTCTCCTCAACGGAAAGACTGCTTTTCGCTTTCTTATTTCTTTTTCTGATAGTTGAGCAGGATCTCATCCAGCGGCACCTTGGCGACGGTGTTGAACAGGTTCGTCGCGTACATGATGCCGGCAAAGGCGATGAGCAGAACGATCGTTTCGTCGTCGAACTTCTCCTTGAGCGCTTCATAGATCGGCTTGGGGATGTTGTGCGGATCGGCCGTGATCGCCGCGCCGAATTTCACGAGCAGGCGCTCGGTGTCGGAGAGCTGCGGATCGTCGGGATCGTCGCCGTTGTCGATCAGGATCTTGCGGAAAAAGGTCGAGCAGATCAGGCAGTCGTTGCCCGTGGAGATCGCCAGCGAAAACAGGGAAAGCGCGCGGTCGCCGAGCTTGGGCTGCAGCAGATCATAGAGCGTATACCACTCCATATAGGCCTTGAAGGCCGGCACATTCTGCAGCAGGGTGCGCTTCATATTGGTGATGCGCCCGTGCTTTGCGATCTGATCGTCATATTCCGCGCGCACCTCGGCGCTCGCGGTTTCATAGTCCGTCATCGGCAAGTAGCTCATGGATCAATATCCTCCTTCTTCTTCGTCGTCATAGACGCTGCCCGTCGGCTCCTCGTTGTCCGGCTCCTCCTCGCGCTGCGTCACCCGGTCAAAGATGCCGGTGCGCTCTTCGTCGTCCCCTTCCTCGTCCGAATCCGTTTCATCGCGGTTCAGCCCCGGCCAGGTCCAGACCGTGCGCCTGGTGGTTTCGTCCTCGTCGTCGTAATAATAATACCGCCGTCGGGTGGTTGCGTAGTAATCGTCGTCGTCATAGTCGTAGCGGTTGCGGGTGGTTTCGTCCTCGTCGTCGCCGGAGCCGTGCTGATAGGTGCCGTCGACCAGGTCCACGGCGGAAATATGCGTCTCCGGATCGATCTCGATATTCGTCTTGTCAAACAGCGCCATCTGCAGCTCCCGCGCGCAGGAGATGTAGTCCACGATCCAGACGTCCAGATAGCCCGTGTAGGTCTGATAGCCGTGCACGCCGACCTTGTAATCCTCCGCCGGCTCCACCATGCTGACGATCTGATACTTCATCCAGCCGTCGCTGAGCGCCTGGGTCCCGAGCGAAAGGATCTCGCCGGTCTTGTAATTCGTGGTCACATAGGGCAGGAAGGTTTCCAGCGCCTGATTCAGCTCGCTGAGCGACGAGGCCTTCGCGTTGCGGATCAGGGAGGAGATCACCTCGCGCTGGCGGCGGGTGCGTTCCTCCTCGCCGTCAAGCTTGCGGATGCGGGCATAGACCAGCGCGTGCTGCCCGTCGAGCAGCACATCGTCGCCGCTTTCGAAGCCCTTCATCTTCGTGGTGCGGTTCATAAAGTCCGCTTCCTCCTGCGTCACCGGCACACGCACGCCGCCGAGCACGTCGATCACCTTGATGAAGGAGCCGAAATTGATGGTCACATAATGATCGATTTTGATCTTGTAGTTGTCGGAGAGCACCTCCATCAGCTTGGCCGCGCCGCCCCAGGCATAGGAGTGGTTCGTCTTGTCGTAGCGTTCGGAACCGTTGATATCCATATAGGTGTAAGCGTCGCGCAGGAAGGAGCAGAGGGTGATTTTTTTGGTCTTGGTGTTGACCGAAACCAGCATAGTGGAATCAGAGCGGTGCGTGCCCTCCTCCTCATCCTCGCCGATGAGCAGCACGTTGATCACATGCTTGCTGTACATCTTCTCGCCGCCGTTGAGCGCCCAGCTCTTGAGCAGATCCTTCACCGAATCCGCGCTGGCGATGTCATACATGGTGGCAAAGCTGAGGTTTTCCTCCGTTTCCTCCACAAAGGTGATATCCGGATTGCCGCCGTGGCCTTCGTTGACGTTCAGCAGACTGAGCATATGGCGAATATAGGCGCCGCCGGCCGCACAGGCCACCAGCACCAGGCAGATCGCTATGCTCAGCACCACTTTCAGATTTCGCTTCTGATTGCGCAGAAAGAAGGTTTTGAAGCGGTAAGACCAGAAATAGCGCCATTTATTTTTGAATCCCTGCGGCTTGCTGACACTGGAAATGTCTTCATAACCGCCGTTCGTTTTTTTGCTCAATGGCCTGCTCATCCCTTTTCGGTTGATCGCTGCCTCCGGCCGCCGTGCAGCCGCAGACCTTCAGAATATGATTTAGTATATCACATTTAAAATCAAATGGGAACAGAATTTTGAAAATAATTGCAAAATTTTTGTGAACAGGTCGAACCCGCGGCGTTTGCGTCGGATCGCGCCGCATCCGGCAGATAATATCTAATTTAACTACTGCTATGTATAAAATTTTTTATAAAAAAGATTGCTATTTTTCTGATTTGGAACAAAGAATCGCGAAAAGTATGTTATTATAAGATATATATATTTATTAAATATATAATATATAAATAATACGCGCGCGAGCGCTGTTGCAAGGAGTACCGTTATGGCTGAAATCATCGAAGCATTGAACGAGCTTTACAGAGGTCTGGGCGAGACCATGAAGACCTGCGGCTTCACCCCCGTCTTCCCCGCCGGCGCGGACAGGAGCGAAGCGCCCGTCACGCAGGAGGGCGATAAATACGTCGTCGCCTACACCGGCGAAAACAAGGCGCTGCGCCTGGAATTCGCCAACGACCGGCTGATGGTCATGGGCGCGCAAAAGGAGGGCGAAATCCTCGCGGGCGATTTCAGCGAGGTGCTCAAAAAGCTGTTTGTGCCCGGCGAGGCGACGGAGAAGTCCCTGCGCTCCGACGTCAACGAGATTTCGGAGGAGGTGCTCGTGGTCTTCGGCCCCAAGGCGCAGAAGAGCGCGAAATCCAAGCTCCCGCAGCCGGTTTCCAAGGCGGCGGCCAAGAGCGGCGCCGTTTCCTACGACCCGAACACGCTGGGCAACCGCTTCACCTCGATCTACAAGGAGCTGCGCGAGGAATACAAGCGCAACTGCGAGACCTACGGCCAGTTCCTGCCGGAGGACTTCTTCCTCAACCACGGCAACGCCGTCGTGCTCGGCATCATCCGCGAAAACAATCCCACCAAAATGCGGCAGCTCTTCAACCTCCTCAACGAGATCTATGAGGACGGCACAAACGAAACGCAGAGCCTGATCGCCGTGACGATCCTCGGCGCGCTTGGTAACGACGACCAGCTGCTGGCCAACTGCGTGGATTATATGAGCGACGATATGACCAAGCCGGTCATCAACGTCAACCGCTATCTGGATTCCAAGGGCGGCGCCGGCGCGAAAATGAAGCTGGAGAATCCGCCCAAATACAAGCCGAAAAAACAAAGAAAGAAATCCTTCCCGGGCTCGAGCCTCGGAATGTGAGAGGGTAAATGACTATGGATAACAAGCAACTCCCGGCAACGGACGACGCGATGCAGACCGACGCGGTCACGATGCTCGACGGCGAGGAAATGGTCACGGCGGTGACCGAGGATTATGACGCAAGTCAGATCCAGGTGCTCGAAGGGCTCGAGGCCGTGCGCAAGCGTCCGGGCATGTATATCGGCTCCACCAGCGCCTCCGGCCTGCACCATCTGGTGTATGAGATCGTGGACAACTCGATCGACGAAGCGCTGGCGGGCTACTGCACCCACATCGAGGTCGAGATCGAGCCGGGCAACATCATCTGCGTGACGGACAACGGCCGCGGCATCCCCGTGGACATTCAGGAGCAGACCGGCAAAAGCGCGCTGGAGGTCGTCTTCACCGTGCTGCACGCCGGCGGCAAATTCGGCGGCGGCGGCTACAAGGTCTCCGGCGGTCTGCACGGCGTGGGCGCCTCTGTGGTGAACGCGCTCTCCGAATGGCTGGAGGTCGAGGTCTACAAGAACGGCAAGATCCATCACATGGCGTTCTCGCGCGGCTTCATCACCTCGCCCATGACCGTCACGGGCGACACCGACCGCACCGGCACGCGCGTGCGCTTCAAGCCCGACCCCGAGATGTTCACCGACACCACGGTGTATGATTACGAAACGCTGCACAAGCGCCTGCGCGAGGAGGCCTTCCTCAACGCCGGGCTGAAGATCTCCATCGTGGACAGCCGCCCCGAATCCGCCGAAAAGCCGGAATCCGAGCGGCAGAGCACCATGTGCTATGAAGGCGGCATCCGCGAATTCGTCACCTTCATCAACCGCTCCAAAACGCCCGTGCATGAAGACGTGATCTACATGAGCGGCAAAAAGGACGACGCGATGGCGGAGGTCGCTCTGCAGTATACCGACACCTACAGCGAGATCATCGTTTCCTTTGCCAACAACGTGCATACGCCGGAGGGCGGCATGCATGAGGACGGCTTCAAGCGGGCGCTGACCAACGCGCTCAACCGCTACGGCAAGCGCATGAACCTCCTCAAGGGGGAGGACAAGGTCTCCGGCGAGGATTGCCGCGAGGGCATCACCTGCGTCATTTCCGTCAAGCTGACCAACGCGCAGTTTGAGGGCCAGACCAAGGCGAAGCTCGGCAACAGCGAGATCCGCGCGCTGGTCAACGCGCTGGTCAGCGAGGCGCTCGATCAGTATCTGGAGGAGCATCCCGCCGCCGGCAAAGCGATCCTGGAAAAGGCGCTGACCGCCAACCGCGCGCGGGAAGCGGCGCGCAAGGCGCGTGAATCCGTCCGGCGCAAGACCGGCCTGGAATCCGGCCAGATGCCCGAAAAGCTGCAGGACTGCAACGAGCGCGACCCCAGCCTGTGCGAGGTCTACATCGTGGAGGGCGACTCCGCTGCCGGCTCCGCCGTGCAGGGGCGCGACTCCCGCTTCCAGGCGATCCTGCCCATGTGGGGCAAGATGCTCAACGTCGAAAAGGCGCGGGCAGACAAAATCTACGGCAACGACAAGCTCTATCCGCTGATCGTGGCCTTCGGCGCGGGCATCGGCGATGAATTCAACATTGAGAAGCTCCGCTACCACAAGATCATCATCATGGCCGATGCCGACGTGGACGGCGCGCATATCCGCACGCTGCTGCTGACCTTCTTCTTCCGCTATCTGCGCCCGCTGATCGAGCACGGCTACGTCTATTCCGCCGTGCCC
>JAFZNN010000139.1 GCA_017550895.1 Clostridia bacterium
GAGCACAAGACGCTGCCCGACGAGCATCCCGAGGTCGCAACGATGTTCAATCTTGCGCCGCAGGAGCCGCTCGAATTTGCGGCGAAGCTCGTTCCGCCGGGCGGCGCGGGCATCGGCATGCACGTCATTCCGGTCGAAAAGGCGATCGACACAGGCACGCAGAGCGTTTCCGTCGAGCATCTTTCGCACTGGCTGCAGAAATACGACAAGTTCTGCTCCATGGTCTGCGCATGCCGCAAGGCGCAGCGCGTGCGCGGCGAGGGCGTGGGCGACATCGAGGGCAAAATGTGCATCGGCGTGGGCGATATCGCTGAATTCCTGGTCGAGAGCGGCAAGGATGCCGAATACATCACCCGCGAGGAGGCGCTGGAAATCATCGCGCGCGCCGAGCGCAAGGGCTATGTGCATCAGATCACGAATCTGGACGGCCCGAACCGCATCGTCGGCATCTGCAACTGCTCGGCCGGCAGCTGCTACGGCCTGCGCACGAGCCAGCTGTTCAACACGCCGAATATGTCCCGCTCCGCCTACCGCGCGCATGTGGATACCGAAAAATGCGTGGCCTGCGGCAAATGCGTGGAGGTCTGCCCGGCGGGCGCGGCCAAGCTCGGCCAGAAGCTCTGCCGCGCGGACGGCTCCAAGGTGAAATATCCCGTGCACGATCTGCCGGACGATCACGTCTGGGGCGAGGATCGCTGGGATCCCGATTACCGCGACAGCAATAAGATCAATTGTTATGAAAGCGGCACCTCTCCCTGCAAGACCGCCTGCCCGGCGCATATCGCCGTGCAGGGCTACGTCAAAATGGCGGGGGAGGGGCGCTATGAAGACGCCGTGCGCCTGATCCGGCAGGATAATCCCTTCCCGGCCGTCTGCGGCGCGGTCTGCAACCGCCGCTGCGAGGACGCCTGCACCCGCGGGAAGATCGACAAGCCCGTGGCAATCGACGAGATCAAAAAGTTCCTCGCGCAGTGGGAGCTCGCGCATCCGTCAGAGTATACCGTGCGCAGTGAAAACGGCGAGGGCGATCAGTGGAGCGATTACAAAATCGCTGTGATCGGCGCCGGTCCGGCGGGTCTGACCGCCGCGTGGTATCTGCGCGCCGAGGGCTATCCCGTGACCGTGTTTGAAAAGGAGCAGCGCCCCGGCGGCATGCTGATGAACGGCATTCCGAATTTCCGGCTGGAGAAATCCGTGCTTGAGAAGGAAATCGCGATCATCGAGGCCATGGGCGCTCAGATTCGCTGCGGCGTGGAGGTCGGCAGGGACGTCACGCTCGATCAGCTGCGTGCCGAGGGCTACAAAGGCTTCTTTATCGCCATCGGTCTGCAGGGCGGCCGCATGGCCGGCGTGCCCGGCGAGGACGCCGCGGGCGTGCAATCGGGCGTCGCCTTCCTGAAGGATGTGAATCTCGGCGGCAAGACGTCGCTCACGGGCGACGTGGTCGTCATCGGCGGCGGCAATGTCGCGGCCGACGTGGCGCGCACCGCGCTGCGCTGCACCGACGGCAAGGTGACGATGCTCTGCCTGGAGCAGCGGGAGGAAATGCCCGCGGCGAAGGATGAGATTGCCGAGATCCTCGAGGAAAAGATCGAGATCAAAAACGGCTGGGGCCCGAAAGAGGTGCTCGTCAGCGACGGCAAGGTCACCGGCGTGGTGTTCAAAAAATGCACCCGCGTGTTTGACGACGATCACCGCTTCGCCCCGCAGTATGATGAAAACGATACGATCACCGTGCCCTGTGAGAACGTGCTGATGGCCATCGGCCAGAGCGCGGAATGGGGCGACCTGCTCAAGGGCAGCAAGGTGCAGCTGCGCCCGAACGGCACGGCGCAGGCGGATCCCGTCACGATGCAGACGGCCGAGCCGGATATCTTCGTGGGCGGCGACATCTTCCGCGGCGCGCGCTTTGCCATCGACGCGATTGCGGACGGCCGCGAGGGCATGGTTTCGCTCAACCGCTTCGTGCATCCCGGCCAGTCGCTGACCATCGGCCGCGACCGCCGTGAATTTATTGAGCTGGATAAAGACGATATTCTCATCGAATCCTATGACAACGCGCCCCGCCAGGCGCCCGGGCTCAGGCCCGGCGATCCGCGCGCGACCTTCGGCGATCTGCGTCTGCCGCTGACAGAGGCGCAGGTGAAGGCCGAAGCCGGCCGCTGCCTGAAGTGCGGCGCGACCACCGTGGATTTCAACAAGTGTATCGGCTGCGGCCTGTGCACCACGCGCTGCGAATTCGACGCGATTCATCTCTCCCGCGATCTGCCGGCCTGCAGCGACATGCATACGGCGGAGGAAATGATGAAGCTCGTCGGCCCCTACGCCCTGAAACGCATGGGCAAGATCATCAAGCGCAAGATCACAGGCAAGGGCGAATACGAGTCCGAACAGTAAACAGATAATAAAAAAGTCGGGCAGCCGCTGGACGGCTGCCCGATTTCTGTCTGTATTTGTGTTATGCTTGCGCGTTTCCGCCCGTGAGAGAGCGGACAAAGGCGACGATCATCTGCACGAACGCGATGAACAGCTGCACCATCATCTCGAGGATGCCTTCGCCTTTCTCCTCCGGCTCCGTCGGATCCTCCGGCTCTGTCGGCTCCGGCGGCACGGGGACCACGGTGATCGTGACGCTGTCCGTGAAGGTCTTCACCTCCGGCGCTGCGTCCGGCGCTGCCGCGGGAATGGTCACGGTGCGCGTGGCCGTCACGGTCGCGCTGCCTTCCGCGAGCGCGGTCAGCACGCCCGCATCCGTCACGGAAAGGACCTCCGGCGCGGAGGAAACATAGGCGACGCCGCCGTCCGTGCCGCCGAGCGCGCTCACATCGCCGTGCGCCGTGAGATGCCCGGTCTCGCCGACGGTCAGGGTCAGCCTGTCGGTCGTCAGCTGCAGATAGACCGGCTCCGCCGGCACGCCCTGCTTGATATAATAGAAGCTCTTGTCCACGTTGCCGCGCACGCCGTTGACGGATCCGGTGGAGGTGTACTGCCACATGATGTAATCGCCGTCATAATTCGCGGCGGTGCGGTAGGCGGCCAGCCAGACCGGATAGCGCCCGCCCAGGCGCGCGACGTTGATGTGGTTGTTGAACATGAACGGATTGGCGTAGATCATCGCGTCATAGCCGCCCGCGGCGATCCGGTCGCAGAAGGAGAGGCAGAGATCCGCAATCTCGTTTTTGCTCAGATTGGCGTTGTAGAAGCGGCCGGTGTAGTGCCCGCCGGATTCCGCGAATTCGCAGTCGTAAGCGACCGGCAGCTGCAGATCGTAGCCGCTGAGCTTTTCGAGCACGAGATCCGCCTCTTCGGCAGCCTCGGCGTTGTTGGTCGCCTGTGTGTAGAAATAAACGCCGACCTTGATGCCGGCCGCCTGCGCGCCGCGGATGTTGGTCACAAACTCCGTATCCTCCCGGAGCAAGCCGCTTTCGCCGTAGCCGCGGTAGCCGATGCGGATCATGGCATATTTCACGCCGTCCGCCGCGACGGCCGCCCAGTCCACGGTGCCGTTGTGATAGGAAACGTCGATCATCGTTTCAATGTCGTAGCCGGTCTGGAAGCGTTCGTCATGCTCGTATTCCGCGTTGGCGCGGATGGCGCCGCTCTGACGGCTGCGCGCAAGGCGGCCGGTGAGCGGATCGTCGTCCGTGGCGGCGCCTGCCGTCACGCCGAAGAGCAGGACGGCGAGCAGGACGCAAAGCAGACGCTTGCAAAGCTTTTTCATGGTCATCCCCCCGTGTTGCATCGTTACCCTTTATTTTATCAGCGGATTATGAAATACGTATGAACAAACGCGGGTTTTTTCGCGGAATCCGGCAAAAGCAGGCGGAGAAATTTGGGATTGATTTTTTGCGCCTACTGTGCTATAATTCTTCTATTGTATGGGATTCTCTTTTTTCAGATATATGACCGACCTTGGAACTGAGGAGTGCCGGGATGAAAAAACACAATCGCAAAAGTCTGCTGATCCTGATCGGCGCGCTCGTGCTTGCCATTGCCTTTGCGGTTTACGGCAGCGTCTCGCACGATGAGACCAACACGCAGACGACTTCCTATATCGACGCCATTGAGGAAAAGCTTTCCCTGATCACCAGCACCGACCCCACCGTCACACAGACGCAGACGCAGACGGACACCGGGCAAACGGACGCGACCGCGTCCACGCGGGAGAACGGCGCGGCGCAGCCGGAGGAGGACGGGGAATACACAAGCAAAGACGACGTCGCGCTTTATCTGCACCTCTACGGGCATCTGCCGTCGAATTTCATCACCAAGAGCGCCGCGCAGGCCAAGGGCTGGCCGGGCGGCTCGCTGGAGCCCTACGCGCCGGGCTGCAGCATCGGAGGCGACAAATTCAGCAATCTGGAGGGCAAGCTGCCCAAGGCCCGCCAGCGAAAATACTATGAATGCGATATCGACACGCGCGGCGCCTCCTCGCGCGGCGCAAAACGGATCGTCTATTCCTCGGACGGCCTGGTGTTTTACACAGACGACCATTACGAAACCTTTACGCAGCTGTATTGACGGAGGGAGCGGAGCATGAAAACGGTGATTCTCAACGGCGCGCGCATGACGGACCGCGAAACCGCGCACCGCTATCTTGCGGAGCTGCTGGATTTCCCGCCGTATTACGGCGGCAATCTGGATGCGCTGGCGGATTGCCTGAGCGAGTTCTGCGGCGGCTGGGAGATCCTGCTGCTGCACCCCGAAGCGCTGTGCGCGCAGCTGGGCTCCTACGGCGAGGTCATGCTCGAGGTGTTCCGCGAGTTCTCGCAGGAGGATACCTTCTACACCTTCCGCTGCATGGAAGAAGAATAACGCGATCAAGAGTTGCTTTCGGCAACTCTTTTTCTTTTCCGTCCTCTGGCATCGGCGATCTCGCGCAGCGGAAAAAACTGCACTTTTTTGTTGATTCTCTCCGGAAAGTATGCTATAATTTATCTATCAATATGCATTCATTGTCAAGGGATCGTGCCTATGCAGCTGCTGGAAACCAAAAAAGAAGGCTATATCGGTCAGGCGGATCCGTTTATTCTGAAAACGGGCGGCCGCTATTATATCTATACCACCGGGGAGGACGGCGTGTATGCGTATGCCTCCGACGCCCTGCTTGACGGCTGGCAGTTCGCCGGGCGGGTGTTCACCGTGCCGGGCATGCATGATTTCTGGGCGCCGAGCGTGATCGAGCTCGACGGCGTCTTTTATCTCTACTGCTCCTTTGAGTTTTACGGCGATACGCCGGATCAGGGCGGCCACCGCCAGACGATGCACGTGGCCGAGAGCCGCTCGCCGCTCGGGCCGTTTGAGAAGCCGACGCAGCTGCTGCATCCCTTCTCCATCGATTCCCATGTGATCAAAAATGAAAGCGGGCTGTTTCTCTTTTATTCGACCAACACGTTTGAGGGCGAGCGCGTGGGCACCTACGTCTGCGTGGACCGTCTGCTGGACCCGCGCACGGCGGCCGGGCATCCCGTGCCGAAGATCCTGCCGTCGCTCGATGAGGAAATCTATCGGCGCGACCGCTATAAACAGGGGCAGCACTGGCACACCGTCGAGGGCGCGTTCTATTTCCGCGAGGGCGACTGGCAGTATCTGATGTACAGCGGCTCCTGCTACGAGAACGAACACTATTTCGTCGGCTACGCCCGCGCGAAAACGGACGAAACGGATCTGACGAAGGTCCGCTTTGAGAAATACCCCGACCCCCACACCTACGCGCCGGTGCTGCGCAGCAACGCCTGGGAGGAGGGCACGGGCCACCACTCCATGATCAAAGAGGACGGGCAGTGGTACGCGATCTATCACGCCCGCAACGTGGAGGCGGACGGCTTCCCCGGCGACCGCCGCAACGCGCGCATCTGCAAGCTGCGCGTGGAGGACGGCGTGATCACCGCGGAGCGCCATCAATTTACACTTTAAATTCTGTTTTCTTGAAATGAGGTTGGAACCATGGCACTGATTCAGGAAAATGCAAAAAATAAATATCCGTTCGTGTTCGTGCACGGCATGTTCGGCTGGGGCGCCAACGAAGGCATCGACAATCTGATCCCGTATTGGGGCGCCTCCACGGGCAATCTGGTCGAATACCTGACGGATGAGGATTATGACTGCTACGCCGCGTCGGTCGGCCCGCTTTCGAGCGCCTGGGATCAGGCCTGCGAGCTCTATGCGCAGCTGACGGGGACGCAGGTGGATTACGGCGCCTATCACAGCGCCGTGTTCGGCTGCAACCGCTACGGCCGCTATTACGCGAAGCCGCTCTTTGACGGCTGGAGCAAGCCCGACGGGGTGAAGAAGATCCACATCATCGGCCACAGCTTCGGCGGCCAGGCCGCGCGCATGCTGACCTATCTGCTGACCTACGGCAGCAAGGAGGAGCGCGAATTCAGCGCGGATTACTCGCCGCTGTTTGAAGGCGGCCACGAGGATATGATCGCCTCCTGCACCGCGATCTGCACGCCGCTCAACGGCTCCACGATGTATAACGCGGTCGAAAAGAAGGGGCTGCTGCACCCGGCGAAGGGCTTCGTGAGCACCTGGGCCGCCTCCTTCGGGCGTTCCGTGCTCAACGGCAAGCTGGTGGATTTCCATCTGGAATCCTTCGGCCTGTCCGCCACGCCCGGCGAGTCCGCCACGCAGAAATACCTCCAGGCCATCCGCCGGTTTTACAATACGTCCAACAGCGTGGACGGCGATCTGAGCATCGCGGGCAGCAAGCGGATCAACGATATGATCGAGATCAGCCCGCACGTCTATTATTTCTCCTATGCCTACGACTGCACCGGCGAAAAGAAGGGCAAGCTTGCGCCGACGACCGTGGATTTCGCGCTGCTTTCCGTGTTTTCCCGCTGGATGATCGATCTGGGCGATTATTATGACAAGCCCTCCGGCATGTATATTGACGACACCTGGCTGCCGAACGACGGACTGGTCAACGTGGTTTCCGCGCTGCATCCGTTCGACGAGCCGTTCAAGGACTACGATCCGGCGGCGATCGAGCAGGGCAAGTGGAATGTGATGCCGATCTATCCCGGCGACCACGGCACGCCGATCGGCCTGTTCTCCGACAAGGTCAAGACGCATTCCTTCTATAACAACCTCGGCGATCTGCTGATTTCCATCGAGTCAAAATCATAAAAAAGCAACAAAGCATGCAACCGAACGCCGTTCGTGACAGACGAAGCTGATTTCTTTCACGAATGGCGTCGGTCTCTGTTACGGATGGTGGTTTTATGAATCCTTTCAAAAAAGCGGCGAATAAAATGATCGGCAAGGTCGTCAACGCGGTCACGAATTCCGTCTCGCAGGTGTCCGCCAAGGGCGAAGGCGCGACCTTTGACCCGAGCGAATCCATGAAAGCGCTCTGCCGCACGGCCGGTGCGGAGGGCGTCGTTTTGCTGAAAAACGAAAAGGATACCCTGCCCCTTACGCCCGACCGCCGGGTCTCGGTGTTCGGCCGCGTGCAGCGGGATTATTTCTATGTCGGCTACGGCTCCGGCGGCGACGTGAACGCGCCTTACAAGGTCTCGCCGCTGGCCGCGATGCGCGCCTGCCCGGGCATTACGCTCAATGAATCGCTCGCGGCGGTCTATGAAACCTGGTGCGAAAAGCACCCGGTCGACGACGGCTACTGGGGCCACTGGCCGATGTGCTATGAGGAGATGCCGCTTTCCCGCGCGCAGGCGCAGGCGGCCGCCGACGTGTCCGACACGGCGCTGGTTTTCATCGGCCGGGCGGCGGGGGAGGACCGTGAGAACAAGCTGACGAAGGGCAGCTATTACCTCACCGACGCCGAAACGCGGATGCTTGACGCCGTGACGGCGGAATTCGACCGCGTGGCCGTGCTGCTGGATTGCGGCAGCATCATGGATATGGCGCAGCTCGCATCCTACGGCGACAAGATCACGGCGATCCTTTATGTCTGGCAGTGCGGCATGGAGAGCGGCAACGCGATCTGCGACGTGCTCACCGGCGCCGTTTCCCCCTGCGGCAAGCTGACCGATACGATCGGGCGCAGCTATGCGGACTGGCTGAGCAGCCGGAATTTCGGCGGCAAACAATGCAACGTCTATGCCGAGGATATCTATGTCGGTTATCGCGGCTTTGAAACCTTCGCGCCGGAGCGGGTGCTCTATCCCTTCGGCTTCGGTCTGAGCTACACGACCTTTGACGTGCGCGCGCAGGCCTGCCTGGTTGTGAATGACACGGCGGCGCTTTCCGTGCGCGTGGAGAATACGGGCAAAACGCCGGGCAAGGAGGTGGCGCAGGTCTATTTCAGCGCGCCGAACGGCCGGCTGGGGAAGCCCGCCCGCGCGCTCTGCGCCTTCCGAAAGACGCGGCTGCTTTTCCCGGGCGAGGCCGAGGAGCTGACCTTCTCCGTGCCGCTGGCGGATCTGGCCTCCTATGATGACGAAACGACGTTTTCCTGGCTGCTGGAAGCCGGGCACTACGATTTCTACGTCGGCACGGACGTGCGCTCTGCCGTGTGCTGCGGCGGATTCGACCTGCCGGAGGAGCGCGTCATAACGCGCCTGCAGCAGACCGCCGCGCCGACGGTCCCGTTCCTGCGGCTCAAGCGCGGGGCGGACGGCAGCAAGCAATTCGTGCCCGTGCCGCTCGCGCAGTATGATCTGCGCGCGATCATCCGCGCGCAGTTGCCCGCGGCAACGCCCGCCGTCGGCAGCGATCACACGCTCAAGGATGTGAAAAACGGCCTGCTGACCGTCGAGCAGCTGGCGGCCGAGCTG
Organism: Clostridia bacterium; assembly: GCA_017550895.1. Lineage (GTDB taxonomy): Bacteria > Bacillota > Clostridia > Oscillospirales > Acutalibacteraceae > CAG-177. The sequence goes on from JAFZNN010000139.1 coordinate 8,745, forward strand.
ACGGACGACGAGCTGGAGGCGATCAGCCGGGGCGATTATATCATGAACAGTCCGCTCGGGCCGACCGGCAACGCCGGCGCGTTCGGCGGCGTGCTGGACTCTCTGCGCCGCCGCGGGATCCCGCCGGTCATCACCACCGACGGGCCCTCCGGCATCCGTCTGCGCGCGTCCTCCTCGCTCCTGCCCATCGGCACGGGGCTGGCCTGCACCTGGGATCCGGCGCTTGCGCAGGCGCTGTATGCCGAGGTCGGCCGGGAGATGCTTGCGCGCGGCTCGGATGTGCTGCTCGCGCCCGGCATGAATCTGCACCGCAATCCGCTCTGCGGGCGGAATTTTGAATATTTCTCCGAGGATCCGCTGCTCACCGGCTGCATGGCGGCCGGCGTGGTGCGCGGCCTGCAGCGCGCGGGCGTGTCCGCCTGCGTGAAGCATTTTGCCTGCAACAATCAAGAGGTCAACCGCACGCACAATGATTCCCGCGTGAGTGAACGCGCCCTGCGGGAGCTGTATCTCAAGGGCTTTGAGATCTGCGTCAAAACAGCCGCCCCGCAGAATCTGATGACCTCTTACAATCTGATCAACGGCGTCTGGGGGCATTATCATTATGAGCTTTGCACCCGCATCCTGCGCGGTGAATGGGGCTATCAGGGCAATATCATGACCGACTGGTGGATGCGCTCGGCCGCGTCGCCGGAGTTTCCCGCGCTGCGCGATCAGGCCTACCGTGTGCGCGCGGGCGTGAATGTGCTCATGCCCGGCGGCGGTCGCGTCGGCAAGCGCAAACCCGACGGCACGCTCCTGCAGACCCTCGGCACGCCGGACGGCATCACGCGCGGGGAGCTCGAGCAGAACGCCGCGCATGTGCTGCGGTTCGTCCTGCAGAGCAGCGCATTCAGTAAACAGGCAAAGGAGGCGGCGGAATGAAAAAAGGCATTTCTGTTCTGTTGATCGCCGTGCTCTGCCTGCTGCTGTTGCTGCCGGGCTGCGGCAAGCAGGAAACGAAAACGATCCTGATCCCCGCGGAGGCGGTCTCGCAGGCGCGCGCCCTGTTTCTTCTGCAGGAGGCGGGCGTCATTACGCTCCGGGACGGCGCCGCGCTGCAGGCGACGACGGAGGATATCGACGGCAATCCCTACGGCGTGACCGTGCAGGCGGTCCCGTCGGAGAAGTTTGGCAAGCTGCTGCCGGAGGCGGCGCTCGCGGTGATGGGGCCGGAAACGGCCTATGCCGCCGGGCTCGATCCGCGGCAGGTCCTGCAGACCGAAACCGGCTACAAGGTTTATCCCTGCGTCATCGCGATGCGGGCGGAGGACGCCGCGCGCGACGTCGGCCGCGCGCTGGCCGCTGCGGCGCAGGCGGATGTGGTCGCCGAGCAGATCAAATACACCTTCGGCACGCTGATGGAATCGGCTGCGGAGACCCCGGGCAGCGGCACGGATCCGGATGTGGATTATGCGGATCTGCTGAATCTGCGCCTGACCGTCGCCGCGTATGAAACGCCGCACGCCGCGATCCTGCAGGTGATCGGCGATGTGCTGCGCGCGCAGGATATCCAGCTGGAGGTCAAGCTTTACCCCGATCCGGCGCAGGCAAACGCCGACCTGCTCGCCGAGCGCGTGGATGCGGTCTATATGCAGGATGCGATGCAGCTCGAGGCCTACAACATCGCAAACGGCACGGCGCTCACGCCGGTGGCCGCGGTGCATGCCGCGCCGCTCTCCATCTATGCCGGCACGGCGGCGTCCGTTGACGCGCTTGCGGAAACAGAATAACATGACAAGCAAAACCGGCCCCGTGCGGCGTTAGACGCCGCACGGGGCCGATGTGCGTTCGATTCTATTTATTGCGGAAGATCAGGAGTTTGCTGAAAACGTAGTTCAGGATCACGACGATGATCTGCACGATGACCTTCGCGAGGAATTCGTTCATGCCCAGCACCGTGACGGTCACGAACATGAACAGCAGCTCCACGAGCAGAGAGAAAAGGCGCGCGCCGATGAAGCCGACGAATTCCCTGCCCGCCACGGCGGGCTGCCAGCTTTTGGATTCAAAGACGATCAGCTTGTTGGTCACAAAGGCGAAGATCACCGCGACCGTCCAGGCGATGACCGTCGCGTCGAGATAATCCGTGCCCTTGCCCAGCAGCGCGAGCGCCTTCTCAAATCCCGCGGAATCCAGCAGGGAATTGAGCACGCCCTCCCAGCCGATGGCGATGAAGATTTTTTTGGTGATATAAAACGTGATCAGATTGACCGCCGTGGTCAGCACGCCGAAGATCAGATAGGTGATGATCTCGCGCGTCACGAAGCGGTCGATCAGGCGGCCGATCGCCGAATCCTCTTTGAAAATCCGGAACAGAACGGCCCTGAGCTTTTCCGTCATGATGCTTCTCCGTTTCGATTAGTCTTGCCGCAATGAAAATATTTTAGTACAATCCGCAGGGAAAGTCAAGAAATGGCTTGCATTTTTAATAACTTATGGTAAAATAATAAAAATAGGGAAGAGGGAGGAACCGCCATGCAGCAGGACCGGGTGCATTTTATGGATGAAGTGCGCGGCTTTGCCGTGTTCTGCATGGTGTTTTACCACGCGTTCTTTTTCCTGGGCGAGATCGCGGGCATCCGCTTCTTCCGGCAGGCGTTCGATTTCTTCACCCCGCTCGAGCCGATGTTCGCGGGCGCGTTCATCTTTATTTCCGGCATTTCGAGCCGCCTGTCCAAAAGCAATCTGAAGCGCGGCCTCCGGCTTGCGGCGATTGCCGCCGGGCTGACGCTTGTCACTGCATTTCTGCTGCCTGCCCTCGGCTTTTCGGATTGCGAGATCTGGTTCGGCATTCTGCATTTCCTCGCCTGCGCGATCTTGCTCTTTGCGCTGCTGCAGCCGGCGCTCGACCGCGTACCGCCCTTCGCGGGCATTCTCGGCTGCGCGGTGCTCTATCCCTTCTTTGCCGGCATCCCCGAGGGAGTGCTGCGCTACGGCGAGCTGGTGGTGCTGCGCCTGCCCGACGCGCTCTACCGCACGAACTGGCTTGTGCCGCTGGGTTTTTACAACAGCACGTTCGCCTCGGCGGATTATTTTCCGCTGCTGCCGGATAGTTTCATCTTTCTCGCCGGCGCGTTCTGCGGGGCAATCTGCCTGCAGCGCGGGTTCCCGGCGTGGAGCTATCCGCAGCGGGTGCGCTTTTTCGGCTTTCTCGGCCGTCACGCGCTGCCGATTTATCTGATCCATCTGCCTGCGGTCGCGGGGATCTCCGCCGCCGTGCAGGCAATTATGAATATGAAATGATTGGAGAATCACACTATGAGTGAAGCATGCAACGGCAACTGCGCAAGCTGCCAGACCGGCTGCGACCAGAAGCCGCAGGATCTGCATATTCCCGGCAACGCCTTCAGCAGCGTCAAAAAGGTGATCGGCGTTGTCAGCGGCAAGGGCGGCGTGGGGAAATCCCTCGTCACCGCCATGCTCGCGAGCGCCATGCAGGCGCGCGGCCATGCCTGCGCCGTGCTCGACGCCGACGTGACCGGCCCGTCCGTGCCGAAATCCTTCGGCATTCACGCGCACGCGAAGGCGGATGAAACCGGCATTCTGCCCGAGGTTTCCAAAACCGGCGTGAAAATCATGTCCATCAACCTTCTGCTTGAAAGCGAGGAGGCGCCCGTCGTCTGGCGCGGTCCCGTCATTTCCGGCGTGATCCAGCAGTTCTGGAAGGACGTTGCCTGGGGCGATGTGGAGTATATGTTCGTCGACATGCCGCCCGGCACCGGCGACGTATCGCTCACGGTGTTTCAGAATCTGCCCGTGGACGGCATCCTGATCGTCACCACGCCGCAGGATCTCGTCACGATGATCGTCAAGAAGGCCATCAATATGGCGAAACTGATGGATATCCCCGTGCTCGGCCTGATCGAGAATATGAGCTACGTCGTCTGCCCCGACTGCGGGAAGCAGATCAACGTCTTCGGCGAAAGCAAGCTCGACGAGATCGCCGCCGCGCTGGAGATCCCGGTGCTCGCCCGCCTGCCGCTGGATCCGAAGAACGCCGCGCTGGTGGATCAGGGCGCCGTGGAGCTGTGCGACGACAAGGCGCTGCAGGGCGCGATCGACGCGGTTGCCGCGCTGTGACAGAAAGAGAAAGGATGACTGCAAATGCTTGATATGAAATTCCTCCGCGAAAATCCGGAGCTGGTCAGACAGAATATCAGAAATAAATTCCAGGACGCCAAGCTGCCGCTGGTGGACGAGGTGATCGCGCTCGACGCCGAATCCCGCGCGGTCAAGACCGAGGCGGACAGCCTGCGCGCGAACCGCAACAAGGTGTCCAAGGAGATCGGCGCGCTCATGGCGCAGGGCAAAAAGGAAGAGGCCATGGCCGCAAAGGCGAAGGTGACCGAATTCTCCGCCCGCCTGGCCGAATGTGAAACGCTGGAAACGGACTATGCCGAAAAGATCCGCAAGATCATGCTCGTCATTCCGAATATCATCGACCCGAGCGTGCCCATCGGCAGGGACGACAGCGAAAACGTCGAGGTGCAGCGCTACGGCGAGCCGCGCACGCCCGATTTTGAGATCCCGTATCACACGGAGATCATGGAACGCTTTGACGGCATCGATCTCGACGCCGCGCGGAGCGTGGCCGGCAACGGCTTCTATTATCTGATGGGCGATATCGCCCGCCTGCATTCCGCCGTGATTGCCTACGCGCGCGATTTCATGATCGACCGCGGCTTCACCTATTGCGTGCCGCCGTTCATGATCCGCAGCAACGTGGTCACGGGCGTGATGAGCTTTGCCGAAATGGACGCGATGATGTATAAAATCGAGGGTGAGGATCTTTATCTGATCGGCACGAGCGAGCATTCGATGATCGGCAAATACATCGATAAGATCATTGAAGAGGAGACCCTGCCGCACACGCTCACGAGCTATTCGCCCTGCTTCCGCAAGGAGAAGGGCGCCCACGGCATCGAGGAGCGCGGCGTCTACCGCATCCATCAGTTTGAAAAGCAGGAAATGATCGTCGTGTGCAAGCCGGAGGACAGCCCGGTCTGGTTTGATAAACTCTGGCAGAACACCGTCGACCTCTTCCGCTCGATGGAGATCCCCGTGCGCACGCTTGAGTGCTGCTCCGGCGATCTGGCCGATCTCAAGGTCAAATCCATCGACGTCGAGGCGTGGTCGCCCCGGCAGCAGAAGTATTTCGAGGTCGGCTCCTGCTCCAACCTCGGCGACGCGCAGGCCCGCCGCCTGAAGATCCGCGTCAACGGGCAGAACGGCAAGTATTTCGCGCACACGCTCAACAATACGGTCGTCGCCCCGCCGCGCATGCTCATCGCGTTCCTGGAGAATCATCTGCAGGCGGACGGCAGCGTGACGATCCCGGAGGTCCTGCGTCCCTATATGGGCGGCAAGGACGTCCTGATCCCGAAGCACTGACAGACGCAAGCTCCCGTTGATCCGTTGACGGGAGCTTTTTGAAAAAGAGGAGAGGGAAACCATGAAACACCATCGCATCCTTCGCGTGACCGCGTTCCTGCTTGCGCTCGCGCTGCTCTTCGGCGCGGCGGCGCAGGCCTTTGCGGGCGAGCAGCATCAGATCACGCAGCGCACGCCCCTGCTCGACGAACGCGGGCAGCTCACGGAGCCGGGCTACTGCGTGACGAATCTGTATGACTACGACCGCAGCGCGATCAAGGCGCGGCCGACCCGGATCAAGGAGTGGGATTTCTATCAGATCAGCAACCGCCACTGGATGCTGCAGGTCACGATCTCCGATATTTCCCTGGGCGGCGCGGGCGTTTTTACGCTCGTGAATCTCAAAACCGGCGAGCGCTATGAAGCGATGAGCCTCTCGCTGCTGACCTTCGGCAGCTTCCATATGGAATCCGACGCCATGACGCCGCACACGCTCTCGCGCCACCGCCCGTTTTTCCATCTGGATATCGACGTGCACGCGGGCGAAACGAAGATCGACTTCAGCGCCAGAAACGGCGGCGAGAATTTCAAGGCCGACCTTTCGCTTGCGATGATGGACGGGCTCGAATCCCTGGTCATGGCCGTGCCCTTCCCGGAGCACGAAGGCTGCTTCTACCTGAATCAGAAGATCAATTCCATGCCCGTGAGCGGCACGGTGACGGTCGGCGATCTGACCGTGACCTTCGACCCGGCGGATACCTTCGCCCTGCTGGACTGGGGCCGCGGGGTCTGGCCCTATGCCGAAAGCTGGTACTGGGGCAACGGCACCACCCGGCTGGAAAACGGCGATCTGTTCGGCTTCGAGATCGGCTGGGGCTTCGGCGATATGAGCGCCGCGAGCGAAAACACGCTGTTCTATAACGGCAAGGCCCATAAGATCGGGGAGATCACGATGCAGAAGGACGACGAGGACTGGCTCGCGCCCTGGACCTTCACCTCCGACGACGGCCGCTTCGAGATGACGATGACGCCGTATTTCGATAATTTCACCTCCACGCGCGTGCTCGGCCTGGTGGGCAACATCTGCCATCAGGTCTTCGGCAAGTGGAACGGCACGGTCACGCTCGACGACGGCACCGTGCTGGAAATCCGCAATATGGATGCGTTCTGCGAGCTGTCGGACAACCGCTGGTGAGCAGAGGGAGGGGAAGAAATGAAACTGCAATTGCTGCCCGCGCCGCGGGAGATTCGCGCGGTGAACGGCGCGTCCATGCTCAGCGCGGCGACGCCCGTGACCGTCCGGCAAAGCGACAGCCTGCCGCCGGAGGGCTATGAGCTCGCGCTCGAGAACAACCGCGTGCTGATCACGGCGGGCGACGATGCCGGTGAATTCTATGCCCGGCAGACGCTCGCGCAGATGATTGCCACCTGCGGCGGCGAGTGCGGGAATCTGGTGATCAGGGACGCGCCTGCGCTGCCGTACCGCAGCTTTCTGATCGACTGCTGCCGCCATTTTTACGGTGTGGACGAGATGAAAACGCTGATCGACGCGGCCGCAAAGTGCAAATTGAACGTCCTGCACTGGCACCTGACCGACGATCAGGGCTGGCGCATTGAAATTCGACGCTATCCCTTGCTCACCGAGGTCGGCGCCACGCGCCCGGATTCCCGCTTCGGCAGCGTCACGGAAGGGAAACCGCACAGCGGCTTCTTTACGCAGGCGCAGGTGCGGGAAATCGTCGATTACTGCGCGGCGCGCCACGTCGAGGTCGTGCCGGAGATCGATATGCCCGGCCATTTCACTGCGGCGCTGGCCGCCGATCCGGCGCTCGGCTGCACCGGCGAGCCCGTGGCGGTCGAGATGACGGCGGGCATCTTTCCCCATGTGCTCTGCGTCGGCAATCCGGAGGCCGTGCGGTTTGCGCGCGACGTGCTCGACGAGGTCTGCGACCTGTTCCCCGGGCGTTATATCCACATCGGCGGCGATGAAACGCCGCGCACGGCATGGATGGGCTGCGAACGCTGCCGCGCGCGCATGGAAAAGCGCGGACTGCCGTCCTTCGACGCGCTGCAGGGCGATTTCATCAGGGAAATTGCCGCATATCTGAAAAAGAAGGGCAAAACGGCGATCACCTGGAACGAAAGCCTCAAGGGCGATCAGCTCGGCGCGCAGGATGTGATCGTGCAGCGCTGGATGGAGCGCAAGCCGCTGACCCGCGCCTTTGCCAAAGCGGGCGGCCGGGTGATCGAATCCGATTTTTATCATTATTACTGTGATTATCCCTACGGCATGACGCCGCTGAAGAAGAGCTTCTCCTTTGACCCGTTCAAAAAGTGCGGGCAGGCACACGCCGTGTTCGGCGTCGAGGGCTGCCTGTGGACGGAGTATGTGCGCAGCTTTGACGATCTGTGCGAGAAGCTGTTTCCGCGCCTGCTCGCCGTGGCCGAGCGCGGCTGGAGCGGTTTCCCGACCCGGAGCTATCCGGCGTTTCTGGAAGCCGTGGAGGCGCTGCGCCCGCAGCTCGCCGCCGGCGGCATTCCGATGCGGCAGCGCGCGGACTGGGATCTGCCGGCGCTGCGCAGGCTGCCGGATATCGTTCGGTTCTTCAAGGGGAGCCTGACGCCGGAGATGCTGCGGCAGGGGCTGTTCCCCGACAGCGGAAACAAGAAATAATAGGCAGAAAAGCAAGGCACCCGGACCGCTTGGATCCGGGTGCTGTTCTGTCTTTCGGGGGATTCTCAGATGATGCCGAGGGGGATCAGGACCGCGAGCAGCACGGCGACCGTGCCCCACAGACCGATCAGGAATTTCTTCTGCGTCTTGCGCGGCTTGTCGTAGATCAGGTTCGCCGCAAGGAAGAAGGGGATATAGGTCGTGATGAATACGGGCAGCGCGCCCCACCATTTGTAGACCCAGATAAAGGCGGGCGTGGAGGCCAGGAAAATCTCAAAGACCGAGAAGAACAGCGCGTTGCCGATCGCGAAGAGGATGCGGTTGTTGACGCCCAGGATCTTTTTGTCCTTGTCCTCCGGCAGCAGCCCCACGCTCATGAAGCCCGCGACCGAGAACATCAGCGACAGCTCCCAGGAAACGCCGACGAGCAGGATGAAGCTCGTGCTTTCGGGCGAGACATGCCACAGGGCATAGCCGGTGAAATGGCAGATCACGGCGTTTGCGATCTCATAGATCCAGTGCACGCCGTAAAGGGCGAGCGCCGCCGCCATTCCGTTGTAGTTTTTCTTCTTCCACTGCGGGATCCAGATGCCGACGATCACGAGCGCGAGCAGCGCAATGAACGTCCAGTTGAAGTTGGCTGTGCTTCTGACGGCTGCTTTCGCAGCCTCTGCCGCGGCTTTCGCGGCGGCGGAACCGTCTCCGAACAACATGGTCAAACACTCCTTTTTTATTATGATTGGTCGGTCACCAGTTTCAGCAGGTCGTCCAACTGCGCCGTGGCAAGGCAGACGCAGGTGTCCGACGCGCCGTAATAGATTTTCACCTCGCCCGACGGCTCGAGGATCATGCCGCAGGGGAAGAGCACGTTCTGCCGGAAGCCCTCGTCGGTTTCAAACGGCAGATCGGGCGCCATGAGCGGCCGGTCATAAACGGCGAGCACCTTCGACGGATCCTGCAGGTCCAGCAGCATCAGGCCGGTCGTGTAGCGCTTTTTCCAGGTCGGCTCCCAGCCGTTTTTGCCGCGCGCGTCGTCCCGGTCGACGGCGTGAAACAGCGTCAGCCAGCCGGCGGGCGTTCTGATCGGCGAGGCCGTCGGGCCGATCTTGTCGTTGACCCACGGCACGCGCTCGGTGCCGAGCAGCAGCTGCGTGCGGCCCCAGTAGACCAGATCCGGCGAGCGCGAGATCCAGATGTCGAATTTCTCGTTGTGGCGGCTGTAGATCGGCATGGGGCGCTCAAGGCGGATGAATTCGCCGCCGACCTTTTCCGGAAACAGCACCATGTTCCGGTTGTCCGGCGCGCTGACGCTGAGCACGCGGAACGAACGCAGATCCTCGGAGAGCTCCGCAATGGTGCCGCACAGGCCGTGGCGGATGTCGGTCGCAAGGCAGAGATAGAGCTTGCCGTCGATCATCGTGATGCGCGGATCATAATAGCGCTTGAGCTCGGGATCCTTGCGCGGGTCGGCGCTGTCGATCAGCGGCGCCGGATCAAACACCCAGCCGTCCACGCCGTTTTTGCTGCGGGCGACGCCGATGCTCGTGCCGGCGAATTTGACGTTCTCTTTCTCATAGCGTTCCTCGGTCGTGCCGTAGTCGTTGCGGAAGATCATCACGTACTCGCCGCGGTATTTGATCACGCCGGCGTTGAAGACCAGAGAACACGGATACGGCAGGTCGGACGCCCGGATGATCGGCGCCGGCCGCTTCTGAATGCAGGGATGGGTGGTCAGAGCGGGCAAGACGGCAGGCATGCGCATTCCTCCTTTTCGATGCAGTTCTTTGGTTCTGCAAGATCATTATACCAGTGTTTTTTTTATTTTGCAAGAACTTGTGCGGCAATGATTTGTGTGATATAATAAAAATCGAAAAAAAGCGAAAGGAGGCGCTGCGGATGGAAGCGGATCAGGCGCGCGGGCAGGTTTCCGCGCTGCTCACGCAATGGTGCGACGCGCTGGTGCGCCTGCAGGTCGATCTGCCGGACTGCGCTAGGCTGGACGGCGGCATCCTCTGCCCGGCCTGCGGCATGATCCACGGGCGCAGCTTTGAGGCGGTCTATCCGCTGATGCATATGGCGCGCAGCACCGGACGGCAGGACTATCTGACCGCGGCGAAGCGGCTTTTTGCCTGGGAGCGGAATCTGCGCAGCGCCGACGGCGGCAGCCGCAACGATTTCAAATCGGACTGGCAGGGCGTCACGGCCTTTGCGGCGATCGCGCTTTGCGACGCGCTCGATCTGCACGGCGACCTGCTCACGGCGGAGGAGAAAGCCGCCTGGGAAGCCCGCCTTTTCGAGATGGGCGGCTGGCTGTCTGCGCATCTGACGGAGCAAACGCCCGCGTATCTGAATTATTATGCCGCGAACGCCTGCGCGATGGCGCTGCTCGGGCGGCGCGCGTCAAACGACGCCTGGCTCGCCCTTGCGAAACGGCTTGCGGCGCATTGCCTGCGCCATGTGATCGAGTCCGGCCTGGTTTACGGGGAGGGCAGCCCGACCACCGCGGTTTCCCCCAAAGGCTGCGTTGCGATCGACCTTGGCTACAACGCCGAGGAGACGCTGCCCTGCCTGACGCGGTATGCGGCGGTGACCGGCGATACGCAGGCGCAGGCGCGGTGCGTTGAGCTCTGGCGCGCCCAGCTTTTGTGGATGCTCCCCGACGGCGCGTGGGACAACAGCGTCGGCACGCGCGCGTTCAAATGGACCTATTGGGGCAGCCGGACGGCCGACGGCTGTCAGGCGGCGCTGTTTGCGCTCGGCCGGGAGGATCCGGTGTTCGCGGAAGCGGCGTGGCGCAATTTTGCGCTGCTGCGCAGCTGTACGCACGCGGGCCTGCTGGCCGGCGGGCCGGACTATGCGCGCGCCGGCGAACCGCTCTGCGCGCACCACACGATCTGCCACGCGAAGACGCTTGCCGCCGCGCTGGACGCCGGCATTCCTTCCTTTCCGCGCGTCCCGCTGCCGTCGGATCAGCCGGCGGCGTGCGCCGAATACCCCGAGCTGGACGTGTTCCGGCTTGCCGCGGGCGCGTGGCGCATGGATGTGAGCGGCTATGATTTCCGATATGCCGGCGCGTCCCATGCCGCCGGCGGCTGCATCTCCCTGCTCTGGCATGCGGACGCCGGGCCGCTGCTCGCGGTCGGCATGGTGGACTACGCGCTGCGCGAGCCGCACAATCAGCAGCTTTCCCTGCATCCGGAAACGCACCGCTGCGTCTGCCCCCGCCTGGAAGCGGAGATCGACGGACGGCGGTTCAGCCAGACGCAGAGCGCCGCGCGTCTTTCCCGTTCGGAGGGGCCGGACGGCGCGGGCGTGCACGTGGAAACGGCCCTTTGCGGCAGGGGCGGCGAGGAGCTGCCCGACGGCGCCTGCACGCTGGACTATCTGCTCACGAAGAAAGCCCTCACCGTGCGCGCGCAGGTTCGCCCCGCGGTTGCCGGCCGCGCGTGCTTCGTGCTGCCGCTGATCGGTGAAAGCGCGACCGTCCGCGTGCTGCAAGGCACGCTGCAAAGCGCGCCGGCGCGCATTTTCAACCTGAGCCCCGGCTTCCTCGCGGCGGAATACCGGATCGCGCCGGATCCCGACGGCCGCCTGTGCTTCACGGTTGCCGTCGAACAGAAAGGATGAATTCCATGATTGATTTTGAAAGATCCATTTTTGATAATTCCAGGGAGCGGGTGCTGCTCTGCGCGCACCGCGGCGTCTCCGGCGCGAACATTCCCTGCAACTCCATGGCCGCGTTCAAGGCGGCGCTGCTGAGCGGGGCGGATATGATCGAGCTCGACGTGACCAAAAGCATCGACGGCGGCTTTTTCGTGTTTCATCCCGGCATGGAGCACGTGCATCTGCGCAGGAAAAAGCTGATTTCCGCCATGCGTGCCGACCGGGTGCAAAAGCTCCGCTTCGTCAATCAGGACGACTGTCCGACCGATTACGGGGTCTGCACGCTCGAGGAGGTGCTCGATTTCCTGCGTGGGAAATGCTACATCAACGTCGACAAATACTGGACGGATATTCCCGGCATCACCGCCTGCATCCGGAAATGCGGCGTCGAAAAGCAGGTCGTCGTCAAAGCCGCGATCAAGGAGAAATACATTGCGCAGCTGCAGCAATACGCGCCGGATCTGATGTTCATGCCGATCGTGCGGGAAAAAGACGAGATCACGGACGCCCTGGTCGAAAAGGGGATCCGCTGCATCGGCGCGGAGGTGCTCTTTGAAACCGAGGACGCCCCCGTCGCCTCCCGCGCCTACATCGACGCCATGCATCGGAAAGGCCGCATCGTCTTTGCCAACGCCATTGTCTATGACAAGGATGCCGTGCTCTCCGCCGGGCATTCCGACGACAACGCGTTCCTGCTTTCCCCGGAACACGGGTGGGGCTGGCTTGCGCAGCGGGGCTTCGATATCATCCAGACCGATTTCTGCGCGCTTGCCGCGGCGTATCTCTCCGGCCGCGCGCGCGGCTGAACTGAACAGAACAGCAAAACGCCCTGACTGTGCGGCTGCAGCGGTCAGGGCGTTGTTATTATGCATTTTCAGGATTGGTCGTCTTTGCGGCGCAGGATCTTCAGGATCACGAAGGCCGTGCCTGTGGCGGCCAGCGTCGCCACGGCGGCGAGCAGCATGTTTCTGCGCAGCCGGTGTCCGCTGTCCTCCGCCTGCGCCCAGGGCACATAGGGGGACGCGTGCGCTTTCGTTTCGTCCGTCGTCGTTGCAGGGGCGGTCGTTCCGGCGGTCGTCGCGGTCACGGCGGTTGTTTCGGCCTGCGTGGTCGCCGGTTCGGTCGTTGTCGACGTTTCCTCGGCGGGCGCCGTGGTCGGCGGCGCTTCGCCCGGCTTATAGGCGGTCATGAACTGAATGACCGTCGGACTCTGGACCGTTCTGCCGAAGCCGTCGACGGTCGAAAGATTCGTATAATCGCCCGCAACACCGGCGGAATAATCCTGCTCGGCAAGCCGCCAGGTCTTGTGATTGATCAGCAGCGCGGCGCGCGGGGCGCTGCTGCAGGTCGTGTAGCGCAGCAGGCTGCGGTCCGCGGCGGCGGCCGTCACGTTTTCCCAGGAGGGCTTGGCGTAGGCGGAGAAGGTCGAATAGGAATCGGCCTTGCAAGCGAAGATCCAGATCTTCATGTTGCGGATGGTCTGCGCCTCGCGCTCGGTGAGGAGCGTGCGGGGCGAAAAGAGCATCAGGCCGGCAAAGAAGTCCGGGTGATTCGTCGCGAGCCGGGCGGCGCCGGTCGCGCCGATGCACCAGCCGCCGACATAGATGCGCTTACGGTCCACGTTGTGCGTCTGGGCAAAGTCCCGCACCGCCGCGAACATCGGCGTGAGCGGGCAGGTGTCAAAATACACCGGCTCCGGCGCTTTCAGGATCATGATATACATGCCCGGGGCGTCCGAGACCCGCGCCTGGAATTCCTCGCTGGACCAGTAGGCGAAGTCGTTGGCGTCCAGCTCGTGGCCGGAGGGCGTGCCCTCGCCCGCGCCGCCGAGCAGCACGAACAGCGGACAGGCCTCCTGCGTGTCCGGCGTAAAATAGCTGTATTCCAGCCGGATGCCCTCGCCCTCGGGGCCCTCGGAGCGCGCCCATTGCTTCTGCAGCGCGGGCAGGCCGCTGCTGAATGGAACGGCGGCGGCGCCGACGGCCGCGCTCCCCGCGAGGAGCAGGCAGCTCAGCAGGCAGGCAAGCAGGCGGATTGAGTTTTTCTGCAGTTGATTCTTCATAAGCACTTCCAGTTGATAATCCGGGATTCTGCCGCTATTATACCACGAAATCCGCAAATGCGCAATAGGGGAACATTATTGACAAATCCCGCGGAATCATTTAAAATAATAGACGATAAACTGCCTGCCATGCAGGGAAAAGAGGCTGGAATCATGAATCAGAAAATCGTTCGCAGACTGATCGCCGTTTTGCTTGCGTTGTCGCTGCTGTGCGGCTGCGCGAGCGCCGTGCAGGCGATCGTCATCCCGCAGAATGTCAAAAACGTGATCCTGCTCATCGGCGACGGCATGGGCGAGAATTCGCTCGAGTGGACCAAGCAGGCCAAGGGCGTGTCGCTGTTTGTGGATACGCTGCCGTATCAGGGCTATTCCAAAACGGATTCGCTCAGCGGACTGACGGATTCCGCCGCCGGCGCGACGGCGCTCTCCTGCGGTCTGCGCGCGTTCAACAGCAACCTGGGCGAATGCGCGGCGTCGGTCTATGGCCGCGGCGTGAATTTCTTCACCTATCTGAATGTCAGCGAGGCCGCAAAATCCATCGGCAAGCGCGCAGGCATCGTGACCTCCGATCTGAATACCGGCGCAACGCCTGCGGGCTTCAGCGTTCACACCTTCCGGCGCAGCGAGGAGCAGGAGATCACCGATCAGCAGCTCGCCGGCGATCTGGATCTGATCTGGGCGGGCGCGAGCGGCCTTGTGACCGCCGAGCGCTGCGCGGAAACCGGCTGGCAGTTTGCGGACAGTCTGGAAACGCTGCAGACCCTGCCGGCGGGCACGCGGTCCTTCGCGGCGCTGTCCGGAAAAATCTACTATACGGACGGGGCGGACGGCGACGCGCCGCTGAGCGAACTGACGTCGCTCGCGATTGAACAGCTGGACAATGACGCGGGCTTCTTCCTGATGGTCGAGGGCGCGCACATCGACAAAAATAACCATAGCAACGACGCGGAGGGCATGATGCGCGCGGTGCTGGAATTCGACAAGGCCATCGAGAACGCCGTGGAGTTTGCGAAACGGGACGGCAACACGATCGTCATCGTGACCGCGGATCATGAAACCGGCGGCGTCACGCGCGACGAAGCGACCGGTGAATTCTCCTATACCACCGGCGATCACACCCGCGCGGACGTGCCGCTGCGCCTGTTCGGCTCGGATGCGCTCGTCAAGGACGGCGAGCATGTGAAGAACACCGCCGTCGGCCGCTTCATCGCAAAGCAGCTCGGCTACACCGAACGCTTCCCGGACGCGCAGTTCAATTTCGGCTTCCTCGGCGAGCTGATCGACGCGCTCGTGCAGCACGCAAAGGAGCAGACGGCCGTCGCGGCGTAAGCGAGGGAGGTCGGCTCGATGTACCGCCTGAAAACGGCGCTCTGCCTGCTGCAGGCGCTGCTGCTTTTGATTTCTACTGTTTTTGTTATGAATTCATCTATGAAAATTCAGATCGATCGCGCGGCGATCGGGCTCACGGCGTCGACGGACGTCGCCTTCTCGCCGCTGCCCGCGCAGGCGCTGGCCGTGACCGACGCGGAGCGGGAAGCCTGCCGCGCCTGGTATGACGCGCACGTCGCCACGGCGCAGGGGGACTTTGCCTACGACCTGACCGTGGGCGGGCGCCGCCTGCAAACAAACCCGGCGGACTGGGCGGTGACGGTCGGCGCGGAAAGCGCCGCCGGCGCGGTGCGCCCGGGCGGCAAAACGACGCAGATCGCGCTGCGCCATCTGAAAAGCGGACTTGTCGCGACCGTGGAGGCGACGATCTACGAGGCTTACGCCGCCTGCGAATGGACGGTTTATATTAAAAACACGGGCGACAAGCGCTCGCCCGTCATCCGCGACTTCTATGCGGCGGACTGCGAGCTGCCGCTCGGCCGATCGGACGTGTATTTCAGCAAGGGCTCCGCGCCGGCGGCCGACGATTTCGAGCTGCTGCGCTCCGCGGTTTGCCCCACGCCGATGGTCTTCAACGCCAACGGCGGGCGCAGCGAATCCTTCCTGCCGTACTGGAATCTTTGCGGCGCGCAGGGCGGGGCGGTGCTCTCCCTCGGCTGGACGGGGCAGTGGTATGCCGCGCTGCGGCAGACGGCGTCCGGCGTGCGGGTGCGGGCAAAGCAGGAATCCTTCAAAGCCCCGCTGCTGCCCGGCGAGCAGGTGCGCGCGCCCCTGGTCACGCTCACTTTTTATGAGAACGAAAACCCCATCAAGGGCTTCAATGCCTTCCGCGCCTGGGAGACCGATTGCGTCTGTCCGCAAAATCAGACGCCCGCCATGGGCTATGTGATCGCCAACGAATTCAACACCAAGACCTGCGACGCGCTGATCGCCGAGGTCAACGCCATTCCAGACGACGTGATGGCGGACATCGATTATTTCTGGATGGACGCCGGATGGTACACCTATACCGAGGGCTGGTATGACGGCGTGGGCAACTGGACGCCGGATCCCGCCCGTTTCCCGCAGGGGCTTTCGCCGCTGTCTGCCGCCATGCGCGCGCGCGGCGCGGACTTCCTGCTCTGGTATGAGCCGGAGCGCGTGCGGGAGGGGACGATCCTGTGCGAGACCGGCCGGGCGCATCCGGGCTGGATCGTGCAGCGGGACGACAACCTGCTGTGGAATCTGGCGGAGGACGCGGCCTGCGACCACCTGATCGCCTATATTTCCGCTTCTTTGCGGGAAAACGGCGTGACGCGCTACCGGCAGGATTTCAACTTTTCGCCGCTGGCCTACTGGCGGCAGGCGGACAAGGCGCTCTACGACGGGCGCACGGGCATCTGCGAAAACCATTATGTGACCAATCTTTACCGTTATCTGGACGCGCTGCTGGCCGCCGTGCCGGGGCTGATGATCGACAATTGCGCCTCCGGCGGCAAGCGGCTGGATATCGAAATGACCCGCCGCGCCGTACCGCTCTGGCGCAGCGACTACAACTGCGGCAACGCGGACGGCACGGTCAAGCCCGACGTGCTTGAGGCGACGCAGTCCATGACCTGCGGGCTCTCGTTCTGGCTGCCCTGCAGCGGCACGAACCGGTATTTCCACTCCGTCTACGCCTCGCGCACCGCGATCCTGACCCATCCGTCGGTGTATGAGCCGGATCCGGCGGAATTTGCGAAATACAAGGAGATCCAGACGATGATGGCGCAGCGGTATTTCCCGCTGACCTGCGGCGGGCCGCGGCAGGATAACGTGCTGGCCATGCAGTTCGGCGACGAGACGCGCGGCGCGGCGCTGATCTACCGCCGGCCGGAAGCGCCGGATACGGCGTATCAGCTGCGGTGCAGCGGCCTTGCGCCGGACGCCGTCTACCGCCTGACGGATCTCGACGACCCCGCGTTTTCGGCGGAGCTGACCGGCAGCGCGCTGATGGAAACCGGCGTGCAGCTCCGGCTGCAGGCAGCGCCGAGCGCGGCGATCATCCTCTATGAAGCAGTTACGGCGTAACGCCGATGAATCATTCAAAAAACAGGAGGCATACCGATGGAAAACAAAGTTGCGATTCTCGGGATCATTGTGGAAAACACCGCGTCCGTGGAGGCGCTCAACGCGCTGCTGCATGAGAGCGGGGAATTCATCATCGGCCGCATGGGCCTGCCCTACGCGGAGCGCAGGATCAACATCATCAGCATCGCCATGGACGCGCCGCAGGCCGTCATTGCCGCGCTTGCGGAAAAAATCTCCGCGCTCGACGGCGTGCGCGTGCAGGCCGTGACCACCGAATAAGCGCGCATTTTGAGCGGTTACCGTTATCAGATGCACTGCCACACCGCGCCCTGCAGCCGCTGCGGACACATGTCCCCGGCGGAGCTGACGCAGGGGCTGCTTGCGGCCGGGTATCAGGGCTGTGTCATCACCAATCATTTCTACTACGGCAACACCGGCGTCGACCGCGCAATGCCGTGGGCGGCTTTCGTGCGCCCTTATGCGGAAGACTATGCGCAGATTTGCGCGTGCGCCGCGCCCTATGACCTCGATATCCTTTTCGGCGTCGAGGAGGGCGTGGGCGGGGGCAGGGAGATCCTGTGCTACGGCCTTTCGCCCGCGCTGATCGCCGCGCATCCGGAGCTGCGCCTTTGCAGCGCCGCGCAGTGGCATGCCCTCGCGCGGGAGGCCGGCGGGCTGATCCTGCAGGCGCATCCCTTCCGGTCAAGGGATTACATCGAGCTGCCGGGCGTGCTGCCGCCGGAGGAAATCGACGGCATCGAGGTGTTCAATTTCGGCAATTCCGACCGGGACAACGCCGAGGCTGCGGCCTGCGCGGCCGGGCATCCGGAATGGATCACGATCTCCGGCGCGGATGCGCACACGGCAGAGGCCGTCGGCCTGGGCGGCATCGAGACCGACCGGCGCATCCAAACAAATGAGGACCTCGTCGAGGTCCTCAGAAGCGGTCGTTATCGGATGCTGTAGACTGAAACGCGCGGCTCATTCGTCGAACTGCGCATCCGTTTCACAGCAGCTTGAATCATATGGATCGATTTCGATCACGGCGGGCGGAAGACCTTCTGCGCTTGCCGTGATCCTTATTTTTTTCGCGTCCGCCGCCGGGCGGAAATAGGCGATCAGCCGGCCCTTGTGCGTGCGGCGATGATCGGCGGAATACGGCGTGAGATCGCTGCGGTCGCCGTTTTCAATCCCGAGCAGCGCGCCGCCTTCCGCGGCAAAGGTCAGGTCGGCGTCGACGTCGGTCGGCTCGTACCTGTGGCTGCAGAGCTTCGCCTCGACCTGCACGATCGCCGGATCGTCCGAGCGCCATCTCCGCAGGCGGATCGTATCCGGCCCGCCCGTCGACTGCAGGGAGGCATAGACGGTTTCCGCGCCGCGCCTGCAGGTCGCGCAGACCGTGCCCGGGGAGAACGGCAGTTCCCATTTCACGCAGCAGCCGTCGTCGTCCGTGCGCGTTTTGACGCCAAGGGACGCGCCGTTGAAAGCCAGCTCTACGGTGTCCGCGTTCGTGTAAACGATCACCTCGACGGGCGTTCCCGGTTCATAGCGCCAGCTGAAGCGCTCCTGCCACTGCGTGCCGGCGGGCGCGCTCACGACCTTCGCCGAGAGCTGATCGCTCCACAGCGCCTTGCGCTGATAGTACCGCGGCTTTTCGAAGCCCGCGAGATCCAGAATGCCCGCGCCGCTCGCCCTTGTGGGCCAGCCGGTGCATTCGCCGAGATAGTCGATGCCGGTCCACAGGAACTGTGCGCTGATATCTTCGCGGTCGCGTACGGCGTACCACTGCGCCGGCGCGTGGCCGTTTTCCGTGCCGAGGATCACGCGGTCGGGATGCGATGCGCGGTGCGGCGCATAGAGATTTTCTCTGTAATTGTAGCCTGCGATATCGAGCGCGTCGGTCAGACCGATGCGCTCGCTCATTTCCGGGAAGGAGAGCGCCGCCGTGACCGGACGGGTCGGATCGCAGCGTTTCACGATCGCCGCAAGTTCCCGGCCCATGACGGCAAGGCGCCGCGCGTCCGGCTTGTTGCGGTCATAGCGCCGCTCCTGCTCCGGCTTGTTGGCGTCGTTGTTGCCGGTCACAAGGTCGTAGTCCGTGTGCACATAGGGGTCGTTCGGATAATCGATCTCATTTCCGATGCTCCAGGCAAACACGCAGGCGCGGTTGCGGTCGCGCAGCACCAGATCGGCCAGATCGCGTTCGTGCCACTCCGGGAAATCCTCATAGTATCCGTAATGCTTCGGCGGGTAGACGTTGTGCCCCTGCCACCACTTGTTTTTGCAGCCCTCCCATTCGTCGAAGGCCTCGTCCAGCACCAGAAAGCCGAGCCGGTCGCACAGGTCGAGCAGGCCGGGATCCGGCGGGTTGTGGCTCGTGCGGATCGCGTTGCAGCCGGCGTTCTTCAGCTTGTGCAGACGCCGCTCCCACACGCCGTCATAAAACGCCGCGCCGAGCGCGCCGGCGTCGTGATGCAGGCAGACGCCCTTGAGCTTCATGGGCGTTTCGTTGAGAAAGAAGCCCCGGTCCGCGTCAAAGCGCATCGTGCGCATGCCGATCTGCAGCGCGAGCCGGTCGCTGCAGGCGCCGCTGTCATCCAGCGCCGTGCAGACCAGGCGATACAGCTGCGGCGCTTCGGTCGACCAGCGCTTCGGCCGGCGCAGCTCCATTGTCACCGTGCCGTCCGCGCCGCGCGCCGATGCCGCCGC
>JAFZNN010000140.1 GCA_017550895.1 Clostridia bacterium
GGCGTCAACGGCAGCGGCAAGCACAACAACTGGTCCATGGCGACGGACGCCGGGGTCAACCTGCTGTCGCCCGGCGACACGCCCTATGAGAACGCGCAGTTCCTGCTCTTCCTGTGCGCGGTCATCAAAGCGGTGGACGATTATCAGGATCTGCTGCGCATCGCCGTGGCAACCGCCGGCAACGACCACCGTCTGGGCGCGAACGAAGCGCCGCCCGCCGTGGTTTCGATGTTCCTGGGCGACGAGCTGAACGCCGTGCTGGAGGCGATCGAAAGCGACACGCCGTATCAGGGCGCGGAAAAGATGCAGCTCAAGCTCGGCGTGGACGTGCTGCCGCGCTTCAACCGCGACACGACCGACCGCAACCGCACCTCGCCCTTCGCTTTCACGGGCAACAAATTTGAATTCCGCATGCTCGGCTCGGCCAACAGCATCGCCTGCACGAACATCATGCTCAACACCGCCGTGGCGGAGAGCCTGAAGATCTATGCCGACCGGCTGGAGGGCGCGGCGGATTTTGAAACCGCGCTGCATGAGATGATCCGGAAGACCATCCGGGATCACCGCCGCATCATCTTCAACGGCAACGGCTATGACGACGCGTGGATCGCGGAAGCCGAAAAGCGCGGGCTGAGCAATCTGCGCACAACGCCCGACGCCATCCCGCATCTGCTGGATGAAAAGAACCGCCGCATGCTGACCGCCCACGGCGTCTTCACCGAGGCGGAGCTGCATTCGCGTTATGAAATCACACTTGAAAACTACTGCAAGACCGTGCTGATCGAAGCAAACACGATGGTCAGCATGGCAAAGACCGAAATCGCGCCCGCCGTTGCCGCCTATACGACACAGCTCGCACAGGCAATCGGCAAGAAACGCGCCGCCGCTGCGGAGCTTGCCTGCGGCTACGAAACCAAGACGCTCCGCAAGCTGTCCGCGCTGCTTGATCAGATCGACGAAGCCGCCGCCGCGCTCGAGGCGGAAATCGGCGTCGTGCGCGCCGTGGAGGCGGTGGAGCCGCAGGGCTACGCGATCCGCGACGGGCTGCTGCCCGCCATGGACGCGCTGCGCGCCGCCTGCGACGAGGCGGAAACGCTGACCGCAAAGGACGCCTGGCCGTATCCGACCTACGGCGAGCTGCTGTTCGGCGTGCGCTGAAAGAATCCATTGAGAAGAAAGAAAAAAACAACCACAGCGGCGGCGGATTCCGCCGCCGCTGAACCATTACCGGAAAGAGGCGATCTCCGATGAACGATTCATTGCAAACTATCATCTCCCAAGCGGCGGAATCCCAGATCTTCGCGGTCTGGTTTCTGATCGGCGCCGCACTGGTCTTCTGGATGCAGGCGGGCTTTGCCATGGTGGAGGCGGGCTTCACCCGCGCAAAAAACACCGGCAATATCATCATGAAAAATCTGATGGATTTCTGCATCGGCACGGTCGTATTCATTCTGATCGGCTTCGGGCTGCTCATGGGCGAGGATCTGATCGGCCTGATCGGCAAGCCGGGGTTCGATCTCTTCACCGCCTATGCGGACTTCGATTTTTCCTCGTTCGTCTTTAACCTGGTGTTCTGCGCCACGACCGCGACGATCGTGTCCGGCGCGATGGCGGAGCGCACGAAGTTCCTCTCCTACTGCGTGTATTCCGCGGTCATTTCCGCCGTGATCTATCCGATCGAGGCGCACTGGATCTGGGGCGGCGGCTGGCTGAGCGGCCTCGGCTTCCACGATTTTGCCGGCTCCTGTGCCATTCATATGGTCGGCGGCATCTCGGCGCTGATCGGCGCGTCGCTCCTCGGCCCGCGCATCGGCAAATTCAAGCGCGACGCCGACGGCAAGGTGACAAAGATCAACGCCTTCCCCGGGCACAACATCGCGCTCGGCGCGCTGGGCGTTTTCATCCTCTGGCTCGGCTGGTACGGCTTCAACGGCGCGGCGGCAACCTCGGTCCCGCAGCTCGGTTCGATCTTTCTGACCACGACCGTATCTCCCGCGATCGCGACCGTAGTCTGCATGATCTTTACCTGGATCAAATACGGCAAGCCGGACGTTTCGATGTGCCTGAACGCCTCGCTCGCGGGCCTTGTGGCGATCACGGCGGGCTGTGACGTCACGGACGCGCTGGGCGCCTGCGTGATCGGCGCCGTTTCGGGCGTTCTGGTCGTCTTCGGCGTGTGGCTGCTCGATCACAAGCTGCACATTGACGACCCCGTGGGCGCAGTTGCCGTGCACTGCATGAACGGGATCTGGGGTACGCTGGCGGTCGGCCTGTTTGCGACCGACGCCGCGCCGGATTACGCAATCACAAACCGCGCCGGCGAACCGCTGACCGGCCTGTTTTACGGCGGCGGCGTCCGGCTGCTCGGGCTGCAGCTGCTCGGCTTTGCAAGCGTTGCCGCATGGACGGCGGTCACAATCACGCTGGTATTCCTTTGCATCCGGAAGCTCTGCGGCCTGCGCGTAACGCGCGAGGAGGAGCTGATCGGCCTCGACGCGACGGAGCACGGCCTGCCTTCCGCTTATGCAGGATTCGCGATGCAGCCGGAGGCGCTGGAAACCGAGGACGCGCCCGTGATCGTCAGCGGCGAGATTCCCGCTGCGGAAGCGGTGCCGGTCAAACGCGTGCCCGTGTTTGCGGACGGTTCGCCGAAATTCACCAAAATCGAGATCATCTGCAAGGAATCCCGCTTTGAAGCGCTCAAGGCGGCGATGATGCAGATCGGCATCACCGGCATGACGGTGTCGCATGTGCTCGGCTGCGGCGTGCAGAAGGGCAAGCCCGAGTTTTATCGCGGCGTTCAGATCGAGGCGACGCTCCTGCCGAAGATCCAGGTGGATATCGTGGTCAGCAAGGTGCCGGTGCGCACCGTGATCGAAACGGCCAAGCGCGTGCTTTATACCGGCCATATCGGCGACGGCAAAATCTTTGTGTATGACGTTGAAAATGTTGTAAAGCTGCGCACGGGCGAGGAAGGCTACGACGCACTGCAGGACGTTGAATAGAAAGGATGGTTGCAATGAAAACCCGGGAACTGAACTATGTGCCGCAGGTGGATTTCACCGCGCTCACGCCGGCGCTTGCCATCGGCGGAGTCTGGCGTCAGACGCAGACAAAGCAGCAGCCGCAGACCGTCCGGCAGATTCCGCACGGACGTGCAGCATGAGCATTCATGAGGAATGCGGGGTCTTCGGCGCTTATGCATCGGCGCCGTGCGACCTGGCTTCACTCTCTTACTACGCGCTCTATGCCCTGCAGCACCGCGGGCAGGAGAGCTGCGGCATCGTCGTGAGCACGCCGGCGGGCTTTGTTTCGCACAAGGACGTCGGCCTGGTCGGCGACGTGTTTTCAGCGCAGACGCTGCAAGGATTCCCTTCCGCGACCGCGGCGGTCGGCCACACCCGGTACGGCACCACCGGCGGCAGCGGCAGACGCAACTGCCAGCCGATCGAGGTGCACCACTGCGGCGGCGATCTCGCGCTGGCGCACAACGGCAATCTCGCCAACGCGGCGGCGCTGCGCGCTGCGCTCGAACGCACGGGCGCGATCTTTCACACCTCGAGCGATACCGAAACGATCGCCTATCTGATCACGCGGGAACGGCTGCACGCTCCCTCGCTTGCGGAAGCGGTCAGCCGTGTAATGCTGCAGCTGGAGGGCGCGTATTCCCTCGTGATTCTCTCCGACCACCGGCTGCTCTGCGTGCGGGATCCGCACGGCTTCCGTCCGCTCTGCTACGGCTGCACGCCGGACGGCACCTGGCTTGTCGCCTCCGAAAGCTGCGCCATTCGCGCGGCCGGCGGCAGCGTCCTGCGCGACCTGCAGCCCGGCGAAATCCTCGTCTTTGACGAAAACGGCTGCACCTCCCATCGGGAGCATTGCAGCTCGCAGGCAAAAACGACCTGTATTTTTGAGTATATTTATTTCGCCCGGCCGGATTCCGTGATCGACGGCGTTTCCGTGCACGAGGCGCGCATCCGCGCGGGGGAAGCGCTGGCGAAGGCGCATCCCGTGGACGCCGATCTGGTCGTCGGCGTGCCGGATTCCGGCGTGGCCGCCGCGCTCGGCTACAGCGCCGCCTCCGGCATCCCCTACGGCATCGGGCTGATGAAAAACAACTATGTCGGCCGGACTTTTATTGCGCCGGACGGCAGGCTCGACAAGGTCCGGATCAAGCTTTCGGCCATCGAGAGCGTCGTGCGCGGCCGCCGGCTGGTGCTGATCGACGATTCCATCGTGCGCGGCACCACCAGCGGCAGGATCGTGCGGCTGCTGCGCGAGGCCGGCGCAAAGGAAATCCATCTGCGCATCTCCGCGCCGCCGTTTCTGCACCCATGCTACTACGGCACGGATATCGATTCGGAGGAGCATCTGATCGCAAGCCGCCGCACGCCGGAGGAGATCGCCGCCATGATCGGCGTGGAGTCGCTGGGCTATCTGCCCGTTTCCGCGCTGCCGTCGCTGATCTGCGGTCACGCCTACTGCGACGCCTGCTTCAGCGGCCGCTATCCGACCGCCGTTGCGCCGAACACGCGCAAGGATCAGTTTGAATAAAAAACATTTTGACACGCAAGACGCCCCCATGCTCGATGCATGGGGGCGTTGTAGATTCAACAGAGATTAAAGCACGAATTTGATGGCCTGCTCAACGATCTTCAGGCGGCCGAAGAGCGCGCGGAAGAACCCGATCACGCGGGCAAAGAAGCCGTTGCGCACCTGCACCGTTTCCTGATCGGCAACCTCATTGCCGTCCTCATCGGTGACGGGAACGCCGGATTCCGCATCCACGATTTTGACCGTCACGGTGACGTCCTCGCGCAGCTCGTCGAGCTTGACGCGCGCCGTCGTTTCTCCGGTCGGTTCGATCCGCAGCAGCACGCCGTCCAGATACCAGGCGATCGCCTGCCCTTTGCCGAGATCGGTCGCCTCCGCGGTCAGCATCAGCGAATAGCGGTAGGGCAGCTGTGTGGTGCCGGGATTGTTTTTGATCTTCACGGTCGGCGTTTTTTCCTCGATCGGCGGCTCCTCATAAGGCTCCGTGGCCAGCACAAGCCCGCAGACCGTGCAGATTTCCTCATTCACGCGGCGGTCCAGATCCAGGACCCAGTAGCCGTGGACATGATCCGCAAGGGGGATCTCCTCGGTGTAGCTGTCGCCGCAGCCGCTGCAGACCCAGAGACGCTCGCCCGTCTGCTTGCAGGTGGCCTCGCGCGTCACGGTCGCGGTGTAATCATGCACATGGCAATGCAGCGCCGCATCCAGCAGCGGATCGTTGCCGCTGTCGATCACAATGTCGTCCCATTCTTCCTGCGTGCCGGCATACGTCGCATCCTTGAGCGCCGTGCACCCGTCAAAGGCGTCCTTGCCGATCTGCGTGACGCTCTCGGGGATTGAAACAGACGTCATGCTTTCGTTGCCCGCAAATGCGCCGTCCGCGATCGCGGTGACAGGCTTGCCGTTGATCTCCGCCGGGATGTCTGCGGCGGTCCGGCCGAATTCAAGGCCGGTGATTTCAATTTCATCCTGCCCCTTTTTGCTGTAGAACACGCCGTTCTGCGCGCGATCGAGCACAGCGTTCAGCGTGGTATCCGCCGTGGGTGTGAACGGGAATTTCACCGCGTTGCCGTCCGCATCCGCCCAGAATCGCAGGCCGTAGCCTTCCGGCGCGGTGTAGGCCGGCGCATCGGTTGCCGCACCGGCGGGCACCGTCTGCGTCGCGGCGGTTTCGCCGTCTGCAAGATAGGTCACCGTGTAGGCGAAGGACGCATAGCGCGCAGTGAAGACCAGATCCGCGTCGCCCATCACGGTCGCTTCCGTCCAGACGCCGGCGGTCTCGGAATACCAGTCCACAAAGCAAAAGCCGATCCTTGCCGGCGCCTGCGGCGCGGGTACGGGGGCGCCGTAGGCATAGGTCTCCGCGGACACCGTGGCGCCCGCATCGTCCAGGAAGGTCGCCGTATGCGTATGGATCGCCCAGCTGCCGACGGCGGTCACGGGCTTTGTGCCGACCTTGCCGTTGTCGTCATCCTCCAGCGTCCAGCCCAGGAAGGAATAGCCCTCCGGGGCAACGATTTCGGGCAGCTCAATCGCGTCGCCGGTATGCGCGAACACATCCTGCGGCAGCTCCGCGGAGGGCGGAATCTGACCGTCAAACGCATACATCACGCGGTAGGTCTGCTGCTTCCAGACGCCGGTGGCCGTCACATCCTGCGTGTCGACCTTGCCGTCCGCGTCGCCGCTGAGCGTCCAGCCTTCAAAGACATAGCCGGCCACGGCCGCGGGCACGGGCAGCGCGATCTCATCGCCGATATAAGCGGTCACGGCCTGCGGCGGCTGCGCGCCGTCCGGCACCTCGCCGGAATAGACATAGGTCACCTGATACGGGATCGCGGACCAGTCCGCGGTTGCATAGACGTCGGACTCACCGATCACCGCTTCGTCCAGCACGCCGTCGTCATCCGTCAGCTCCCAGTCCGTCACCTGATAGCCGGGCACCTCGGGATGCGCCGGCAGCGGAACCTCTTCGCCGGTATGCAGACCCTCTGCCGGGTCGGGATCCACCACGCCCGCGGGCGAATTGTTATAGTAATAATAAACCGTGTAGTCGTTCAGCTCGTAAACCGCGTCAAAGCGCAGCTCCTCGGTATCCTGAATGCCGTCCGGATCGGGATCCCACATCAGGAACGTGCCGCCCTTGATATCCGGATCCTCCGGCACGGCGATCTGCTCCTCATACACATTCTGCGTCGTGGCGTAGAGCACGTCGTCGACATAGAAATAGGCGTTGTAGACGTTGCCGTCTGCCGGGGCGCTCAGGTCAACGTCGCCGGTCACGGTATAGGGGAACGCAACGGCATTGCCCGCGCCGTCCGTCCAGCCGTCCGGCTTATAGCCTTCGGGCAGATCGATTGCTTCAATCTGCGTGCCGCCGTCGACCGTCGTCGAATCCAGCTCGTCGCCGTTCGCAGAAAGGAAGCGGACCGTGCAGGACAGGGGCTCATAAAGCGCTGTAAAGGTCAGATCGCCCTGCGCCTGCGCGGGCAGCTCATTGTCCCAATCCAGGAAGCGGAAGCCGGGGAGCGAGGGCGTTTCCGACGGCGCGGCGGGTGTTTCACCCTGCGCATAATAGGCTTCGATCGTCTTGGCGCCGTTCTCGAATGCGCCGTCGCCGGCGTCAAACGTATAGGTGATCGGCTTGGGCGTCCACAGCGCATAGAGCGTCTGATCCTCGTAATCATAGGTCAGCGCGGCCAGCTCCTCATTTGAGAGCGCCGTGCCGTCCTGCGTGCGGGCAAACCCGGCGAACGCAAAGCCCTTGCGCGTGGGCAGGCCGTCCATATCGACCAGGCCCGTCACCTTTTCGCCGATCACGCCGGTGAGCGTGGAGGTCGGCTGATCGCCGAAGCCGCCGCCGTTGGCGTCAAGGATCAGCTTGCTGAACACGCTGATCTCCGCCGGCGTCGAAGTCACGACCGGCGTCCAGCCGTTGCCGGGCAGCACATTCCCGGTCGGTTCAGCGCCCGCGTCGCCCTTGGGAAAACTGTAAAGACCGCTCAGGCCGGCGGAAGCGTCCAGGCCGAGCGCGGCGGGCACCTCCAGCACGCCGGTCTGCCCCGCCGTGCGCACATAGTCATTATCCGCCACCGCGAAGCTGTCCAGCTCGAAGATCCATGTATCGGCGGGCAGCGCGGTGTTGACCGCATGCAGCTGCCACTCCACGGAGCCGATCACATAATCATTCTCCTCCAGCGCCGTCTGCGTGAGCCGGCCGTCCTGCAGCAGGCGTTGGAGCTTGGCGTTGGTCGCCTTTTTCGCCTGCGACGGGCAGACATAGGTGTAATCCTCCAGCACGGTCAATGCCGGGTTGACGCTCAGGGCCGTGCAGATCGAGTCGTTCGCCATGCTGTTGGTGAAGAACTGCCGGTCATACGCAAAGCCCAGGTCAAAGTTGTTGGTCGCGAATTCCGTGGCGGCAAAGAAGCGCAGCTTCAGCGCCTCGCCCGGCTTCGCGCGGTCGGTTGCGACCCAGTTGCCTTCCGGATCCTTCCGATAGAATTGCATCGCCATGGTCAGGGTGTCGCCGTCCTGCGCAGCGGTATCGACCGCCGCACCGGCAACAGACAGCACGCTGCCGAGCAGCAGCAGGCTGAGCAGCAGCGCCGGGATCCGTTTCATTCCGTTCTTCATCATGGGGCCTCCTTCATTCGGCTCCGCCCGTCGGCGGAAACCGGATTCTTTGTTTTATTATAAATCCAAATTTGCAGAATGTCAACGACAGCGCGAAAAAAGCCGCCTGCGGCGCGGGATGCGTCACAGACGGCAGCAATCTGTTTTTTCAGGCAAGCAGCGCTTCGAGCGCGTCAGGCTGATCGACCTTGAAGACCAGCTTGGCCTCGTCGTTCTTTGCGTCGACGGTCGAATACATGTATTCGATATCGATATTCGCCTGGGCGATCTTGCCGAGCACATCGTTCAGACCGCCGACCCTGTTGGGCACGGAAATCACCTGCACGGGGTTGACGGAAACGACGCAGCCCGCGCCGATGAGCACGTCCGTCGCCTTTGCGACGTCGTCCACCAGCAGGCGGAGAATGCCGTAATCCTTGGTCTCCGCAATGTTGAGCGCCTTGAGATCCACATCCGCATCGGCGAGAATGCTCGTGATCTCATGCAGCTGCCCGTATCTGTTTTCCAGAAACACCGAAATCTGTTTGACTGTCATTGCCGCTGCCTCCTTTAAATCTTTCTCTTGTCGATCACGCGCACGGCCTTGCCCTCGCTGCGGGTGATGCTCTTGGGCGCGACCAGATGCACCTTGGCATAGATGCCGAGCATCGCCTTGAGCGCGCCGACCAGCTTCTTTTCCATTTCAGCCACGCGGCCGAGGTTGTCGGTGAATTTTTCGGGCGTCATTTCCACGTTGACGTCCAGCGTATCGGAATTATTGACACGGTCGACGATCAGCTGATAATTCGCCTGATAGCCCTGCTCGAGCAGCACGGCCTCGATCTGGGACGGGAAGACGTTGACGCCCTTGATGATGAGCATATCGTCGCTGCGCCCGCGCGGCTTGACCATCTTGATGAAGGTCCGCCCGCAGGAGCAGGTCTTGCGCGTGAGCACGCAGATATCCTTCGTCCGGTAGCGGATGACCGGGAACGCCTCTTTGTCAAGGCAGGTGAACACCAGCTCGCCCTCGGCCCCCTCGGGCAGGATCTCACCGGTGTCGGGATCAATGATCTCCGCGTAAAAATGGTCCTCATTGATATGCATGCCGGTCTGCTCCTCGCATTCAAACGACACGCCGGGGCCGCTGATCTCGGTCAGACCGTAAATATCAAAGGCCTTGATGCCCAGGGACTGCTCGATGTCGCGGCGCATTTCCTCGCTCCACGCCTCGGCGCCGAAGATGCCGGACTTGAGCTTGATCTGATTGCGCAGGCCGCGCTCCTTGATGCTCTCCGCCAGATAAGCCGCATAGGACGGCGTGCAGCAGAGGATCGTGGCGCCCAGATCCGTCATGAACTGCAGCTGCCGGTCGGTGTTGCCGGAGCTCATGGGCAGCGTCAGGCAGCCCAGCTTGTGGGAACCGCCGTTGAGGCCCGGGCCGCCGGTGAACAGGCCGTAGCCGTAGGACACCTGCACAACGTCCTCCTTCGTGCCGCCGGCCGCGCAGAGCGCGCGCGCGCAGCATTCCTCCCAGACGTCCAGATCATGCTGCGTGTAATAAGCGATCACGCGCTTGCCGGTCGTGCCGGAGGTGGACTGGATGCGCACGCAATCCGCCAGGGGCTTTGCGAGCATGGCATACGGATAGTGCTCGCGCAGGTCATCCTTGCTCGTAAAAGGCAGCTTGCCGATGTCATCCAGGCTCTGAATGTCGTCAATG
Source organism: Clostridia bacterium (assembly GCA_017550895.1). Taxonomy (GTDB): domain Bacteria; phylum Bacillota; class Clostridia; order Oscillospirales; family Acutalibacteraceae; genus CAG-177. The sequence continues at coordinate 9,890 of JAFZNN010000140.1, forward strand.
GAAACGCCGGCGGCTTCCATCTTCCTGCGATAGTCGGGGCAATCCTCCCACACATGCCGCATCTGCCTGAGGAATTTTTCATTCTGCAGCGCTTTGAGCTCTGCGGCCGGCATGGTTTCCGCCGTCGGTTGGTAATAGTTGCTCATGGTCTGTCATCTCCTTTATTTCTCTTTCTGATTGGTTACTCATTTCTGCCCAGGGCAAACGCTTTTTTATTCAGCTCGATGAATTTCGGAGGCACGCTCTGCTCGAGCGCCGTCTCCCACTGGGCCGGGCTGAAATCGAAATGGCGGGAAAGCCGCCCCATCAGCGCGATATTCACGGCCTTCGCGGAGCCGGCTTCCTGCGCCACGGCCAGCGCATCGAACGCGTCTACCTGCGCGCCGGAGGCTTCCATTTTGGCCAGCAGATCCGTCGGATACTCCGCCGCGCCCGTGATCACGGGCATGGGATCGATCTGCTGCGTATTGACGACGATGTGCCCGTTCGGACGCAGATACTCCACATAGCGCGCCGCTTCGAGCAATTCAAACGAAACGATATAATCCGCCTCGCCTTTATCGATCACGGGAGAATAGACCTTGTCGCCGTAACGCACATAGGTCACGACGCTGCCGCCGCGCTGGCTCATGCCGTGCACCTCCGAGACCTTGACGTCATAGCCCTGGGAAAGCAGGAGCTGTCCCAGAAGCTTGCTGGCCAGCAGGCTGCCCTGCCCGCCGACGCCGACGATCATGATATTCTTTGTCATTTCGTTTCCCCTCCCTCAAACGCGCCGAAGGCGCAAAGCTGACTGCACACGCCGCAGCCGGTGCAGAGCGTCGCATCCACATGGGCCTTGCCGTCGCGGAAGCTGATGGACGGGCAGCC
>JAFZNN010000141.1 GCA_017550895.1 Clostridia bacterium
ATCAATTGACCGAATGGCTCTGGGATTTTGTCGTTTACTATCATCTGCCGGTCGATCGGCTGAACGGGCTGCCCAATTATGACCGTCTGGCCGCGGCGCAGATTCTGACCGACTTCGAAACAGCGTCGGATGCGGCGCTGTCCGCGGCGCTGATCCTGCTTTCTCCCTATCAGGTCGCGCGTTCACGCTTTTATAAATCGCACAGCGCCGAATTTTGTGAAGCGCTCTGCATTGCTTATCGTTCCTATGCGGAATACTACCAAGCGCACCGCGCTCGGCCGCTTGCCGAATCCTTTTTCGGCCGCTGCTATCATGAGCGCTGCCGCCTGTTTGCAGGCGCGGTCTTCAGCGATGAACGCTCCATGCAGGAGGACAGCTACGAGATCAACGCGCTGTGCAGCTATCATTGCGTCAACCGCAACTGGAGCCGGAATTCCATCGTGCTCCCGCCCGCGAAGCCGCAGGCGCTCGGCAGTTTCATCAAAACGGTGGACGCCGAGCTGCGCGCCGCGTTCAACGATCCGCATCCGATCCGGTCGGAAACGGAACCCGCTTATCTCCGCGCGCTGATCCGCAGCGCCGTCGCGCAGAGCATCCGGGCAAAACGCGAACGGGAACAGCCGAAGCTGGAGTTTGATTTTTCGAAGCTTGCGTCGATCCGCACGGACGCCGATTTCACGCGCGATCAGCTTCTGACGGAGGAAGAAATCACGCCGGACGACGATCCGATCGCGCCGGAAGCAACAAAAGAACCGGCAAATCAACCGTCCGGAACGCTGCCGATCGACGAGGCGGAAACGGCGTTTCTGCGCAGCCTGCTCGACGGCGGCGACTGGAAAGCGGCGGCGGCGCGCGCGAACGCCATGCCGTCCATCCTGGCGGATGCAATCAACGAAAAACTATTTGACCTCTTTGCCGACACCGTGATCATTTTTGACGGCGACCGGCCTGAAATTCTGGAAGATTATATTGAAGAACTGCGAGGATATCTATGATGGATCCAACCCGTCAGCCGAAGATCCCGAACCGGATCGCTTCGGCCGTTCTGAATTCACTGAAAGGCGGCGTCGTTCCGCGCATCGGCCTGCCTTATATTGCCGTGGGCCGCAAGGCGGAGATCGACGCGCTGCTGCGTGACGTGGAGATCGTTGCCGACGGCGGCGCGTCCTTCCGCTTCATCGTGGGTAAATACGGCAGCGGCAAAAGCTTTCTGCTGCAAACCATCCGCAACTATGTGATGGATCGCAATTTCGTCGTCGTGGACGCCGATCTGTCGCCGGAGCGCCGGCTGCAGGGCACGAAAGGGCAGGGGCTTGCCACATATAAAGAGCTCGTGCGCAACATGTCCACAAAAACGCGGCCGGAGGGCGGCGCGCTCACGCTGATTCTGGATCGCTGGATCAGCAGCGTGCAAACGCAGGTCGCCGCCGAAACGGCGCTTTCGCCCGAGGATCCCGCGTTTGCGCAGACGGTGGAGCAGAAAATCTACGCCGTGATCCGCGCGCTGAACGAAATGGTGCACGGCTTTGATTTCGCACGGTTGCTGATCCTCTATTATCGTTCCTATCTTGCCGATGATGAAGATATGAAAGCACGCGTCGTCAAGTGGTTCCGCGGCGAATACGCGTTGAAAAGCGAGGCGAAGGCGGAGCTCGGGGTCAATATCATCATCACCGACGACGACTGGTATGAATACCTCAAGCTCTTCGCCATGTTCCTCAAAAACGCCGGCTACAGCGGCATGATGGTGCTGATCGACGAGCTTGTGAATATCTATAAAATCCCCAACAGCATCACGCGGCAGTATAATTACGAAAAGATCCTGACCATGTATAACGACGCGCTGCAGGGCAAGGCGCAGTATTTCGGCGTGATCATGTGCGGCACGCCGCAGTGCATGGAGGATCCGCGCCGCGGCGTCTACAGCTATGAAGCGCTGCGTTCCCGCCTCGCGCAGGGCAGGTTTTCGGATGAGCAGACGCACGATCTGCTCTCGCCCGTGATCCGCCTGCAGCCGCTCACGCAGGAGGAGCTGCTGGTGCTGACCGAGAAGCTCGCGGACATCCACGCGGGGCTCTATCATTATGAAAGGCAGCTGCGTGAGCCGGAGCTTGCGGCGTTTCTGCGCGTGGAATACAGCCGGATCGGCGCGGATGCCAGACTCACGCCGCGCGAGGTGATCCGCGATTTCATCGAGCTGCTGAATCTCCTGTATCAGAATCCCTCTTTGACCGCGGAAGCGCTGCTGCAATCCGGCGATTTCGCGTTTTCCGAGGCCGACGCGCAGGAGGAATCAGCCGACACGGGATTCGCGGAATTTGAACTGTAAGGAACCGATGCAATGAATGTATTCGATCGTTACGCACCGTTTGTGCAGGATTTTATCTATCGCAATCATTGGGACTCGCTGCGCGCCGTGCAGGTCGCGGCGGGGGACGCCATTTTCAATTCGGATGAAAACGTCCTGATCTCCGCGTCCACTGCGGCGGGAAAGACGGAAGCCGCGTTTTTCCCGATCCTCACGCTCTTTGCGGAATCGCCCCCGACGTCGGTCGGCGCGATCTATATCGGACCGCTGAAGGCGCTGATCAACGATCAGTTCCTGCGGCTTAACGACCTGTGCACCGAAGCGGAAATCCCGGTCTGGCACTGGCACGGCGACGTTGCGCAGTCGCATAAAAACAAACTGCTGAAAAACCCGTCCGGCATCCTGCAGATCACGCCGGAATCCCTCGAGGCGCTGCTGCTGCACAAACATTCCTATATCCCGCGCCTGTTCGGCGATCTGCGATTCATCGTGATCGATGAGGTGCATTCGCTCCTGCGCGGCGATCGCGGCGGGCAGACGCTGTGTCTGATCGAGCGCCTGAGCCGTATGGCCGGCGTCAATCCGCGGCGCATCGGGCTGTCCGCGACCATCGGCGATCCGGAAGGGACCGGCGCGTTTCTCGCGCAGGGCACCGGCCGCGGCACGCTGATCCCGCGCATTGAGGCGAAGGGCGCGAAATGGCGGCTTTCCATGGAGCATTTTTACGTTGCCGGGCCGCAGGCGTCCGAGGGTCAGCCGGAGCACATCGCGCTGCCTTCCGCACCCGCCGACGCGACGGATCAGGCGCCGAAAAACGCCGATCCCGGCATCGGTTACATCTTTGAGCATACGCGCGGAAAAAAGTGCCTGGTCTTCGTCAATTCCCGCGAGGAATGCGAAGCGGTCACAACGTCGCTGCGGCAGTATTGCGAAGCGAAGCGCGAGCCGGATCGTTTTCTGATTCATCACGGCAATCTGTCGGCCTCCTTCCGCGAAACGGCGGAGGGCATCATGAAAGATGACAATCAGAGCATGACGACCGTCACCACCGCGACGCTCGAGCTCGGCATCGATATCGGCCGGCTGGAACGCGCCTTTCAGATCGACGCGCCGTATACCGTTTCGTCGTTTCTGCAGCGCATGGGCCGCACCGGCCGGCGCAATCTGCCGCCGGAAATGTGGTTTGTCATGCGCGAGGAAATGCCGGAAGCGCGCGCGCTCATGCCGACGACCGTGCCCTGGAAGCTGCTGCAGGGGATTGCGCTGGTGCAGACCTACCTTGAAAACCGCTGGGTGGAGCCGCCGCGCCTGAACCGCTATCCCTACAGTCTGCTCTATCATCAGACAATGAGCACGCTTGCCTCCGGCGGTGAGATGACCGCCGCGCAGCTGGCCTCGCGCGTGCTGTCGCTGCAATATTTTCATCAGGTTTCACCGGAAGATTATAAAATCCTGCTGCGCCATCTGATCGAGCTCGATCACATCCAGCGCACGGAGGAAGGCGGCCTGATCGTCGGGCTCGCGGGCGAGCGGATCGTCAATCATTTTAAATTCTACGCCGTATTTCAGGAGAATGAGGAATATACGGTCCGTTCGGAATCGCAGGAGCTCGGCACGATCGTGATGCCGCCGCCCGTCGGTGAGAAGATCGCCATTGCCGGGCACGTCTGGATCGTGGAGGAGATCGACCACAAGCGCCATCTGGTTTACTGCACGATGGTCAAGGGCAAGGTGCCGGCCTATTTCGGCGAATGCCCGGGCGATATCAACACCGTCATTCTGCGGCGCATGCGCGAAGTTCTGCTGGAAGAGCGCGACTATCCGTATCTGATGAATAACGCCGTCGCCCGCCTGAAGCAGGCGCGGCACACAGCGGAGAATTCCGGCGTCGCGCAGAATACGCTGATCTGCCTTGGCGGCGATATGTGGGCGCTGTTTCCGTGGCTTGGCACTTATGCGTTTCTCGCGCTGGAGCGGTTTCTCAAGATCCGCTGCGCGCAGCAGCTCGGGCTCAAAGGCCTCGATCCGGCCAGACCGTATTTCATGACGTTCAAAATGCAGGCCGGCCCGGAGGAATTCTTTGCCGTTCTGAAACAGCAGGCCGCGCTGCCGCTTGATCCGATGGAGCTGGTCTATCCGGGCGAAGTGCCGCTGTTTGAAAAATATGATGAATTCGTGCCGCCAGAGCTTGTGCGCAAGGGCTTCGCCTACGGCGTGCTCGGCACGGAAGAAATGCTCGACTGCATCCGAAACTGGTAAGAAAAAGCAGCCTCTCGCCGCGTGACGGGAGGCTGCTGTGTTATAATGGATGTCAACGCGGATTACGCGCCTTTCTTCTCATCCTTTTTGGAAACGACCAGATTCACGATGATGCCGAGGATCAGCGCGCAGGCAACCGAAGTGAGCGTCACGTGCGTGTTCTCCGTGCCGATGCAGAGCTTCATTCCGCCGATGCCGCTGATCAGAACGACGGCAACCACAAAGAGATTCTTGTTCTGGCCGAGGTCAACATTCTGGATCATCTTCAGACCGCTGACTGCGATGAAGCCGTAAAGCGTGATGCACACGCCGCCCATGACGCAGGAGGGAATCGAGCTGAGCAGAACGATGAACGGATTGAAGAAGGAAACAAGGATCGCGATGATCGCGGTCGTGGTGATCGTGATGACCGAAGCGTTGCCGGTGATGGCGACGCAGCCGATGGATTCGCCGTAAGTGGTGTTCGGGCAGCCGCCGAAGAACGCGCCGACCATGGAGCCGATACCGTCGCCGAGCAGGGTGCGATGCAGGCCGGGATCCTCAAGCAGCTCCTGACCGATGATGGAGGACAGATTCTTGTGATCCGCGATATGCTCTGCGAAGACAACGAACGCGACGGGAATGTAGGCAACCGCAATCGTCGCGAGATAGGAACCTGAAATTTCGGAAAGCCCTTTCACGCCGGTGAGGAAGGTGAATTCAGGCACGGCAAACAGCTTCATGCCGCTGAATTTGCTGAAATCAATGACCTGGCACACGCCGGTCACAGTGAAGATGGTCGCAACGAGATAACCTGCAGCAATACCGATGATGAAGGGGATGAGCTTTGCGGTTTTCTTGCCGAATACCGAGCAGATGATCACGACAAAGAGTGTCACGATCGCGCAGATGAAGAAGACCCAGCCGCTCTTGGTCATAAGAAAGCCGTCGTCAATCGCGGTCGCGCCGCCGAGAGAATCGCCGACTGCGTTGCCCGCGAGAGAGAGACCGATGATCGCGACCGTGGGGCCGATCACGCAGGCGGGCATGAGCTTATTGATCCAATTGACGCCTGCAATCTTGACAATGATCGCGATCACAACATAGACAAGGCCCGCGAACGCCGCGCCGAGGATCAGGCCCGCAAAACCGAGCGAAGCGGAAACGCCGCCGGCGAATGCAGCCGCCATCGAGCCGAGGAACGCGAAGGAGGAGCCGAGGAAAACAGGGCTTCTGAACTTCGTGAACAGCTGATAGACGAGCGTGCCGATGCCCGCGCCGAAGAGCGCTGCCGACTGCGCCATGTTATGGCCGACGATGACGGGAACCACGATGGTTGCCGCGAGAATCGCGAGGAGCTGCTGGAAAGCGAAGACAATGATTTGACCCGCTTTCGGTTTGTCTTTGACGCCGTAAATCAGATTCATAGAACTACCTCCATAAAAATATTGCTGCTTTATTTCTGCCAGATCGCAACGCTGATCTCCTCGTCAAACGGCGGCATGCTCACAACGATGACCTCGTTGCGCGCAGTCGGCACATTTTTGCCGATGAAATTCGCGACGATCGGAAGCTCTCTGTGACCGCGATCCACCAGCGCGGCAAACTGAATCTTTGCCGG
>JAFZNN010000142.1 GCA_017550895.1 Clostridia bacterium
AGGAGGCTGACCGCATGGCGGAAAGTTTTCGCGCAAAGCTCGAGTCCGCTTACGGGCATCTGTCCAAGGGGCACCGCAGGATCGCGGATTTCATCAAAGATAATTATGAGCGCGCGTCGTTCATGACGGCCGCCGCGCTCGGCGAGACTGTCGGCGTGAGCGAATCGACCGTGGTGCGCTTTGCCGGCGCGCTCGGCTTTGACGGCTATCCGGATCTTCAGCGGCATCTGCAGGAGATGGTCAAGAGCCGTCTGACCAGTGTGCAGCGCATGGAGGTCGCCGCCCGGCGCTATGAGGGCGACGATCTGATCGCGCGCGCTTTTACTTCCGATATCGAAATGATCAAGGCGACGGGCGAGAGCGTTTCCCGCTCGGAATTCGCTGCGAGCGTCGCGGCGATCAATGCGGCGAACCGGGTGTATATCCTCGGCGTGCGCTCAAGCGCGGCGCTGGCAAGCTTCGCCGCTTTCTACCTGAAATATGTCAAAGAGAACGTCGTGCTGGTGGACGCCTCCGCAGCGGGCGAGATGTTTGAGCAGATGCTGCGCATCGCGCGCGGCGACGTCTGCATCGCCATCAGCTTCCCGCGCTATTCCAATCAGACGGCGCAGGCGATCGCCTTCGCCAAGGACCGCGGCGCGACGGTGATCTCGATCACGGACGGCGAGAATTCGCCGATCGCACGGTATGCGACGCACCTGCTGATCGCGAAGAGCAACATGGTGTCGTTCGTCGATTCTCTTACGGCGCCGCTGAGCCTGATCAGCGCGCTGATCGCCGCGTGCGCAGAGGGGGAATCCTCGCAGGCGCATACGAATCTGGAAACGCTGGAAAAAATCTGGGATCAGTACCACGTCTACAGCAGCGACGGGGAGGATGCCTGATGGAAACGGAGCTGCTGGTGGTCGGCGGCGGCGCTGCGGGCCTGACGGCCGCCGGGTTTGCCGGCGCAGCCGGAGTCGGAACGCTTGTGCTCGAGCGCAATGAACGCCCCGCGCGCAAGGTGATGATCACCGGCAAGGGGCGCTGCAACGTCACAAACAACACGGTGTCCCTGCAGGCGCTGATCGCGCAGGTGCCGCGCAACGGGCGGTTCCTCTACGGCGCGTTTTCCCGCTTCATGCCGGCGGATACCATGGCGTTTTTCGAAGCGCGCGGCGTTCCGCTGAAAACCGAACGCGGCAACCGGGTCTATCCGGTCTCGGACCGCGCGGTCGATATCGTCGACGCCCTGACCGGCTTTGCCGCCGAAAACGCCCGCATCGTGCAGGGCCGCGCGCAGGCGCTGCTGCTTGAGGACGGCCGCGTCTGCGGCGTGCGTACGGCGGACGGCGCGCAGATCCGCGCGCAGGCGGTCGTGATCGCAACCGGCGGGCTCTCCTATCCGGGCACCGGCTCGACCGGCGACGGTTACCGATTGGCGGCGCAGGCGGGACACACCGTCACGCCCCTGCGGCCCTCGCTCGTGCCGCTGGAAATCCACGAGGGTTTCTGCAGCAGTCTGATGGGTCTGTCCCTGCGGAACGTCGCAATCAAAGTGATTGATCAGCAGGCGGGAGATAAAGAAATTTACAGCGATTTCGGCGAGATGCTGTTTACGCATTTCGGCATTTCCGGTCCGATCGTCCTGAGCGCAAGCGCGCATCTGGAGCCGCCGCTGGAGAACCGTTACCGGATCGAAATCGATCTCAAGCCCGCGCTTTCGCCCGCGCAGCTGGATGCGCGGCTTCTGCGGGATTTTTCGGAGAATACAAACAAGAATTATATCAATGCCCTCAACGGCCTGCTGCCGAAAAAGCTGGTGCCCGTGATCGTGCGTCTGAGCGGGATCGCGCCGGGCACGAAGGTCAACCAGATCACGCGGGAGCAGCGGCAGGCGCTCGCCGCCCTGCTCAAATGCATGACGGTGCATGTGACGGCCTTCCGCCCCGTGGAGGAGGCGGTGATCACCGCCGGCGGCGTCGACGTGCGGGAGGTGGACCCCAAGACCATGGCCTCCCGGCTGACCGAAGGGCTCTATTTCGCGGGCGAGGTACTGGATGTGGACGCCTATACGGGCGGTTATAATTTACAGATCGCGTTTTCGACCGGCCGGCTGGCCGGGCTGAGCGCGGCGGAAAGGATCAGACAATGACAGACCGGATCATCAATGTTGCGGTGGACGGCCCCGCAGGGGCGGGAAAAAGCTCGATTTCCCGCGCGGCCGCCGCAGAGCTGGGTTATATTTACGTCGACACGGGGGCGCTGTACCGTGCGGTCGGCCTCTATGCGCTCGAAAACGGGATTCCGACGAGCGACGCCGAAGCGATCGCCGCGATGCTCGGCGGCGTCGAGGTGTCGCTGCAGTTTGTCGACGGCGCGCAGCAGGTGCTGCTCAACGGGCGGGACGTTTCGGCTCAGATCCGCACCCCGGAAGCCTCCATGGCCGCGTCCGCCGTTTCCGCCGTGCCCGCGGTGCGCGATTTCCTGTTTGAAACGCAGCGCGCGATTGCGCGGGAGCACAGCTGCATCATGGACGGGCGCGATATTGGCACAGTCGTGCTGCCCGACGCGCAGGTGAAGGTGTTCCTGACCGCGAAGCCGGAGCTGCGTGCCCGCCGCCGCTATGACGAGCTGATCGCAAAAGGACAGACTGTCGAATTCAAAGATGTGCTTGACGATCTGCTTGAACGGGACTATAATGATTCTCATCGTGCGGTCGCGCCGCTCAGGCCCGCGCCGGACGGCGTAGTCCTCGACAATTCCGATCTGGATCTTCCGGCGTCGATCGCGGCGCTGATTGCTATCATAAAGGAGAAAACCAATGGCTGATAAATTTGATTATTCCAAGCTGAAGGAAGGCAAAACCTACGATGTGCTGCGCCCCGTGGGGCGGCTGGTCACCCGCTGCGCATGGAAGGTGAATTACGTCGGGCAGGAGAATATTCCGGAAGAAGGCGGCCTGATTCTCGCGTGCAATCATCTGCACGCGATGGATCCGCTCGTGGTCGCCATGGGCATGCCGCACCGGCAGCTCCATTTCATGGCCAAGAAGGAGCTGTATGACAACTGGATCATCAACAAGCTGTTCACCATTGTCAACGCCTTTCCCATCGTGCGCGGCAGCGGCGATAAAACCGCCTTCAACTACGCCGTGCGCGTGGTGAAGGAGGGCTATGTGCTCGGGATTTTCCCGGAGGGCACCCGCTCCAAAACCGGCGAACCCGGCACCGCCAAATCCGGCGTCGCGCTCATCGCAAAGGAGGCGCAGGCGGATATTCTGCCCGTTTGCGTATATTCGGGCGACAACCTGAAAAAGCACACGAAATACACCGTGCACTTCGGCAAGGTGATTCCCTATGCCTCACTCGGCCTTGAGGGCGAGGTCGGCAAGACGGAGATCAAAAACGCCGCGCAGGAGATCATGGCGCAGATCCGCGCGCTCTGGGAGGAAGGCCATTGCGAATAACAACGGCAAAGACCGCGGGCTTCTGCTTCGGCGTGGACCGCGCGGTGCGGCAGGCCTATGCCCTCGCGGCGCAGACGCCGCAGGCGGCAACGCTCGGGCAGCTGATTCATAACCCGCAGGTGACCGAAGCGCTCGAGGCGCGCGGCGTGCGGATGATCGACGCCCCCGCGGACGCGCGGCCGGGCGAGACCGTGCTCATCCGCGCCCACGGCGCCCCGCCGGAAACCTACCGCGCGCTGCGGCAGGCCGGCGCGGAGATCTGCGACGCGACCTGCCCGTTTGTCAAAAAGATCCATCAGATCGTCGCCGCGCAGTCCGACCCGGAAACGCCGGTTTTCATCGCGGGCAATCCCGCCCATCCGGAGGTGCAGGGGATCGTCGGCTACTGCCGGGGACCGGCTTATGTGTTTCCGGATGCGCAAACGCTGGAAACGCTCCTGCGCGCGCAAAAAAATAATTGCGAAAAAGGAATTATCGTCGTTTCCCAGACAACTTTTTCGCAAAAAGCGTGGAAAAATTGTAAAGAAATCATAAAAAATCTCTGTACAAATCCAAAAATATTTGATACAATATGTTCGGCTACCCGCAAACGGCAGGAGGAAGCCGAGCGCCTGTCGGAGCAAAACGACGCCATGATTGTCATCGGCGGGCGTCACAGCTCCAACACGGCCAAGCTCGCCGCCGTGTGCAGCGAGCACTGCCCCACATTTCTGGTGGAAAGAGCGCAAGAGCTCAGGACCATAGATTTAAGTCATTACGCCGCCATCGGCGTAACGGCAGGAGCGTCCACTCCTGCTGAAATAATCAAGGAGGTACTTTTAGAAATGGCCGAAATCTTAAACGAAACCACAAATCTTCAGGTAGAGGAGGTGCCTTCTAAAGTCGAGATCACGGACGATATGGATTTTTCCGAAGCACTCGAGGCTTCGCTCAGCAGCATGAGCACGGACCAAAAGGTCAAGGGCGTCGTGATGGGGATCACCCCGACCGAGATCCAGGTGGATATCGGCAGAAAGCACGCCGGCTTCGTGCCGCTGGATGAATACAGCGCAGACCCCAATGCCGACGCTTCCAAAGAGCTGAAGATCGGCGACGAGCTGGACCTGATCATCATGAAGACCAATGACGCCGAGGGCACTGTGATGCTCTCCAAGCGTCGCTTTGACGCGCAGAAATCCTGGATGGACATCATCGACGCCGAAGAGAGCGGCGCGGTGCTGGAAGGCGTCGTGACCGAGATCATCAAGGGCGGCGTGCTGGTCGTCAGCAACGGCGTGCGCGTCTTTATTCCCGCTTCCCTTGCGACGGAGCGCAGAGACGAGCCGCTGGAGGATCTGCTCAAGCAGACCGTGAAGTTCCGCATCATTGAGGTCAACAAGCAGAGAAGAAGAGCCGTCGGCTCCGTGCGCGCGGTGCTGCGCGAGGCGAAGAAGGAAGCCGCCGAGGCCTTCTGGGCGCAGGCGGAAGTCGGCCAGAAGTATCACGGCGTTGTGAAGTCCATGACCAACTACGGCGCGTTTGTCGATATCGGCGGCGTGGACGGCATGGTGCACATCTCCGAGATGAGCTGGAGACGCATCAAGCATCCCTCCGACGTGTTCTCTGTCGGGCAGGAAGTGGATGTTTACATCAAGGCGCTCGACGCCGAGAAGCGCAAGATTTCCCTCGGCTACAGACGCGACGAGGACAATCCCTGGGAGATCCTGAAGAAGAATTATCCCGAGGGCACCGTCATCGAAACCGAGATCGTCGGCCTGACCACCTTCGGCGCCTTTGCCAAGGTGATTCCCGGCATCGACGGCCTGATCCATATTTCCCAGATCGCGGATCGCCGCATCAACAAGCCCGAGGATGTGCTCGCGGTCGGCGACAAGGTGACCTGCAAGATCACCGCCATCGATTTCGAGAAGAAGCGCGTGAGCCTGTCCATCCGTGCGCTGCTTGAAGCTGCGGCGCCTGCGGACGGGGCGGAGGACGACGAGGATGCTTTCGACGAGGAGGAGGCCCCGGCTGACGAGGCGCCCGTCGAGGAAGCTCCTGCTGAGGAAGCTCCGGTCGAGGAAGCTCCCGCCGAGGAAGCCCCCGCCGAGGAAGCCCCGGTCGAGGAAGCTCCGGCTGAGGAAGCCCCGGTCGAGGAAGCTCCGGTCGAGGAAGCTCCCGCCGAGGAAGCCCCCGCTGAGGAAGCTCCGGTCGAGGAAGCTCCCGCCGAGGAAGCTCCGGTCGAGGAAGCGCCTGCGGACGCGCCCGCCGACGCGGAATAAGAAAAACATCCGACGCCCGCAGACCATTGGTTTTGCGGGCGTTTTTCGATTGCGAGGGTTCATGATCAAGAAACAAAAACTGCTCGGACCGTTCTACTGCCTGATGGCCGCGGTCATCTGGGGGCTGTCCTTCGTCGCGCAGAGCGTGGGGAAGGACGTCGGCACCTTCACATTCAACGCCGTGCGCATGGCGCTGGGCTTTGCGGTGCTGCTGCCCTATGCCGTGGTGCGCCTGCGCCGCGGGGAATCTCCGGCGGCAGGGGAGCAAGCGCAGAAGGCGCCGCTGCGCACGCTGGCGCTCGCGGGTCTTTGCTGCGGCATCCCGCTTTGCATCGGCGTCAATCTGCAGCAGCACGCGTTCAATTATCTGGAGGTCGGCAAGGTCGGCTTCATCACGGCGCTCTATATGCTGCTTGTGCCGGTGTTCGGCCTGTTTCTGCATCAGCGCGTGCGGCTGAACGTCTGGCTCGGCGTCGGGCTCGGCATGGTCGGTCTGTATTTCATCAGCATCCGGCCCGGCGGGTTTTCCGTCGGCACGGGGGAGCTGATCACCGTCATCGGCGCGGTGGCGTTCGCCGCGCACATTCTGGTGGTGGATCATTTCTGCCGCAAGGTGGATACGGTCGCGCTTTCCTGCGCGCAGTTTCTGGTCACCGCCGTGCTGTCGGGCATCTGCATGCTGCTGTTTGAGTCGCCGTCGATGGCCGCGATCCTGGCGGCGAAATGGCCGCTGCTCTATACAGGCATTATGAGCTGCGCCGTCGCGTTTACAGCGCAGGTGTTCGGCCAGAAATATGCCCCGCCTGCCGTCGCTTCGCTCCTGCTCTGCACGGAATCCGTCTTTTCCGTGCTGTTCGGCTGGATCCTTCTGGATCAGATGCTGACCGCACGGGAGCTCTTCGGCTGCGGCGTGATGTTTGCGGCCGTCGTGCTCACGCAGATCCCGACCGAGCGGTTTCATCGGGCCGCGTCGCCCGAGCTTAATACTAAACAGGAGAAACAATCATGAAAGTTGCTGCTTTTCTGATGTCGCTGATTCTTTCCGTGAGCGGGCTGTTTCAGACGGCCTGGACCACAGTAGCGGATACGGTCAGCGAAATGATTTACGGGATTCCCTGCACCTCCGAGGCGATCAACGCGAAGGTGCTCGATGAGATCTGCGACGCCGACGTCGTCGCGCTCAACGACGGCACGGGCTATGTGCCGGACCTGCTGCTGGTCTTCCTGGACGAAG
>JAFZNN010000143.1 GCA_017550895.1 Clostridia bacterium
GACCTGGTGAGCTGGATCGTTGCCGGGAACGAGCTGGTTCAGGCCGGCCCGCGCGTGAACCTGTTCCGCGCGCCCATCGACAACGACCGCAATTACAAAAAGAACTGGGAAAAACTCGACCTTACGCGCCTGACGGCCCGCGTTGAGGACGTGACCTTCGACCGCCTGAGCGACAGCGTCGTGCGCCTGAGCGTCACGAAGGTGCACGCGCCGCTCGTGTACCGCCCGATCCTGCGCAGCGTGTTCACTTATACCGTGTTCGGCAGCGGCGACGTGCGCCTGAACGTGACATTCGAGCCGCTGAAGAAGGATCTGCCCTTCCTGCCGCGCGTGGGCCTCACCGTCGAGATGCCCTCGCAGTACGACCGCGTGATGTGGTATGGCCTCGGCCCGCAGGAAAACTATCCCGATATGCGGCTTTCCGCGCTGCTGGGCCAGTACAGCGCGCTGGTGGACGACCTGCACGAGCCCTATGTGCGCCCGCAGGAAAACGGCGCGCGCGGCGGCGTGCGGGCGCTGGCCGTGACCGACATCCTCGGCGCCGGCCTGATGGTCGTGGGCGAAGAGACCTATGAGGACGCGGGCTTCTCGTTCTCCGCGCATCCCTACACCGACGAGACGCTGGACAAGGCTGAGCACAACTTCGAGCTGGAGGCCGAGGACAAGACCGTGCTCTCCCTCGACTGGCGCATGGGCGGCCTCGGCACCAACAGCTGCGGCCCGATGCCCCTGAAAAAATACTGCCTGAGCCTTACGGAAACCGCCAGCTTCACGCTGGTGCTGCGCCCCTATAACCGCCAGGCCTGCGAGCTGATGACCGAAGCGAGGATTCTGCCGGAGGCGTAAGAGGATCATGAACGAGACGGGAGGAACGATATGAGCACATTTTTTGAGAAAAACGCCGAACGGCTTCAAAACTTCGCCCGCGTGTCGCAGTCGGTGGGCGCGCGCGCCGATTACGTGCAGGGCGGCGGCGGCAACACCTCCGTCAAGCTGGCCGACGGGCTGATGGCCATCAAGGCCTCCGGCTACTGCCTGAAGGACATCCGCGAAGACAGGGCCTACGCCGTGCTGAATTACGAAAAGCTGCGCGCCTTCTATTACGGCAACAATCCCGCCGATT
Organism: Clostridia bacterium; assembly: GCA_017550895.1. Lineage (GTDB taxonomy): Bacteria > Bacillota > Clostridia > Oscillospirales > Acutalibacteraceae > CAG-177. Next base: position 1,124 of record JAFZNN010000143.1, read on the forward strand.
TCGAGGACGTTGAGAAGGCCGGCTCCTCAAAGGCCAAGGAATACACGCTGGCTGTCGTAGGGCTCGATCCCCTGCGCCCCTCCGTGGAGGCGGGCTTCCACTCCCTGCTGGATACCTATGTGGCCCACAGCCACAGCGTTTACGCCAACCTGGCCGCCTGCTCGAAGGAATGCCTCTCCATCGTCGGCGAGGCGCTCAGAGACGCCGGCTACACCTGGGGCTTCGTGCCCTATACCGATCCCGGCGCGCGGCTCACCTTCTCCATCCGCGACGAGCTGGCCCGCGTGGAGAAGGAGACGGGCCTCCGCCCGGCGGTCATCTTCATGGAGAACCACGGCCTGATCGCCCATCACGACGATCCCGACGAGTGCTTGCGCATCCACACCGACGTGAACGCCCGCATCGCCGCGGCCTTCGGCGTCGCGCCCGATTCGTTCCCGCCCGTGGCGGTGAGAGAAATTGAAGGCGGGCTGATCGAAGCGGACGCGCCTTATCTCACCGGGCAGCTGGCCACCGGGGATTTCAGCGAGAAGTTCTTCCTCGAATCGCCGCTCTATCCCGATCAGCTGGTGTTCCTGACCGGCGCGTTCCGCATAACCGACGAGCTGCCCGGAGAGGGCTGCTGCGCCGTGAACCCGACGACCGGCCGCGTGCTGTTCAACATGCCCGCGGGCAAGGCGCAGGTCATCGCGGAGACGCTCACCGCCGTGGTGTTTATCTGCCGCCAGATCGAAAAGACCGGCCGCACGTTGTCCACCATGGGCGAGGCCGCCAAGGCGTTCATCGCCAACTGGGAGAGCGAGAAATACCGCAAATCGCTCGTGGGGAAGAAAAACTGACAATCGTATAAAAAACGCGGGAGCCGGGGTTTTATTTCCCGGCTCCCATGTTTGTGTTCTGGCAATCAGTAGTTTTCCGCGCAGATTTCAAAATACGCCTGCGGATGCGCGCACACGGGGCAAACATCGGGCGCTTCGGGGCCGACCACGATGTGGCCGCAGTTGCGGCATTCCCACACCTTGA
>JAFZNN010000144.1 GCA_017550895.1 Clostridia bacterium
GGACGAGCCGACGAACCACCTGGACATCGCGGGAACGGAATGGCTGGAGAGCTTTCTGACCGCCTACCGCGGCACGGTGCTCGTCATCTCCCATGACCGTTATTTTCTCGACCGCATCACCAATAAGACCGTCGAGCTCGCGCACGGGCGCTGCTACAGCTGCAAGGGCAATTATTCCGCCTATCTGCAGCAGAAGGAGGCGCGGCTGGAAAGCGAACGCCGCCTGTATGAGAATCAGCTCGCGGAAATCAAACGCATTGAGGGCATCATCGAGCAGCAGCGTTCCTTTGCAAGAGAACGAAACTTCATCACCGCAGAAAGCAAGCGCAAGATGCTCGAAAAGAAAAAGGCGGAGCTGGTCGTGCCGGAGCCGTCGCTGGCCGCGATGCGCATGAAATTCACGCCTGCCTGCGAAACGGGCAACGACGTGCTCACCGTGCGCGGCCTTTCAAAGGCCTTCGGCGAAAAAAAGCTGTTTGACACCGGCGAGATGGCACTCTATAAAAATGATCGTGTGTTTCTGCTCGGGCCGAACGGCTGCGGCAAAACGACGCTGCTGCGCATCCTCACGCGCGCGGTCCCGGCCGACAGCGGCAGCTTTGCCTTCGGCGCGAATGTGCGCATCGGTTACTTCGACCAGAGTCTGGAATCCCTGCGCGGCGGCAAGACCGTGCTCGACGAAATCTGGGACGAGCACCGCAGTTTCAATGAAACGACCGTGCGCAAATACCTGGCGCTGTTCCTCTTCCGCGGGGACGACGTCTATAAAAGTGTGGATCATCTCAGCGGCGGCGAGAAGGCAAAGCTCTGTCTGCTCAAGCTGATGCTCTCCGGTGCGAACGTGCTGCTGCTCGACGAGCCGACGAACCATCTGGATATCCCCTCCCGCGAGGTGCTGGAGGCCGCGCTCTGCGACTTTGAGGGCACGATCCTCGCCGTTTCGCACGACCGCTATTTCATCAACAAGCTCGCCACGCGCATCTATCGCATGCAGCCGGAGGGCTTCATGAAATTTGACGGCGATTACAACGACTACGCGGCGCTCGCGCTCGCGCAGGCAAAGGAAAAACCGCAAAAGACCGTGCAGCGGGTCAACGCCTACAAGCAGCGCAAGGAGCGGGAAAGCGAGATCCGCCGCCTGCAGGGAAAGATCCGCCGCGCGGAAGCGGAGATCGACCGGCTCGACGGCGAAATCGCGCGCTGCAACGCGGCGCTTTCCACGCCGGAGGTCGCCGCCGATTACACCCGCGTGCTCGAACTGACGCAAACGCTGGAGGACTTCACCGCCGCCCAGCTGGAAGAAATGGAGCAGTGGGAGCAAATGAGCGCCGCCCTGCGCGGCCTGGAAAGTGAGGCGTCATTATGACACAGGAAAGCATGTTCGGCCCCGCCCGGTGGATCGACGATCCGGCGGGCAGCGACGCTCCGCTGTTTCTGCGCAAATTTCAAGCCGAAGGCACGGAACCTGCGCAGATCACGATCTGCGGTCTCGGCTTTTTTGAGCTGTATCTCAACGGCAAAAAAGTCAGCGAGGACCGGCTGGTGCCCAATGCCTCCAACTATGAGGCGCGGGATCTGAGCAAGCTGGGCTATCCGCTGTATGATTCGCTCGGCTTCCGCATTTATGTGATGCAATACGACCTGACGCCGTATCTCGCGCCGGGTGAAAACACCCTGTGCGTGCTGGTCGGCAACGGGTATTATAATCAGAAAGAACGCAATGCCGAGGGCCCCGTCGCCTACGGCACGCCGAAGCTCTGCTACCGGCTGGAGATCGGCGGCGCGGCGCTTGTTTCCGATGCGCAAACGGCGGTGCACCCCGGATTCGTCACCTTCAATAATCTGTATGACGGCGAACATCAGGATTACCGCCTGCTGCCCGCAGACGCCTCTGCTTTCCGCCCGAGCCGGGAAATTCCGGCGCCCGAAAGCGATTTTCAGCTTCAGATCGGCCCGCCGGATCGCGTGATCCGTTCGCTGACGCCGCAGCTGATCGCGGAAGAAGCGGACGGCTGGAAGCTCTATGACGCCGGTGAAAACACCGTCGGCTATGCCGTTTTCCGCTGCGACACGCCGGGCACGGAAATCACCGTCGCCTACGCTGAGGTGCTCGGCAACCGGGAGCACTACGGCATCCACTTTCGTGCGGGCTATCAGACCGACGTTTTCATTACGGACGGCCGCGCGCGCGAATACCGCCCCTTCTTCACCTGGCACGGCTTTCGCTATTTTCGCGTCAAGGGCGCCGAACCCGTGCGCGTGGACGTGCTGCATGCGGACTGCCCTGTGACCGCCGCCTTCAAAAGCGACAATGAAACGCTCAACTGGCTGTTTGACACCTTCATTCACACGCAGCTGTGCAATATGCACGCGGGCGTGCCCTCAGACTGCCCGCATCGCGAGCGGCTGGGCTACACGGGGGACGGTCAGCTCTGCGCCGCGGCGGTTCTGCAGCTGCTGGACTGCCGCAGCTTTTACCGCAAATGGCTGGAGGATATCGCCGACTGCCAGTGCCGCGTGAGCGGCCATGTGCAGCATACCGCGCCGCTCATGGGCGGCGGCGGCGGGCCCTGCGGCTGGGGCGGCGCGATCGTCGAGGTCCCCTATCAATATTACAAAGCCTACGGCGACAGCGCCGTTCTGCAGGAATTCCTGCCGCGCATGCTGCGCTATTTCGACTATCTGGAAACACGCAGCGAAAACGGCCTGGTCTGCCGGGAGGAACCGGGCGGCTGGTACCTGGGCGACTGGTGCCCGCCGGAGCCGGTGATCCTGCCGGAGCCGTTCGTCAACACCTGCCTTTATCTCCGGCAGATGCAGCAGGCGCAGGAACTCGCCGCACTTCTGGGCGAACCGGCCCGCAC
>JAFZNN010000145.1 GCA_017550895.1 Clostridia bacterium
GAAATTCCGGATGTGTTCTTTTTTTGCCAATGCCCTGCGCTCCTTCTTCGGGATTTTGCGATAGTTATACATGATTATCATACCAAAGAATCCGCCGTTGGTCAAGCATGAATTCTGCGCGATGCAGCCGGAATGGCTGCCGGACATGCAAAAACGCCCGAATCGCCGGGGATCCGGGATTCGGGCATGGACTGTTTTGTATTCAGCTAAGGCAGAGCGCCGTCAGCTCGGACGGGTGTTCTGCGATGACCTGCACGCCTTCGGCCTGCAGCACGGCGCGGCCGCGAAAGCCCCAGGCTGCGCCGATGCAGGGCAGACCGGCGTTGCGCGCCGTGGCGCAATCGACCTCGGAATCGCCGACGAACACCGCCTGCGACGCCGGCACGCCGAGCGTTTCGAGCGCGAGCAGCACGCCGTCGGGCGCCGGCTTGCGCGGCAGATCCTCCCGCTGGCCGATCGTCAGACCGATCCGGTCGCCGAAGAAATGCCGCACGACCTCGAGGGACGCCGCCTCCGTTTTGTTGGTCACGACGGCGGTTTTCATCCCCGCTGCATGCAGCGCCTCGAGCACGGCCGGAATGCCGTCATAGGGCCGCGTCCGCACGCAGGCGTGGGTGTGATAATGCGCGCGGAAGGCGGCAAGGCAGGCGTCCGTCACGTCCGGCGGGGTGCCGGGCGGAACGCTGCGTTCCATCAGTTTGCGCACGCCGTTGCCGACAAAGGCGCGGATTTCTTCGCGCGTGCGCGGCGGAAAGCCCTGCTGCGCCAGCGCCAGATTGACGCTCGCGCGCAGATCGTCGAGCGTGTCGACAAGCGTGCCGTCCAGATCAAAAATGACTGCTTTGTATTTCATCAGTTCTTGAATTTATCGAAGAAATTGCTCTTCTTGTTGCCGACCGGCGCGCCGCGTTTGACGCCCAGTTCCTTTTCCAGCTCCGCGAGCAGATCGCGCTGCTTCTGCGTGAGATTGCGCGGCGTATCGACGATGACGCGCACAAGCTGGTCGCCGCGGCTCTTGCTGTTGAGCACCTGCACGCCGCGTCCGCGCATGCACAGCACCTCGCCGGACTGCGTGCCGGCGGGCAGGTCGAAGTTGACCTCGCCGTCGAGCGTCGGGATCCGGAGCGTATCGCCCAGCGCAGCCTGCGTGAAGGAAACGTGCAGCTCCAGCCAGACGTTGTAGCCCTCGCGCTCAAACACCGCATGGGGGCGCACGAACACCGCGACCTTCAGATCGCCGCGCGCGCCGCCGTTGATGCCGGCGTTGCCGGCGCCGCTGACGTTGAACACCTGCCGGTTATCGATGCCGGCGGGGATATTGATCTCCACCTGCGTGCGGGCGGACACACGGCCGTTGCCGTGGCATTTCGGGCAGGGATTCTCGATCACGCGGCCCTTGCCCTGACATTTCGGGCAGGATTTCTGCGTGGAGATCACGCCGAACGCCGTGCGCTGCTGCACATTGACGAAGCCCCTGCCGCCGCAGTCGGGGCAGGTTTTGGCCGACGTGCCGGCCTTTGCGCCGGTGCCGCGGCAATCGGGACAGCTGTCCACACGCGTCACATCCACCGTGCGTTTGCAGCCCTTGGCCGCCTCTTCAAAGGAGATCGTCACGCGCGCCTCCAGATCCTCGCCCCTGCGCGGCCCGTTCGGATCGGCCCGCCGGCTGCCGCCGCCGAATCCGCCGAAAAACGAACCGAACAGATCGCCCAGATCGATATCCACGCCCTGACCGAATCCGCCGAACCCGCCGAAGCCGCCTTCGCCGCCGCCCGCGCCGTAATTGGGATCCACGCCCGCATGGCCGAACTGGTCATAGCGCGCGCGCTTCTGGGCGTCGGACAGCACTTCATAGGCCTCGTTGGCCTCCTTGAACTTGGCCTCCGCTTCCTTGTCGCCGGGATTCAGATCCGGATGGTACTGCTTGGCCTTCTGCCTGTATGCTTTTTTGATTTCGTCCTCCGACGCGCCCTTCTGGACGCCGAGCACCTCATAAAAATCGCGTTTCTCCGCCACGGAACTATCTCCTTAACGGAGCCCGCGCGCAGCGCGCGCAGGCTCCCTTCTCATATTTTATCCGTTGTTGTCGTTCACGTCCGTGTAGTTGGCCTCGGTGTAGCCGCCGTCACCGCCGGGCGCGTCCGGACCGGGCGCCGCACCGGCTGCCTGCGCCGCCTGATACAGCTTCTCGCTGATCTCATAGAACTTCGCCTGCAGCTCATCCTTGCGGGATTTGATCAGGTTGATGTCCTCGCCCTTGAGCGCTTCCTTGAGCGCGTCGACCTTGGCGCTGATCTCGCTCTTCTCCGCCTCGCCGAACTTGTCGCCGTTTTCGCTGAGCAGCTTCTCGCACTGATAGACCATCTGGTCGGCCTCGTTGCGGGTGTCCACGTCCTCACGGCGCTGCTTGTCTTCCTGCGCGAACTTCTCGGCCTCCTGCACGGCCTTCTCGATGTCCTCCTTGGACATGTTGGTCGAGGAGGTGATGGAGATGGACTGCTCCTTCTGCGTGCCCAGATCCTTGGCGGAAACATGGACGATGCCGTTCGCGTCGATATCGAAAGTCACCTCGATCTGCGGCACGCCGCGGCGCGCGGGCAGAATGCCGTCCAGGTGGAAGACGCCGAGGGTCTTGTTGTCCTTGGCAAACTCACGCTCGCCCTGCAGCACATGCACCTCGACGGAGGGCTGATTGTCGGCTGCGGTGGAGAAGATCTGGCTCTTCTTGACGGGGATGGTGGTGTTGCGGTCGATGATCTTGGTGTTGATGCCGCCCATGGTCTCGATGCCGAGCGACAGCGGCGTCACATCCAGCAGCAGCAGGCCCTTGACCTCGCCGCCGAGCACGCCCGCCTGCAGCGCGGCGCCGATGGCGACGCACTCGTCGGGGTTGATGCCCTTGAAGGGCTCCGCGCCCATAAACTGCTTGATCGCTTCCTGCACCGCGGGAATGCGGGAGGAGCCGCCGACCATGAGCACCTTGTTGATTTCGGAGGTGCGCAGGCCGGAATCGCTGATCGCCTGACGCACGGGGCCCATCGTCGCCTCGACGAGGTCCGCCGTCAGCTCGTTGAACTTCGCGCGGGTCAGCGTCATTTCCAGATGCTTCGGGCCGGTGGCGTCCGCCGTAATGAACGGCAGGCTGATGTTGGAGGTGGTCACGCCGGACAGCTCGATCTTCGCCTTCTCGGCCGCCTCCTTCAGATGCTGCATCGCCATCTTGTCGCCGCGCAGGTCGATGCCCTGCTCCGCCTTGAAGCCGTTGGCCATCCAGTCGATGATGCGCTGGTCGAAATCGTCGCCGCCCAGACGGTTGTTGCCGGCCGTGGCGAGCACTTCCTGCACGCCGTCGCCCATCTCGATGATGGACACGTCGAACGTGCCGCCGCCCAGGTCATAGACCATGACCTTCTGGTC
>JAFZNN010000146.1 GCA_017550895.1 Clostridia bacterium
ACGCCGAGCACTAGCCCGTTCATGCGCACGGGATGGATCGTCATCGTCGCCGTCGGCACGATGAACGACCGGTCCGCAGCGATTGCCAGCGGCACGCCGATGGAATGGCCGCCGCCGAGCACGAGCGACACGGTCGGCGTTTCCATGCCGGCGATCAGCTCCGCAATGGCAAGCCCCGCTTCGATATCGCCGCCGACGGTGTTGAGGATCAGCAGCAAGCCGTCAACGCGGTCGCTTTCCTCCACAGCCACCAGCTGTGGGATCACGTGCTCGTATTTTGTGGCCTTGGTCTGCGCCGGCAGCGCATAGTGCCCCTCGATCTGACCGATGATCGTCAGACAATGGAGCACCTTTCCGTGTGTGCGAACGGTAACGGCGCCGTCGTTGAGCACGGGATCACGCGTCTCCTGCGCCGCATCGTCCGCGCCCGAATCCGGAACGGAAATCAAAAAATCATGCAATTCCCGCATGCGTGCTTTCACCCTTTCAGCCGGTCTTTTGTATTCACAGTATGACCGGTTTCGAATGAAATACACGCGCATATATTTAAATTATTATATCATTATAAATAGAAATTTGCAACAGTTTTATTGAAACTATTCAGATAGATGTCATCCTTTGAAATTTCCGCGCGATTGACTTGATTCCCGCGCGGCTTTGTGCTATAGTCAGAATGAAAGAAATCGTCAAGGAGGCGGCAGTATGAAAGCAGAGATTCAAACGCTGTCCGACTGGATCAACGAAAGCGAAAACATCGTCTTTTTCGGCGGCGCGGGCGTATCCACGGAGAGCGGCATACCGGATTTCCGGTCAGCCGACGGCTTATATATGATGGAGTATCACTACCCGCCCGAGCAGGTCATCAGCCACAGCTTTTTCCTTGCGCACCCGGAGGAATTCTACACGTTTTACCGCAAGTTCCTCTGCTTCCCCGACGTGCAGCCGAATGCGGCGCATCTGCAGCTGGCAGCGCTCGAGCAGGCGGGGCGCTTAAAGGCGATCGTGACGCAGAATATCGACGGACTGCACACAAAAGCCGGCAGCCGCACGGTCTATGAGCTGCACGGCAGCGTCCATCGCAATTACTGCATGAAATGCGGCAGGTTTTACGATTTTGCAGCCGTTTACGAATCGGAAGGCGTCCCGCGCTGCGCCTGCGGCGGCATGATCAAGCCCGACGTCGTGCTTTATGAGGAGCCGCTCGACGGCGAAACGATTTCGAACGCGGTGAACGCCATCGCGCAGGCGGATCTGCTGATCGTCGCCGGCACGTCGCTGACGGTATATCCCGCGGCCGGCTTCCTGCAGTATTTCCGCGGCGACCGGCTTGTTATTATCAACCGCGACGCCACGCACATGGACAAACAGGCGGATCTGGTGCTGCATGACCGGGTCGGGGAAGTGTTCCGTCAGATCGAAATCCGCCCCGTCGGCGGCTGATCGGACATAATTTTATAAGATTACCTATTTTATACAAAAAAAATATTGTTTTCTTCCAAACACTGTAGTATAATAAAGTTTGAACCGTCGGCAGGGTCTGTTCAGCTGCGCCGACGAAAACCATACAAGCGGAGGTTTTTTCGATGATTTATGACGTTGCCGTTATCGGCGCAGGCGTCAGCGGCGCAATGATCGCCAGCGAGCTGAGCCACTACGACATGAAAGTGGCGCTCGTTGAACGATGCAACGACGTAGCCATGGGAACGTCCAAGGCAAACAGCGCCATCGTGCATGCCGGCTTCGACGCAATTCCCGGCACAAGCAAGGCGAAATTCAACGTGGAAGGCACGGCGATGATGGCGGCAACCTGCGAAAGGCTGCACGTGCCCTTCAAGCCGATCGGTTCTCTGGTAATTGCCTTCACGCAAGAGGAAATCAAAACGCTCGAGGAACTGCTTGCGCGCGGCGTCGAAAACGGCGTGCCCGGCCTGGAAATCCTTGATCAGGCAAAACTGCGTGCTGCAGAGCCCTTCATCAACGAGCAGGCGCTCGCGGCGCTGTACGCGCCCTCTGCCGGCATTGTCTGCCCCTACGAGCTGACGATTGCCGCGGCGGAGAACGCCGTGATCAACGGCACGGAGCTGCTGCGCAATTTCTGCGTTGACAAGATCGAGTTTGCAGACGGCGTGTTCACCGTTTCGGCCGGTACGCAGTCCCTGCAGGCGCGCTACATCGTCAACGCCGCCGGTGTGTTCTGCGACACGGTGGCCGAGATGATCGGCGACACGAGCGTTACCGCCACGCCGCGCAAGGGTGAATACATGCTCTATGATAAGACCGTCGGCCATCTGGCCAAGCACGTGATTTTCCAGTGCCCCAACCCGATGGGCAAGGGCGTTCTGGTCACGCCGACCGTAGACGGCAACCTGCTGATCGGCCCGACCGCGACCGACCTGCCGCACGACGAAAAAACCAACGTCGCCACCACGGCGTCGATGCTTTCCAAGGTGATTTCCACCGCGCAGAAATCCGTGCCCTGCCTGACCACGCGAGAAATAATCACCTCCTTCGCCGGCCTGCGCGCGCATCTGGAATGCGATGATTTCATCATCGGCCCGAGCGAGAAGAACGCGCAGTTCATCAACGTTGCCGGCATCGAATCCCCCGGCCTTTCCGCTTCGCCCGCAATCGCGGTTTATGTGAAGGACATGCTTGTTGCAAAACTCGGCAAAGCAAAGAAAGCCGCGTTTGAGCCCGGCCGCAAAGCGCCGGTTCGCTTCCGCCATCTGAGCCAGGAGGAGCGCAGAGCGCTCATCGCGAAGGATCCGGCCTACGGGCGCATCATCTGCCGCTGCGAGACTGTGACCGAAGGCGAGATCCGCGACGCCATTCTCGCGCCGGCCGGCGCGCGCGACGTGGACGGCGTCAAGCGCCGCACCCGCGCGGGCATGGGCCGCTGCCAGGGCGGCTTCTGCGGCTCGAAGGTCGTTGAGCTGCTGTCCGAGCTGTGTGACAAGGAGCTGAATGAGATCACCAAGTTCGGTGAAGGCTCCGAGATCCTTTATGAGAGAACGAAATAAGGAGGGGTACGACATGCTGAATTATGATATCGTTGTCATCGGCGGCGGCCCCGCCGGTATGGCTGCGGCGCTGAAAGCAAAGGAATGCGGCGTCGACAGCATTCTGATCCTTGAGCGCGCGGAATCGCTCGGCGGCATCCTCGAGCAGTGCATTCACACCGGCTTCGGCCTGCACTACTTCGGTGAAGAGCTCTCCGGCCCGGAATACGCCGACCGCTTCATCAAGCTCGTGCATGAGCAGAAAATCGAATACAAGGTCGACACCATGGCGCTCGAAATCACGGATACCAACGTGGTGTATGCCATCAACAAGACCGACGGCCTGCTGGAAATCCAGGCAAAGGCCGTGATCCTCGCGATGGGTTGCCGCGAACGTCCGCGCGGCGCGCTGAATATCGCAGGCACGCGCGCCTCCGGCGTGATGAGCGCAGGCACGGCGCAGAAATACGTCAACATCAACGGCTATATGCCCGGCAAAAAAGTGGTCATCCTCGGTTCGGGCGACATCGGCCTGATCATGGCGCGCCGCATGACGCTCGAAGGCGCTGAGGTCAAGATCGTCTGTGAGCTCATGCCCTATTCCAGCGGCCTGACGCGCAACATCGTGCAGTGCCTTGATGATTTCGGCATCCCGCTTCGTCTGAGCTGCACCGTGATCGACATCCACGGCAAAGGCCGCGTCGAAGGCGTGACGATCGCCGACGTGGACGAGAACCGCCGTCCGATCCCCGGCACCGAGCAATATATCGAATGCGACACGCTCCTGCTTTCCGTCGGCCTGATCCCCGAGAATGAGCTCACGCGCGCGGTCGGCATCGATCTGGATCCCGTCACAAGCGGCGCGATCGTTGATGAATACCGCGAGACCTCCCATCCCGGCGTGTTTGCATGCGGCAACGTGCTGCATGTGCATGACCTGGTCGACTATGTGACGCTCGAAAGTCAGACGGCCGGCGAGGGCGCGGCGAACTATGTGCTCGGCAAAAAGGGCGAAGCCGCTTACATTGCGACCAAGGGCGTCAACGGCGTGCGTTACATCGTGCCGCAGAAGGTCAACCTCAATAACGGCAACGACGTGAAGCTCTATTTCCGCGTCGGTCAGACCTATAAGAACGCCGCCATCAGCGTGAAATACAACGGCGAAGAGATCCTGCGCCGCAAGCGTCCGCGTCTTGCGCCGGGCGAGATGGAAAACGTGATTCTCAAGAAAGAGATGCTTGAAAAGTTTGAAGCCGACGGTCTGATCGAAATCGGCGTGGAGGTGTAAGCAATGCAAAAGAACATCATTTGCGTCGCCTGCCCGATGGGCTGCGGCATTACCGTTGAACTCTCCGACGGCGGCGAGATCCTTTCCGTGACCGGCAACACCTGCAAGCGCGGCGACGCCTACGCCCGCACGGAATGCACGAATCCCGTGCGCTCGCTTGCCACGACCGTTCGCGTCACCGGCGGCGTGCACAATGTGGTGCCCTGCAAATCCGCGGGCGCGCTGCCCAAGGGCAAAATCATGGACTGCATGGCGGTCATCAACGCGGCGAATGTCCAGGCGCCGGTCGCTCTGGGCGACGTGCTGATTCCGGATATTCTCGGCACCGGCATCGACATTGTGGCCACCAATCACTGCCCCGCAAAATAAAACAAGCAAGCATAGAAAGCGGCGCGGCTCCGATCAATCGGAGCCGCGCCGTAGCGTTTAATCACTCTTATTCAGTATCCATCAGCTTTGCCCTGCGGAATGCGATCACGACCGCGGGCACGATCACGATATGCAGAATGATGCCGGGAATCGCATTCGTCAGCGCGCCGGCAAGAAACGCCTGCATGCCGAACGTCGAGCCGCTCAGGCCCGCCATGATGTAGCGCGCCGCGCCCCAGACCAGCCGCCCGCCGATCATCGCAATGAACAGCGTCGGATAAATGTAGCCGTCCTTTTTGGGGAACACGCGATAAAGCACACCGGTGAGCAGGCCATAAGTAGCAAGCTCAAACGCCATGGCGGCAGCCGCGGGATACATTGCTGGCATGCCGAAGATCAGGCTGCGCAGCAGCGGCGCAATCGCGCCGACGAGCAGACCGTAGGGCCAGCCGCAGACAAATCCGCACAGCAGCACGGGCACGTGCATCGGGCAGAGCATCTGGCCGACCTCCGGTATGTTGCCGGTGATCATCGGCAGCACCATGCAAAGCGCAAGGAACATGCCGGCAAAGGCGGTGTTTTTCACGGTGTTTTTCATTGCTTCCTCCAGTCCGTCTGCGACAGGCGCACAAGCATGTCAACAACGTCGTCCAGCATTTCATTGATCGTCGCGTCCCGAAGACCGGCGATAAACGTGTCGCATTTATTCACCGGCAGCAGGATGCGCACCGCCTCGCTCGCGCCGACGGCAGCAGCCATGGCCGGCGTGATCTCGCCGAGCAGCGCGTCGGCGATCACGATGCCGACCGGACCGACGATCACGTCCGCGCGGCGGCAGGCAACGATCAGCGCGTTTTCGCCGGTCGCCGCACGCACAGCGCCGCCCTTATGCATGGTTGCGGTCGCAGTGCTGTTGGTGCCGACCGCGGTCAGCTCCGCCTGCGGCAGCGCGGAAAGAATCCGCTCCGTCAGCTGTTTGCCGAGCTTGCCGCCCTGACCGTCAACCACTAAAATCCTCATTTTTCTCCCTTTCCGGGCGTCAAACGCCCCGATCACTTCATCCGAAACAGGAGTTTCAGGATCCCGCGCAGCGCTTTCGGGCTGCGCACGACAACGACCTTCACACGCATCGCTCCCCTCGCAGAATCTGCGGCGGATGCGTCTCCGCCTGCTATATTATAAGCAGAGAAACGCGGAAGCGTGACAAGTTATTTCGCGCCGGGTCTGCGCGTCCTGAGCTCCCAATCCTTGATCTGCTTTGCCTGCTCCATCAGGGTGCAATAACTCTCGTGCCGGCTGCGGGGAATCTCCCCCGCCTCCACCGCCGCGAGAATGGCGCAGCCCTTTTCTTTTTCATGCAGGCAGGTGGTGAATTTGCAGCTGCCGAGATAGGGCGCAAATTCAGGGAAGCAGAGCGGCAGCTCTTCCTTGCGGATGACCTCGTCCGTCTCCTGCTCGAGGGAGGAAAAGCCGGGCGTATCCGCCACATAGCCGCCCGCGACCGGATACAGCTCGCTGTGCCGCGTGGTATGCTTGCCGCGCCCGAGCTTTTCGCTGATCGCGGCGGTTTTCAGCTGCAGCGACGGATCGATCGCGTTGAGCAGCGTCGATTTGCCGACGCCGGAATTGCCGCAGAACGCGCTGATGCAGCCCTGCAGCGCCTGCTGCACATCAGCGACGCCTTCGCCGGTTTCAGACGACACGGCAAACGCGGGGAATCCGGCCAGCCTGTAACAATCCAGCAGCGCCTGCGCCGGGCGCAGATCCCACTTTGTGAACACGATCGCCGGCTGAATCCCCTTCTGCACGGCGATCGCCGTCAACCGGTCGATCACAAGCGGCACGGGATTCGGCTCGCACGTGGACACGACGATGAACAGCCGGTCGATATTGGCCACCGGCGGGCGGGCAAGCACGTTTTTGCGCGGCAGGATCGCGTCGATCGTATTCTCCGCCTGCGTTTGCAGCGTCACGGTCACGAGATCCCCCGCAAGCGGCTTGAGACCGTTTTTGCGGAAGATGCCGCGCGCCTTGCATTCATAGACTTCACCGGCGACTTCTACATAATAGAAGCCGCCGATGCCTTTTAAAATTCTGCCTTCAGCCTGTGCCATGCGGATTATACGCCGTCTTTCTGACCGACCGTCAGAATGATCTCGGTATCGGTGCTGTAGTAGGAGGACAGCGCAAGCATGCCGCTGCCGGTCGGCGACGGACTCTGCGCGATCACGATGCCGTTCTGATTATCGTTATAGACCGTGCGGTAATCCACCGTGATATTCGTAAAGCCGGCGTCTTCCAGCTCGTTCTTCGCTTCGGTTTCCGTGTCGCCCGTCACATCCGGCAGCGAGGCGCGCGTGACGGTCGGCGAAGAGTGTGTCGGATAGTCTTCATCATAGACAATCGGCGGATCGTTCTTGAAGTTGATATGGCACGTGAAATGTTCGCGCCCGTCAATTTCCACTGTTACCGGCACGCCGCTGCCGCTGCCTTCGATTTCCAGCGTATAGTTATCGCCGCTCATGCGCAGGGTCTTGGTTGTATACAGCTCACTGTTTACCCAGACCTTGCAGATTCCCGTGTCGCCGCCGGAAGGAAGCTTGAAAGTCACAGACGCGGAAGTCTGCGGCGGAATGCCGTTGCTGACCACGATGGAAACTTTCGTATTCGGGAAGGCTTTTTCATCGGGATTCGGCGTCTGCTCGATCACGACGCCGGCCGCTTTCGTGCTGTTTTGCTTTTTGACTTCCGTATCATACACCAGATTGACGCTCTCAATGATCGCCTGCGCCATCGTGGTGTTCATGCCGATGACGTTCGGCACGGTGACCAGATCCTCGTCACTCGCGTAATAGACAATGATCGTCTGGCCGCCCTCGGCCTCGGTGTTGCGCTCCGGTTCGGTCTTGATGACCGTGCCGAATTCCTCCGAAACGCTCAGCGCAGGCATCGCGTTGACCTTGAAGCCCTGGCTTTCGAGCGTATCCGTGGCAAGCTGAATCTGCATGCCGTAAACGTCGGTCACGTTGACCTTGCGGTCGTTCTTGGCAACCGAAAGCTTGATCACGTTGCCGGTCTCCTTGGTCAGCTTGCTGCCGCTGCGCGGATACTGATCAAAGATCATGCCGTCGGGATAGGAGCTGTTGGCGATCGGCTCGGGATCGAAGATGAAGATGTCTTTGTATTCGACCGCGTTCTGCACCTCGGTTTCATAGATCTTGCCAACGAAGGTCGGCACGGTCGCGACCTGCGCCTTGAACACGTCGGTGAAGAAATAGAGGGATCCGAGCACGACAAGGCCGACCAGCAGCAGACCGATGATGATGCCCGCCGCGATAAAGGAGCCTTTGCCGCGCGGCTCGTCGTCATCGTCATCGACGTATTCGTATTCGGGCTGCGGCGTGGACTGCGGCGTGGACTTATTCACGTGCTTGGTCGGATCGGTATCGACGAAATAACTCTCCTGAAACCGGACGGAAGGATTGCGCTTGAATTCTTCCAGATCCAGCAGCATCTCCGCAGCGGACTGATAGCGGTCCTTCGCGTTTTTCTGCATGGCGCGAATGACGATCTGCTCAAGCCCCGCGGGAATGTCCTTGTTGATGTCGCGCGGACGTTTCGGATCCTCCTGCAGCTGCATGAGCGCGACGGAAACGGAATTATCCGATTCAAACGGCAGGCGGCCGGTCAGCATCTCATACATCACGACGCCGACGGAATAGATATCCGCGCGTTCGTCGGTCGCGTCGCCGCGCGCCTGCTCGGGGCTGATATAATGCACCGAACCGATCGCGCCGTCCGTCATGGTCTTGGTGTCGCTGTAGCTGAAGCGGGCGATGCCGAAATCCGTGACCTTGATATTGCCGTTGGAAAGCAGCAGGATATTCTGCGGCTTGATATCGCGGTGAACGATGCCCTTGTCATGCGCATGCTGCAGCGCGCGAAGGATCTGCGTGGTGAAATACACGGTCTCCTTCACGCCGAGCTTGCCCTGCTGCTCAATGTACTCCTTGAGCGTGATGCCCTCGACATACTCCATCACGATATACTGCAGGCGATCCCCGTAGTTGACGTTGAACACCTTCACAATATTCGGATGCGAAAGCACCGCGATCGCCTTGGATTCGTTCTTGAAGCGGCGGCGGAACTCCTCGTTTGCAAGGTATTCATCCTTGAGAATCTTCACCGCAACCGTGCGGTCGTCGATGTTATCATACGCCTTATAGACGACCGCCATGCCGCCGACGCCGATAACCTCCTGGATTTCATAGCGTCCGTCCAGACGCTTGCCGGTATAATTATCCATCGTATCAACCTTTCCTTTCCATCCGACAGAATTATTTCTCAATGATCACGACGGTGATATTGTCGCCGCCGCCGTTGCTGTTCGCGAGTTCCACCAGCCGGTCGCAGTAGCGATGGTATTCGCCGTCCGACGTGCAGTTCACAAGATCAGCGGGCGTGGTGTAATTCGTCAGCCCGTCCGTGCAGATCAGCAGCAATTCGCCATCCTCCAGCGGCTCCTGGCAAAAATCGATCTTCGGTGTATTCTCAACGCCGAGGGCGCTGGTGATGATGTGTTTCTGCGGATGGGTCACCGCTTCTTCCGGCGTGATCTCGCCGTTTTCCACCATCCGCTGCACCACGGAATGATCCCGTGTGAGCTGGATCGGCACGCCGTCGGCAATGCGATAGGCACGGCTGTCACCCGCGTGCGCGATAAAGGCATAGTCATCGTTCACAATGACCGCCACGGCCGTCGTGCCCATGCCCTCGTTCGCCTGATCGCTGAGAGAAAGCGCATAGATTTCCTTGTTGGCAAGCTCAATCGTGGAAACCAGCAGGCTTTTGATCGACAGATCGCTCATGCCCGCGCGATAGGCGGACAGCAGCCGCTCCCGCATGGTTTTGACCGCGGTGCTGCTGGCCAGCGCTCCGGCCTGCGCACCGCCCATGCCGTCGCAGACCAGCGCATACACAGCGCCGCCTGCCAGCTCGCCCGCCGCATACGCATCCTGATTTTCCTCGCGTTTGCGTCCGAGATCGGACTTGGATGAGATAATCATATTGGCTCTCCCCCTTCGGAGTGATGTTCTTGTTCTCTTCTGCGCAGCTGCCCGCAGGAAGCGTCGATATCGCCGCCGAGCTTTCTGCGCACGGTCGCGTTGATCCCTTCGCGCGCGAGCAGCTCCGAAAATCGTCGCACGCGCTCCGGCGCGCTGGGATGAAACGGGCTTTCCGCCACCTCGTTGACCGGGATCAGATTCACATGGCAAAGGATGCCCTGCAGCCGCTGCGCGAGCTCAAGGGCGCACGCGTCGCTGTCATTGACCCCGGCCAGCATCGCGTATTCAAACGAAATGCGGCGGGAGGTCGCTGCCGCATAATCGCGGCAGGCAGCCAGCAGCTCTTCGATCGGATATCTGCGGTTGACCGGCATGAGCCGATCGCGCAGCTCGTTATTCGGCGCGTGGAGCGACACGGACAACGTCAGCTGCAAACGCCGCGCCTGCAGCGCCCGGATCTGCGGCACCAGGCCGCAGGTGGACAGCGAAATATTCCGCATGGAAAGATGCCGGCCGTTCTCGTCGTTGACCAGATCGAGAAACCGCATCACGTTGTCGAAATTATCCAGCGGCTCGCCCATGCCCATGAGCACGATGTGAGAAATCTGCACACCGAGCGCACGCTCCGCTGTATATAGTTGCGAGAGCATTTCGCCGGCGGTCAGGCAGCGCCGGAAGCCGCCGAGCGTGGACGCGCAGAACGCGCAGCCCATTTTGCAGCCGATCTGCGAGGAAACGCAGATGGTCGCGCCGTATTTATATTGCATCACGACGCTTTCGGCATAATCGCCGCCCTGCATGGCAAAGAGGAATTTGACCGTGCCGTCCTGCTTTGAAACCTGCCGGCGCACGATGCTGCACCCGATGATCGGATAGCGCTGCGCGAGCGTTTCCCGCAGGGCTTTCGGCAGATTCGTCATTTCCGCGTAATCCGCCGCGCCGTGCTGATGCAGCCACTGAAACACCTGCTTTGCGCGGAAGGCCGGCAGACCGGCGCCGGTGAGCGTTTCCTGCAATTCCGGCAGCGTCATGGAAAGGACATCGCCGCTCATGCAAGACCTCCGCCGTTTTCGAACACGGCGATAAAGAAGCCGTCCGTTCCGTGCACCTGCGGCATCAGCGTCAGATAATCCGTTGCGTCAATCCGCGGAATTTCAGGCAAAACACGCACGGCATGATACGCCGGATACGCCGCGAGGAAGCGGTCGCACACGCCCTGATTCTCCGCCGGATTCAGCGTGCAGGTGGAATACACCAGCCGCCCGCCGTCTTTGAGATATTGCGTCGCATTGCAAAGAATACGATACTGCAAATCCGGTAAATTGTCAATCTCTCCGCGCTGCTTGAACCGGATTTCCGGTTTGCGGCGCAGGATGCCGAGCCCGGAGCACGGCACGTCGCAGAGCACGCGGTCGGCCTTGCCGTAGTTTTCGTTGTAAATCGTTGCGTCGGATAAGTAGGCATAGACATTCTGCAGACCCAGACGCTGCGCGCCGGAGCGGATCAGCTCCACACGGGACTGATAGACGTCAAACGCGCGGATGCAGCCGGTGTTCTGCATGCGCTGTGCCATTGTGAAGGTCTTGCCGCCGGGCGCTGCGCACAGATCGAACACGGTCTCGCGCGGCTGCGGATCCACTGCCGCGCAGCAGAGCTGCGACGCGAGATCCTGCACATGAAACAGGCCTTCCTGATAGGCGGTCATGCGGTCGATCGAAACGCCGTTGGCAAGGATCAGCGCCTCCGGCAGGAGCGCGGAATGCTCGGAAATCGCGCCGTCCTCCGCCAGCCGCCAGATCAGGGCGTCCGCGTCCATTTTGACCGTATTCGTCCGGATCGTCAGCGGTGCGGGCTCCAAAGCGGCCTGCGCAAGGGCAAGCGCGGTCTCGCGCCCGTAAGCGTCGATCCAGAGCGAAAGAATCCACTCGGGGCAGGAATACTTGATCGCGAGATAATTCGGATCGTTTTCGTCGCTTTGCGGCAATTGCAGGCCCTGCTCTGCCATGCGGCGCAGCACGGCGTTGACCATGGATGCGGCAAAGCGGGATTTATTGACCTTGGCCAGCTCCACGCTTTCGTTGACGGCGGCGCGGGCGGGCACCTTGTCCATAAACAGCAGCTGATATGCGCCCATACGCAGCACGGTATGCAGCTCGGGCTTGAGCTTGCGCACCGGCTGGGTCAGATATAAGCCGAGATTATAGTCAATCTGAATTTGATGATCCAGCGTTCCGTAAACCAGATTGCTCACAAACGCGCGGTCGCGTTCTTCCAGCTCCGGATGCTCTTTCAGCGCGCTGTCCAAAGCCAGGTTGGAATAGGCGCCGTCGCGCTGGATCTTCAGCAGCGCTTCAAAAGCGATCTGCCTTGGGTTCTTCATAGTGTTTGTCCTTTCCATCAGCGCCGCTGACTGCGGCCGAACCGCAGAATCAGGCGCAGGAGATTTGCAAGCGCGACGATCATCGAGGCAACATAGGTCATCGCCGCAGCGCGCAGCACGGATTTCGCGCCGCCGATCTCATCCTCATAAAGCAGCTGCGTTTCATCGATCACTTTGATGGCGCGGCGGCTGGCGTTGAATTCCACCGGCAGCGTAATCAGATGAAAGGCGAAGATCAGGCCGTAAAGCGCAAGGCCGATCAGAATCAGCGGCTGAAAGCCGAGAAAATAGCCGAGGATCGCCAGCGGAATGCCGAGCGAAGAGCCGATCCTGCACACGGGCAGAAGCGAATTGCGCACCGTAATCGGCGCATAGCCCTCCGCATGCTGCGCGGCGTGGCCGGCTTCATGGCAGGCGATGCCGACCGCGGCCACGGACGTGCTGCCGAAGACGCCCTCCGACAGGCGGATCACCTTTGCGCTCGGATCAAAATGATCGGTGAGATTGCCGGCAACGCGCTCGATGCGCACATCGGTGACGCCGTAATAACGCAGGATCGCCTCCGCCGCGGCAGCGCCGGTCAGCCCGCGCGCATTCGGCACGCCGGAATACTTTTTATACGTGGATTTCACGCCGATCTGCGCAATGATCGAAAGGATCATTGCCGGCACGACCAGCAGAATGTACCAGGAATCAAACAAATTGTAGAAATTCAGTCCGTTCATTTTATGACCTCCTTCAGAGGGATCCCCTGCCGAACCGATCGCCGACCGTGACGGGATTGCCGCGCAGGAAATCCGCCGCGGGCATCGCGCGCTTGCCCTGCGCCTGCAGCTCGGTGATTTCGAGGCAGCCGCCGTCGCCGCAAACGGCGATCAGCCGCTTGTCGGCCGCAAGCACCGTGCCCGGCGCGCCGTCCGCCGTCTGATCGAGCAGTCGGCTCTGATGCAGCTTGACCGTTTTGCCGTTCAGTTCCGCCGTCGCGCCCGGCCAGGGCGAAAGGCCGCGGATCTGATCGTGGATCTGCCGCGCCGTGCGGTGCCAGTCCACGGGTGAAAGCGCCTTGGAAAGCATCGGCGCGTAGGTGAATTCCGCAGGCTGCGGCGTGCGGGTCAGCGTGCCGGCCTGCAGCGCTGCAAGCGTTTTCTCAAGCACATCCGCGCCCAGCTGCGAAAGCCGTTCGCTCAGCGCGCCGGCCGTTTCATCCGGATCGATCGCGAGCGTGAGGGAGAGCAGCATATCGCCGGTATCGAGCCCGGCGTCCATCTGCATGGCGGTCACGCCGGTTTCGTCGAAGCCGTTCAGGATGGACCACTGGATCGGCGCAGCGCCGCGCAGATGCGGCAGGAGCGAAGCGTGAATATTGATGCAGCCGAATGCAGGCACATCCAGAAGCGCCTGCGGCAGGATTTTTCCGTAAGCGACCACGATCACAAGCGCGGGCGCAGCCGCCTGCAGGAGCGACAGGGCCGTGCCGTCCCGCATTTTATCCGGCTGATAGACTGGCAGACCGTGTTCAAGCGCCAGTGTTTTGACCGGCGGCGGCGTGAGAATGCCGTGGCGCCCCTGCGGTTTATCCGGCTGGGTGAATACGCCGGTCACCGTGTGCCCGAGGTCAAGCAGACGCTGCAGACAGGGCACGGCAAACGCGGGCGTTCCCATAAAGACGATCCTCATGTCACAGGCTCCTTTTTGATCACGCGCGAGGTGAAGACGATGCCGTCGAGGTGATCGATCTCATGGCAGAAGCAGCGCGCCTTCAGCTCGGTGCCTTTATAAACGCACCATTTGCCGTTGCGGTCCTGCGCCTTGACCTGCACCACGGCGGGGCGGCAGGTCACGCCGCTCTGGCCGGGGAACGACAGGCAGCCCTCTTCCGCGAACTGCTCGCCTTCGCGCACGGTGATCTCCGGATTGATCAGCTCAAGATAGCCGTCTCCGCAATCCATGACCACAACGCGGCGCAGGATGCCGACCTGCACAGCGGCAAGGCCGACGCCGTTAGCGGCGTACATGGTTTCCTTCATATCGTCGAGCAGCATCCACAGCCGGGCGTCAAATTTCTCGACCGGGCGGGATGTTTTCAGCAGGATCGGATCTCCGTCCTTTACGATGTTTCTCAATGCCATGGCGATTCCTCATTTCCCCCTTCCGGGGCGTGTTGATCCTTTGCCGGACCGGCGTTGTTTGCAAGTTATTTATAAAAGAATTCAGACAGCCGTGTCGGGATTGATATCCGCATAGACCGTCACGTCGGCATAGCGGCTGTCCCTGCCGACGGTGCGCAGCAGCTGCGCGATCATCGCGCGCAGGCGGCGGGAGTTTCTGCATTTCAGAATCAGACGGTAGCGGTATTTATTGCTGATTTTCGCGATGCGCGCCGGCATCGGCCCGAGCGCGATCAGCTTCTGGTCGGAGAATTCATCCGCCGTCAGCTGACGGACAAGCGCAAGCGCTTGTTGCGCGGCCGCCTTGACGAGCGTTTCCTGCGCGCCGGTCACGCCGATCACGCACAGATCACAGTAAGGCGGATAGATCAGGCTTTTGCGCAGACGAATCTCCGTGCGGTAAAACGCCTCGTAATCCTGCAGCGCAGCCAGACGGATGATTTCATTCTCGGGCGTGAGCGTCTGGATGATCGCGCGCCCCGCGGAAGCGCCGCGGCCGGAACGGCCGACGACCTGCGTAAGCAGGGAAAAGGTTTTTTCCAGCGCGCGGTAATCATCGTTATACAGCTGCTGATCGACCGACACCACGCCGACCAGCGTGACATTCGGGAAATTCAGACCCTTGGCCACCATCTGGGTGCCGACCATGATGTCATATTCGCCGTTCGCGAAAGCGGAAAGCAGCTGTTCATGGGAATTGCGACCGGCGGTGGAATCGGTATCCATGCGCACGATCCGCGCCTGCGGCAGCAGCCGCGCGAGCGAATCCTCCACATGCTGCGTGCCGAAGCCCGCATACCGCACGGCCTGCTCCCCGCATTGCGGGCAAACGCCGGTGAACGGCACGGAATAGCCGCAGTAATGGCACATCAGCCGGCCGTTGGCGGCATGATAGGTCATGGAAATGCTGCAATTCGGGCAGGTGACGACCTCGCCGCAGGCGTCGCAGGCGGCAAAGGTATTGTAGCCGCGGCGGTTGATCAACAGGATCGACTGTCTGCCGGCCGTCAGGTTCTCTTCCAGCGCGATCAGAAGCGTGCGGCTGAGCTCCCGGCTCTCGGGCACGGTTTCGGCATGCCGCATATCCACGGTCACGACCTCCGGCAGCACGGCGCTGCCGTAGCGGTCGGTCAGCTTGCAGAGCGTATAGCGTCCGCTTTCAGCCGCGGCAAAGCTCTCCACGCGCGGCGTTGCGGAAGCCAGAAGCAGCAGGCAGTTATGATGCGCCGCGCGGAACTTGGCAACCTCCACGGCGTCATACCGCGGGGACTGCTCGGATTTATATGTATGCTCCTGCTCCTCGTCGATGATGATCAGGCCGAGATTCGTCAGCGGCGCAAACACGGCGCTGCGCGTGCCGACCACGATCGTGGCCTCTCCCCGGCGCACACGTTTCCATTCGTCCAGACGTTCGCGCACGGATAGCGCGCTGTGAAACACCGCGACACGATCGCCGTATCGCCGGCAAAAGAGCGCGAGCGTCTGCGGCGTCAGACCGATTTCCGGCACCATGACCAGCACGGATTTGCCGCGATCCAACACTGCGTCGATCACGCGCAGATACACCGCGGTCTTGCCGCTGCCGGTCACGCCGTAGAGCAGCGCGGCGGCGGCCTTCTCGCCTTGCGCCAGGCCGGAGAGCGTCTCAAACGCGTTCTGCTGCTCCCCTGTCAGCCGGATCTCGCTGCGGCAGGGCGTGATGTCGCTGTAACGCGGCAGATGAATCACTTCCTGCTCATAGCAAGCGGCGATCCCGTTTTTCACAAGCGCGTTCGCCACGGCGGGCGTCAGGCCGGTGTAATAGCAAAGCTCCTTGACGCTCGTCGGGCCGAGCGTTTCCAGCATCTGAATCATCGCCTGCTGTTTCACCGTCGTCTTCACATCCGGGCGCTCCGGCGCAAGACGCAGCATACGCACGGTCAGATCGCCGAGGCTGCGCACGGCATCCCGGTTCGCGACGATCAGACCGTCTTTGAGCAGGCGCTCGACAAGCTTCGGATCCTGCGCTCGTCCAATCGCCTTGAACGCGGACGCCGCTTTGACAAAGACGCCGCGTTTGCGCAGGTAGGCGAAAAATGCGGCTTCGTCGCCGGATAGGGCCTCGAGCTTCGCCGGATCGGCGTCGGGGCTGACGGCATAGGACGCGACGATACGGTATTGCAGTCCGCTTGGCAGCATGGCCTTGACCGCTTCATAGAGCGTGCAGAAGGTGCGCTCCTGCAGCATCCAGACCAGGCTGAGCAGCTCCGCATCCAGCAGCGGCTCGGCGTCCTCGACGGAGGACAGCTTCTTGACGCGCTTGGCATCCGTTGTTTCCGTCACAGCCAGGATCATGCCCATGCGTCTGGCATTGCCGGCCCCGAACGGGACGGTGACGCGCACGCCGGGCACGGCGGTTTCGGTCAGCGCCGGGGGGATCTGATAGTCAAACGCCTGATCAAAGGAAAACGCGGTATCGGCCACGGCAACCCTGGCGTATGGCATGAAACTCCCCTCCTCTGCGGCGAAACAGGCACTCAGATATTCCGGATCTCCTCCGGCTCAACGATCACATAATCGCCGGACAGGATCTCTTCGAGCGCCATGCTGACCGGCTTTTCGGTGATGATCTCGTGGTTTTCTTCCGCTTCCTCCGCGATCTCACGCGCACGCTTGGCGGTGGCGGTCACAAGGGAATAACGGCTGAGATGGTTTTTGAGCACGACGCTCAGATCGGGATTAAACATTATTGATTACCTCGCTGATCATAGTTTTATTTCTGCAGGTTTTCTGCTTTTCGGCGTTGATAATGGTTTCGATGCGGTCCACGGCGTTTTCCACCGTGTCGTTCATCACGATATAGTCATATTCCGCTGCGCGGCGGATCTCCTCACGCGCGATCACAAGGCGGTGCTGCAGCGTTTCTTCATCCTCGCTGTTGCGCCCGCGCAGACGCGCTTCGAGCGCCGCCATGGACGGCGGCAGCAGGAAGATGCTGATCACATCCGGATAGATCCGGCGGATCTTCTCCGCGCCCTGCACCTCGATCTCCAGAAACACGGCGTTTCCGGCGCGCAGCATTTCATCCACGGGGTCCTTCGGCGTGCCGTAGAAATTGCCGGCGTATTCGGCGTATTCCAGCATCCGGTCCTCCGCGATCTTCTTTTCAAAATAGGAACGGCTGACAAAGTAGTAATGCACGCCGTCGAGCTCCTGGCCGCGCGGCTCGCGCGTGGTCATGGAAATGGAAACGCGCACATCGCCGCGCCGCTGCATCAGCGCGCCGAGCACGGTATCCTTGCCGGAGCCGGAGGGGCCGGACAGAATGATCAGAATGCCGCTGTCAGTCATCTTCATCCTCCTCGTCGTCAAGCGCGTCCGCTTCATCATTGAGCCGGTTCGCAACCGTTTCGCTCTGCAGGTAGGTCAGAATCACGTGGTCGCTGTCGGTGATGATCACCGCGCGCGTGCGCCGGCCGTGCGTCGCATCGATCAGATTGCCCTTTTCCTTGCTTTCCTGGATCATGCGCTTGATCGGCGCGGATTCAGGACTGACGATGGCGACCATCCGCCCGGCATTGACCAGATTGCCAAAGCCGATGTTGATCAGTTTCATGCTTTTCCGGCTCCTTTACTCGATATTCTGGATCTGTTCCCGGATCTTTTCGATTTCCGCCTTCATGGCGACCACCTTGCGCGCAATGGCGACGTCCTGCGCCTTTGAGCCGATGGTGTTGGTTTCGCGGTTCATTTCCTGCACCAGGAAATCCATCTTTTTGCCGACCGCTTCGTCCGCGTCCAGGAAGGTCTGCATCTGCGCAATGTGGCTGCGCAGGCGCACCGTTTCTTCCGCAACGGCGATCTTATCGGCGAAGATCGCGGCCTCCGTCAGGATCCGCTGCTCCTCGATATGCGTATCGGCCAGCAGCTCCTGCAGGCGGGCGATCAATTTTTCATTGTATTCCTTCACCGTTTCCGGCGAACGCGCTTCAATATAAGCGACCGTTTCGCCGATCGTCGCGAGCCGGTCGAGCACGTCTGCTTTCAGCCGCTCGCCCTCGCGCTCCCGCATGGCGATGAAGCCGGCCAGCGCCGCTTCGGCCACGGTCAACACCGCGGCGCGGATGCGGTCTTCATCCGCCTGCGCCTTGCGCAGCGTGAGCACATCCGCCACCTTGACAAGATCGGACACCTTGATATCGTTTTCGATCCCGTAAGTTTCCGAAAGCTCCTGATAAGCGGCAAGATAACTTTTCACCAGCGGGTGATTCACACTGACCAGCGTGTCCGCTTCCTCCACGGTTTCGATCTGCACATAGCATTCGAGCTTGCCGCGCGTGAGCTTGCCCATAAAAAAGGTCTTTAACGCTTCATCCAGGAAGCCGTAACTGCGCGGCAGCTTGGAGGAAAACTCAAAATAGCGATGGTTGACGCTTTTGAGCTCCACCGTGATATTCATTCCGTCCACAAGCTGCTGAGCGCGCCCGTAGCCGGTCATACTCTTGATCATATTGTATCCACTTCCTCATTCTTGATGCCCGCAGGCGCAATTCATCAGCACCTCCGGGATCTCCGCCGTGAGCATGTCCGCCCCCTGAAAGCCGAGCAGACGCAGCGCACGGTCGGCAACGCCGGCCCCGGCCCGCGCGATATAGGCGTTCCGGTTCGCGGCATAATTCATCGCCGCACGCAGCAACCCGTCCGCAAGCAGCGGATCATCGCAGTCGATCGCGGTGAATTCCATCTGATACCCGTCGATGCGAAAACTGCAGCAGCCCGCAAGCTTCTCATCGACAAACGCTTCAAACCGGAAGAAACCGTCCGGCGCAGTCGCCGGCAAAAAACGGATCATCGCGCGCCTCCTTTCGATTCGGAGACGCCGGCCGCGCGCAGCAGCGTTTCCACTTCCTGCGGCGTCAGATCCCGCCATTCGCCGGGACGCAGCATCCCCAGGCGCACGGAGCCGACGGCCGTTCTGCGCAGACGCGCCACCTCGAGGCCGAGCGCTTCGCACATGCGGCGGATCTGCCGGTTGCGGCCCTCATAAAGGACGATTTCCGCAACCGCGCGCCCTTCCTCCTGCGTCACGATGCGCACATCGGCCGGCGCGGTCATCCGCCCGTCGAGCTCGATGCCGTCGCTGAGCTGCTGCGCCTGCGCCGCCGTGATGCCGGGCCGCAGGGTGACGACATAGGTCTTGGGCACATGATGCTTCGGGTGCATCATCGCGTTCGCGAATGCGCCGTCGTTCGTGAGTAGCAACGCGCCTTCGGAGACGCGGTCCAGACGGCCGACCGGATACACGCGCTCCTGCACGCCGTCGAGCAAAGCGGTCACGCACTTGCGGCCGAGTTCGTCGTTCGTGGTCGTCACATAGCCGCGCGGCTTATTGAGCAGCAGATAACGCTGCGTTGCTGCCGGATGCACGCGACGGCCGGCGACCGTGACTTTATCATGCGCCGGATCGACCTGATCGCCGATCTGCGCGGGTTTTCCGTTGACCTTCACCAGCCCGCTGCGAATCATTTCCTCCGCCTTGCGCCGGGATGCGACCCCGGCCTCGGACAGATATTTCTGCAGCCGCATGCGTGTTTGCGCCACGGTGTTCACCTCAATCAAAGAATTCACGGATGCTGCGCAGCAAACGCCGCATCCCCTTCGGCTCCGGCTCCTGCCGCAAGCCCGCCCGGCGTTCGACCCGCTCGGCGGCAATCAAGGCAACGGCCGCAATCTGCCGCCCGCCGCTGCGAAACACGGCGGTCCCGACAACGGTCCCTTTCGCGAGCGGCGCATAGCAATAAGGCCGGAGCAGCAGCTGACAGTCATAACCGCCGCCGTCCGCCGGATAGACCGGCGTTTCGGCAAGCGCAACGCGCGCAGTCTGACGCACGCCGCCGAACACGCGCACTGCAGCGCCGCCGGTATCAAAGGTCAGCGCAACCGGTTTGCAAACGCCGGCGCCGTATTCGAGCATGGCAAGATGGTCTTCCCAGTCATCCGGCGCGTTGAGCGTCACAGCGACAAAGGTCAGGCCGCTGCGCTTTGCCGCGCTGACCAGGCACCGCCCGCTCTTTTTGGTAAAACCGGTTTTGACGCCGATCACCGTTTCGTCGCGCCAGAGCAGCCGGTTGTGGTTGCTGAAGCTCGCCGTGCGGGGCGGATCGCCGTAGCGCAGCCGCGCCGTCTTTGCAGAGCAAACCGCGACGAATTCCGGATTGCGTATGCACGCGCTGGCCAGCAGCGCAAGATCATGCGCCGTGGAATAATGCGCGGGATCATCCAGGCCGGAGGGCGTGACGAAATGCGTATCTCGCATGCCGAGCGCAGCCGCGCGGGCGTTCATCATCTGCGCAAACGCCGCGGGACTGCCGCCCAGGGCATAGGCGACAGCGTTTGCCGCGTCATTGCCGGATGAGAGCAGCATGCCGTAAACCAGCACGCGCAGCGGCACCCGCTCGCCCGCCTGCAGACCGATCGACGTGCCCTCGACGTCGACCATCTCCCGCGTGACGGTGATTTCGCGGTCCGGCGTGCAGGCTTCCAGCGCAAGCAGCGCCGTCATCATCTTGGTCGTGCTCGCCATGGACAGGCGGCGGGACGCGTTCTTTTCATACAGCACCGCGCCGGATTCCGCGCAGACAAGCACGGCGGCTTGGGCGCTGACAGACAGCCCGTGCGCCGGCACGGCCGCAGAAAAGAACAGCATCAAGCAAAGCCCGGCGGCAAGGATTCGTTTCACGCGCGCATCTCCCCTCTTCAGTCGATTGATTCATTATATGAACCGACTGAAAAAGGAAATACCAACCGCAAAACGGATTATTTCAGATCGTTGGTTTCGATATAATCGTCGATCGCGGCGTCCACACTGCTGCTGGCAGAGCCGCCCTTGATCTTGTCGATCACGTCGGTCGCCTTGTCCACAAGATCGGGCACCATGCCGATCACGCGCTCGACGGAGCCTTCCGCGGCGTTGATGTAGCGAACGGTCACGCCGCCGTTATTGACGACGAGAAACGCCACGGGCGTGATGGTCACGCCGGCGCCGCCGCCGCCGCCGAACAGCTCATTGGAGCCCTTGGAGGGGAAATCCGTTCCGCCGGAGGCAAAGCCGTAGGTGACCTTGGATACGGGGATGATCTGCAGCGTGTCGCTGATTTTGATGGGTTCGCCGATGATGGTGCGCACATCAACAAGATCCTTGATCTTATCGATCGAAGTGCCGAGCATACCGGCTGCCGATTGTTCTTTCATGATTGTTTCTCCTTTTCTTTATGTTGATGGATTTATTTACTGCTGCTTCTGCACCTCGGGCTTTGGTTCCTTGCTGTGCCTGAGCAGCGGTATGACAGCTTTAAAGAGCATCTGGAAGAGCATGACGGTGCCCGCGTGGATGAGCAGAAGCGGGCGCACCGAAACGACGGTGTGGAACGACGCGTCGTTCTTGCCCTCCATGAAATCGGGGGTCACGGTCAGTTCGTGCTTTTTGACACGCACCTTGCTGACAATGGTGCCCATTGCGGGATACACCACAGCGCAGGTCCGGCCGTATTTGATAGCGGTCTCCGACGCGTCATAGGAGCCCACCTGCAGATGCACGCGCAGATCCTCGAGCGTGAAGGCCTTCGCGCCGCGGCGGAACATCCCGCCCAGCGCCGCCGCCGCATCCTGCAGCAGCTGCACGACGCCGTCGAAGCCTTTGTTGTGATAAAAGCGCACGAAAATGTTATCCTTGTGCTTTTTCTTCTTCGGCTCCGGAACGACTTCGCTTTCCGGTTCTTCTTCCTTCGGCTTTTTCTTTTTCTCTTTC
>JAFZNN010000147.1 GCA_017550895.1 Clostridia bacterium
GCCTCATCCAGGATCCCAACACCGGGCTGTGGTATTACGTGGCCGGCGGACAGGTTCAGAAATACACCACCCTCGTTTTGTACGACGGCGCGTGGTTTTTCGTGATGGACGGAGAGCTGGCGACCGACTTTTCGGGCCCCGTTCTGTATGACAACCAGATATTCAACGTCCTGAACGGCCAGGTCGTCGCGTAATTCAGGACGGAGGAGTGACAAATGAAACGCTTTGCGTGGAAAACCTTCGCGGCCGTCGTGACGCTGGCGCTGGTTTTAGCGGCGGCGTGCGCCTTGGCGGAAAGCGGCGCGGTCTACTATTGCGGCGGCGCGATGATCTCGGGCGTCCGCGTGCCCGTCGAGGGCATGGAGGTGGACTATGGCGCGGAGAGCTCGGCGCGGGGCTGCGCGATCAGGGCGATCAACGACGCAAACTGGAAAAACGGCGTTCGCTGGTACGACAAAACCGCGGGAAAGATGCTCAAGCCGGGCGATACGTTTTCCGCGGGCCACACCTATCGCGTTTACGTGGCGCTGGAGCTGGAGGAGGGGTATGTGTTTTTCGAGCCCTTCCTGGCGATGGTCAACGACATGCCCGGTAGCTTTGAAAAGGTCAGTCAGACGGAGATGCGCGTCACCTGCGATTTCAAATGCGCGCCGCCCGTGGTCAGCGTGACGGATATAGAGGCGCCGAAGATCGGCAGGAAGCCGGATTACGACGTGACGGTGTCGTTTATCGGCGCGGGTGAAAAATACGCCCAGCGCGACATGCGTTCGGGCACGGAAGGCTGGATGAACGGCGTGCGCTGGGTCAACGCGGACACGCGCGTTCCCCTCGATCCGAACGACACGTTCGCGGGCAACGCCGCGTACGTCATCGAGATTTTGTTCAAACCTGCTTCGGGCCGCAGCAAGCTGTATGGAGACGACGGCGTCGTGCCGCTCACGCCCAGCGTAAACGGCAGCGTCGACAGTTACTGGCAGAAGAACTCGCCGAAGAGCGTGGCCGCGTGCTGCGCCTTCCCGAAGCTCCCGGCGAGCGCGGTCGTAGGCGGTGTGAACGTACTAAACCTCGACGCGCCGGCAATCGGGCAGACGCCGGATTACACCGCCTATCTCACGACCGGCGATATGCTGAGCGCGCCCCTGTGCGTCCTCGAGGACAAGACGCACGACGCCTGGCAGAACGGCGTCAGCTGGTACGACGTGACCGACGGCGAGGTTCCGCTGCTGCCCAGCCAGACATTTGAGCTCGGACATGCCTACAAGGTTGTCGCGGCGCTGGTTTCCGCCGACGGCTATACCTTCGCGGGCGACAACGGCTACGGCGGTTATATCGAGTCATACGCCACGCTCGGCGGCGCGAGGATGGAGACGCGGATCATCAACGAGCAGCAGATGTACGCCTCGTACACATACGGAACGCTGCTGAAGCGCGTCTTCTATCCGAAGGTGACCGATATCGATCCGCCCGCAGCGAACGCGAAGCCGGATCACGACGTGACGCTCGCCGCTGACGGCTGCGCGCTCGACCAGAATGCGGGCGTCCGGAACGGCATCGAGTGGTACGACATGACGGCCTCGCGCGTCGTCGGAGAGGACGAGACGTTCATTCCGGGGCATAAGTATTACGTGAGGGTGTATCTGGAGGCGCTGCCGGGCTATACCTTCTGCGATGAGGAGGGCCGCGAGGCGGTCGGTTCCATCGTCATCGGCGACGGCCTGAGCGGCACCGGCACGATTCTGCTGGACGAGCGGCACGCTTCGTATGCGCGCGCGTTCAACCCCGTGGCCATGACCGCGGGCCCCGCGGCCGTCACCGGCCTCGACGCGCCTGTCGCGGGCGGCGCTCCCGATTACAGCGTCTATGTAAGCGGCGAAGGCGTCGCCGCAAACGCCATTGGCCAGTTCGAGGGCAGCCTGTGGTACGGCGTCGAGTGGATCGACGAGACAGACGGCGTTGGCGTGAACCGCGAGGCGGTTTTCCAGCCGGGTCATCAGTACACTGTCCGCGTCCACGTGCGTCCGAACGGCGATTACAGCTTTGTGGACGGCAACGGTCAATTTACGCTCACGGGCACCATAAACGGAGAGCCCGCGACAGGCTTCCGATACAATGACGGCGATACCGGCTATCTTTCCTACACCTTCCCGCCGCTGCCCGGCGGCGCGCCTTTGCTGAAGGTGATCGACAGGGTGCTGCTCATCGTGGACGCGCCCCAAGCGGGGAAGACACCCGGCAGTAACTTCATTCTCGATCCCATCATGACCGTTTGTCAGGAGAATATGAGCGACGATTATCACCGGAACGGCGTGTCGTTCATCGATCAGGCCAGCGGCGAGGCGATCCGCGTCGACGGCGTGTTCGAGGCGGGCCGCGGCTACGAGGTGCGTTTCTCGGTATACGCGAAGGAAGGCTTTACTTTCTACGACGGGAACAACGAACTCGCCACCCGCTTCGCCGTCAACAGCAAGGAGCCGAGCCGCGTGAGCCCTTACGATCCGGACGATCCGCAGCACGCGGTCGTGAGCTATGTGTTCTATCTGCCCAGGGAAGGACACCTCTTCCCCGATAACCTGAGCGGCTTCGTCGAGTACGACGGCGGCCTGTTCCTCGTATCCGGCGGCGACGTTGTGACCGAAGCCAACGGCGTGGTTCAGGATCCCGACAACCCGCAGGTGTGGTATTTCTGCGCGCGGGGCCAGGCCCAGAGGGGCTATTACGGGCTGGCGGAATACAGCGGCAAGTGGTTCTTTATCAGAGACGGCGAGCTGAACACCGCCTATACCGGCCTCGTGGAATACGACGGCGCGCGCTTCATGGTTGCCGCTGGCCGACTGCTGGACGAATACGACGGCCTCATCCAGGATCCCAACACCGGGCTGTGGTATTACGTGGCCGGCGGACAGGTTCAGAAATACACCACCCTCGTTTTGTACGACGGCGCGTGGTTTTTCGTGATGGACGGAGAGCTGGCGACCGACTTCTCGGGCCCCGTTCTGTATGACAACCAGATATTCAACGTCGTGAACGGCCAGGTCATCGAATAGGAAAACACAAAACGGGCGGGCGGAGCGTTTCATCGCGCTCCGCCCGTTTTGCATATTCTGTTTACGCCTCGCTCAGCGGGAATACTCGAGCGTCACGCCGCCCCACACGCCGCTTTTGAGCGGTTCGAGCTGCTCCTCGTGCTCGCGGCGGGTGTTCAGGCGCGCTTTGCGCTGGTCGTTGATGATCTTGCCGTAGTACGGCCAGTCCGGGATCGACGTGTCGAAGCGGGGCCATTCGGGATCGCCGGCGCGCATCTCGTTCACCAGCGTGGAGGCGACGCGCAGCTCCAGCGCGTTTTCGCCCTCGCGCAGGAATTTCGTAATATCGAGCTCATAGGGATGCGTCCAGATGTCGCCCGCGTGTTCGCCGTTCACATACACCGCGCACGTGCAGGAGAGACGCTCCAGCCTGAGCGTCGCGCTGAGCGGCCGGCGTTCCGGCGCGAAGCGGCAGCTGTACACGCCCTCGCCGCTGAAATCGGCAAGTCCCGGAAGCGTCTCCCACGAGACGGGTTCCTCCATGCTGAACGAGACGTTCC
>JAFZNN010000148.1 GCA_017550895.1 Clostridia bacterium
GAACACCTGGAGCCCGAAGCTGCACAACAGAATCCGAACGCTGCGAGCGGCCCTGCAGGAAAAGGGGATCGGCGTCACGATCTATACGGGGCAGGAAATCTTCTGCACCGACGATACGCCGGCGCTGCTTGCATCCGGCGCGCTGATCACGCTCAACCGCTCCCGCTATCCGCTGGTGGAGTTTCATTTCTATGAGGCTGCGGATTCGGTCTATCGGAAGCTGCAGACGCTGATCGCGGACGGCTACACGCCGGTTGTGGCGCATCCCGAGCGCTACGCGTTTCTTTCGGAGGATCCGGACGCGGCCATGCGGATCAGACGCCTGGGCTGCCTGATGCAGATCAATAAGAGCTCGCTGTACGGACGCTTCGGCACGGCGGCCTATCACGCATCGCACAGGCTCCTTGCCCACCGTCTGGCGGACGTGGTCGCCAGCGACGCGCATTCCCCTTATGTCAGAACCCCGAACCTGCGCAATGCGCATGAACTGGTTTGTGAAGAGTATTCTTATGATTACGCTGACCTGCTGTTCGAGGAGAATCCGCGACGGATCCTCGACAATGAGGACATCTTCAGCGATTGACAGGAGTAATCGATATGATGATGAAATTGCTTAGAATCATCGTGGCAGAGGTGACCGCCGTGACCATTGCGGTGTTTGCGGTCGTCTTTTTCCAGGAGAAGGTGCTCACGGATAAAACCATCCCGGTCATCACCGTGGAGGAGGGCGTGCTCGAGGTCAAGTCCGGCGCATCGGACGAAGAGCTGCTTGCCGGCGTGACGGCCTATGACGAAAAAGACGGCGACCTGACGGACCGCGTGCTTGTGGAATCCATCGGCAAGTTTTCCGAGATCGGCTTTTGCAAGGTGACCTACGCGGTCGGCGATTCGGATCACCATGTGGTGACCGCGCAGCGCCAGATTCATTACACAGACTATGTGCCGCCGACATTCTTCCTGCGGCGCCCGCTGCTGTATTCCGTTTACAACGACGTGAACGTGATCGGCGCGGTCGGCGCGAAGGACTGCCTGGACGGCGACATCTCCGGCAGCGTGATCATTTATTCGCCGGATTTTGAGACCGGCAAGGAAGGCCTGTATACCCTGCAGGCCACCGTGCAGAATTCCAAGGGCGACACGGCCGAGATCGTGCTGCCGATGGTCGTGGAGCGTCTGACGCGCAACGGGCCGCAGATCAACCTGAAAGAGTATCTGATCTATGTAAAGAAGGGCGCCAAACCGGACTGGAACAGCTATGTGGCGTCCACGGCGGACAGCACCGGCATCGATGCGTCGCTGACGATCCGCACGGAAACGGATTATAACGCGGATAAGCCGGGCACCTATACGGTGGATTATTTCGGCACGGATTCCTTCGAGACGGTCGGGCGCACAAGACTGATCGTCATTGTGAAATAACGGGGGCGCTGTATGACGGAAAAGAAATTCAGTATTGAATGGCACAGCATTCTGCGGGATCTCCTGCGCAACTGGTGGGTGATCTTCTGCGCCGCTGTGATCGGCATTCTGGGCACCTACATTGTGAAGCATGTGATCTATCATCCGGAGTATACCAGCCGCGCCACGGTGATCGTCAACAGCGCGGCGGGCAAGGCGAACGCGGTGGCCTCGCTTTCGGATTCCTCCAAGATTGCGCAGATCTATGAGGAAGTCTTTGTTCAGCCTTCCATGAAGAATAAGGTCTGCGAGTATCTGGAAACCGACCGGTTTGACGGCGAGATCGGCGCAAGGGTCAACCAAGGAACGAACATCATGGAGCTGTCGGTGACCGCTTCGGACCCGGAGGAGGCCTACCGGGAGCTGACTGCCGTTCTGAAAGTATATCCGCAGATCACCTCGACGCTTTATGCCAACGGCGTGGTCAGCGTTCTGCGCCCGGCCAGCGTGCCGAAAGCGCCGTCGAACAATATGACCTCCGCGAGCGCGGTCAAAATCGCGCTGATCTCCATGGCGGTGATGGCCGCGCTGATCGTACTGCTGTCGGTCGTGCGCGATACGGTCAAGGATGAGCGGTCATTCAAAGAAAAAATCGATGCGAATCTGCTCGGCACGATACCGCATGAACGCAAGTTCTTCAATCTGAAGGATGCGGTGAAGGGCACGCGAAAAGGCATCCTGTTTTCCGAAAGCGTGTTTACCAGCCTGAAATTCACCGAGAGCTTCAACAAGCTGGCCGGCAAGCTGGAATATATGCAGCGCACGCAGGGAAAGAGCGTGTTTGCCGTGACGAGCGTGGTGGAGAACGAAGGCAAATCCACCATCGCCTCCAACCTTGCCATCGCGCTCGCGCTCAAGGGCAGCCGCGTCGTGCTGCTGGACCTGGACTGCAAGAAGCCGGCGCTGTATAAAATCTTCGAGCAATCGCCGGATGAACGCAGTGAAATCGGCCGCGTGCTTGCCGGGGAGCTGGCAAAGGAAGACTTCCGCTTCCGCCGCTACAGAAAGACGAATTTGTTTCTTGCTTTGAACACAGAGCCGCAAAAGAACTATCAGGGCTGGTTTGAGGATAACAGAGTCAAGGATATGCTGGATGCGCTGCGGGCGTCTGCCGACTATGTGATCGTGGATACTGCGCCGATTTCAGCGGACAGCAGCGTGACCGGCGTCGCCAAGCTTTGCGATGCGGTGATCATGGCCGTGCGCACGGACAGCGTCTATGCGCCGGTGATCAACGATTCGATCCTGACGCTGACAAATACCGGTTCACAGTTTGCAGGCTGCATTCTGAACGATACGTTTGAGGACTTCTCTTTCTTCAATCAGCTCGGCACGGATGAAGGCGGATACAGCCGCTACGGCAAATACGGAAAATACGGCAAGTACGGCAAATACGGCAAGTACGGCGCGCGGTATCACCGCTATGCAAAGACCGCGACCGACAGCGACGGCAATCCGATCTCCATGGTGCCGGAGCTGGAGGAAACAGAAATCACGCCGGAAAAAATGCCGCAGATTGCGGTGGGTGTGATCCCGGCAAACGCGCAGGACGACGTTATTGCCGCGCCGGCGGCGGAAGAAGAAGCCCCGGCGGAACCGGACGAAGCTGCGGACACGCCGGAGGAGGAAGAAGCCTTGGCGGAAGCCGACGGCGAGGCCGGCGAAGAATCCGAGGCAGAGGAAGCCCCGGCGGAAGCCGACGGCGAGGCCGGCGAAGAATCCGAGGCAGAGGAAGCCCCGGCAAAAGCCGACGACGAGGCCGGTGAAGAATCCGAGGCAGAGGAAGCCCCGGCAAAAGCCGACGACGAGGCCGGTGAAGAATCCGAGGCGGAAGAAGTCCCGGCGGAGGCCGACAACGAGGCCGACGAGGAATCCGGGGCAGAAGAAGCCCCGGCGGAGACGGACGAAGCCGCAGACGCGCGAAAGAAAGAAAACCGCCGCAAATCGAAGGGAACGGAGGCAGCGTATGAGCGAGAATGAAAAAAGCACCCGCAACGCGGAAGCTGCCCCGCCGGAAAAAGCGACGATCCAGTTTTCCGACCTGTGGAAGGGATTCATAAAATACTGGTGGCTGCTGCTCGCGCTGGGCGTCATTGTCAGCCTGGTCATGTTTTTCACGAGCTATTCCAAATTCCGCCCGCTATACAGGGCGTCCGCCACTTTCACGGTCAATACCGAGACCGTATCGCTCACCGGCGAAGGGCTGCCGACCTACTCCTACTATTATGACAATGCGACGGCGAGCAATCTGGAAGATACCTTCCCTTATATCCTGCAAAGCGAAATCCTCACGGAGGCGATCAGTGAAGATCTGGGCCTGCGGTTTGTGCCGGCGGTGCTCACGGCGCAGGCGGTGTCCTCCACCAACATGTTCACGCTCACGGCGACCGGCAGCAATCCCCAGCAGACCTATGACGTGCTGGTCTCTGCGATGAAGCATTATCCGAACGCCGCGAAGTATCTTGTGGGCAACGTCCGGCTGACCATGATCACCGAGCCGCAGTTGCCGAAGGAACCGATCAATAAGTTCACCCCGGCTGTAGCGCTCAAAGGGTTTTTAATCGGCGCTGCGCTCGGCGCAGCGTGGATTCTGGTGTATGCCCTCTTCCGCAAGACCGTCCGCACCAAAAAAGAGGTCAAGGAGATGCTGCATTTCGAGGCGATCGGCACGCTGCCGGAGGTCACCTTCAAAAAATATAAGAAGCAGGAGATCGACCGCAGCATTCTGATCCGGAATGAACGCATCGGCAAGGGCTTTCTGGAATCCGTTCGCGTCTTCCGCAACAGCTTCATGCATCTGCTGCAGCCGGAGGAAAAGGTGGTCATGATGACCAGCACGGCGCCGGGCGAAGGCAAGACCACGGCGCTGGTCAATCTGGCACTCTCGCTTTCGGACGCCGGCAAGCGGGTGCTGCTGGTGGACGCGGACCTGCGCAACCCGAGCGTTGCGCCGGCGCTGGGCCTGGATCCGGAAGCGATCACGTTTGACGCCGAGGAAGCGCTCTACAAGACCGCGCAGCTGGAGGATTTCGGCCTGACCTATCTCCGGTTCACGGAGGAGGCAAACGCCTACTGGAAGGTGATGAAGGCCGATTATCTGCAGACGCTGTTCGATTCCCTGCGCGACGACTACGATTATATTCTGGTGGATACGCCCCCCTGCGGGCTGATCTCCGACACGTCGCTGATCGTGAACGCCGTGGACGCGGTGATCTATGTTGTGCTGCAGGATACGGTACGCGTCAACAAGATCCTCAACGGCATCGATTCCGTCAACCACGCGAACGCCCGGATCCTCGGCGTTGTGATGAACGGCGCGCAGTCCGGCTTCGCGGGCTACGGAGAGAATTACGGCTACGGCTACGGCAGCTACAGCCACTACAAAAACTATTCGCGTTACGGCTACGGTTACGGCTATGGCTACGGCTATGGCTACGGAGGCGACGAGAAGCGTTCGCTGATTCGCAGGCGCACCTCCAAGGACGACCGGACGCAAACGACGGAATCCTGACGGCGCCCGCAGACGGCTGCCGATCCAATATTTGATCTAACAGAAAGGCGAGAACCTATGAAATATCTGATTGTTGCTGCGCATCCCGATGACGAAGTATTCGGCGCGGGTGCGACGATCTGCAAACTGACGCAGGCGGGGCATGAAGTGGATGCCTGCATTCTTTCCGGCAAGGCGGAGGCCCGCTCTTACCGGCCGGGCGATGAGGAGCTTGCGTCCGATATGCACAACAGCTTTGACATCACGGGGATCCGGCGCGCGTTCATCGAGGAGTTCCCCAACATCAAGCTGAATACCGTGGAGCATCTGCAGCTGGTGAAGGCGATCGAGGCCGCGATCCTGGATGCAAAGCCCGACGTGGTGATCACGCATCACCCCGCAGATGTGAATAACGATCATTTCCACACCTCGCTGGCCTGC
This sequence comes from Clostridia bacterium, assembly GCA_017550895.1. Classification (GTDB taxonomy): domain Bacteria; phylum Bacillota; class Clostridia; order Oscillospirales; family Acutalibacteraceae; genus CAG-177. Next base: position 5,390 of record JAFZNN010000148.1, read on the forward strand.
CAGGCGGCGATCCGCCTGTTCCAGCGCCGCCCGATGGCCTCGCCCATCCAGGAGCTGTGGTATATGGAAGTGCCCTCCTCCACGGATTGGTGCGTGAACACCGCAATGAACCAGTTTGAGCCGAATCTCTTTGTGGAGATCGGGGAGGACGGCCTTGCGCAGAAGCTCAAGGGCATTGCCGCTTACGGCGGCGTGCAGCGTCCCTTCCCGCATCCGAGCAGTGAGGAAGCCATCCGCGGTCTGGCAGCCTATCGCGGCGCGCAGTCCGGCTGCACGTATGCGGAAGCGTTTCAGGTCGTCTTCCGCAGGATCACTTTCTGATTGGATGTGAAGAGTTGAATCCGAAAACAGCGAAACGCGTCAAACGCGTCTTCGATCTCGGGACGGCGCTGGTCGGCGGCGTGGTGTCCGCGCCGGTGCTGCTCGGCGCCATGACGGTCGTGCGCCTGCGTTCCCCGGAGGATCCGGTGATCTTCCGGCAGACGCGCACCGGCTATCAGGGCGCGCCGTTCACGATGTATAAGCTGCGCTCCATGACGAATGAACGCGACGCGCAGGGCAATCTGCTGCCCGACGCGCAGCGGCTGAAGCCCTGGGGCAAGGTCATGCGCAAGCTGAGCATCGACGAGCTGCCGCAGATTCTCAATATTGTGAAGGGCGAGATGTCCTGGGTCGGCCCGCGCCCGCTGCTGCCGGAGGAAATGAACGTCATGACGCCGGCGGAGCAGGCGGAGCGGCAGTCCGTGCTGCCGGGCGTGACCGGCTGGGAGGCCGTGAACGAGGCGCTGTCCGATTCCCGGCGGCGCATGGCGGAATTCGATCTGGAGTATGTCCGCAACTGGTCGCTCGGCTTTGACCTGAAGATCCTGCTGCGCACGGCGGCGATCCTCGCCGGCGTGCGGCGCGCGCCGGATGAGCTGCGCGCGCCGGAGCTGAAAAAAGAGGAGCTGCGGCAGGAAGCGGAGCAGCAGACCGAAAAAGAAGAGGAGAAAGTCTGATGGTCGTTTCCATCCATCAGCCGGATTATATTTCATATCTCGGCTATTTCTATAAAATCAGCCGGTCGGATGTCTTTATCTTTCTGGACAACTGCCAGTTTTCCAATGACAATATGCATCACTGGAACCGGATCAAGACGCCGCAGGGCGCCTGCAGGCTCAAGATCCCCGTCGTCCAGCATCTGGGCGATTCGATCCTCGACGTGCAGACGCGGGACGCGCTCGGCTGGAAGGAAAAGCATCTGAAAACCCTGCAGATGAATTATTCGCGCGCGCGGTATTTTGACGATTTCTTCCCCCGTTTCCGGGAGCTGCTGCTCACGCCCTATCCGAACCTTGCGGAGATGAACATTGCGATCAATACGGAGATCGCCCGGCGCTTCGGATTCGGCGCGACGCTGCTGCGCGCGAGCGCGCTGCCGGTGGAAACCGTGCGGGAGGCGCGCGTGATTGATCTGGTGAAGGCCGTCGGCGGCGACACTTATATTTCCGGCCACGGCGCAAAGGCCTATCAGGTGGATGCGCATTTTGCGGCGCAGGGCGTCGATCTGGTCTATACGGATTATGCGCCGATCACCTATCCGCAGCTCTGGCCGGCCGTCGGTTTTTTGCCTTACATGTCAACGCTGGACTATATTTTCAACTGCGGCTTTGACTGGGAGGGTGTGGAGCGCGCGATTGCGGCGCAGAAAGGAACGGCCTGAGCATGGAAATCGGGAGCTTTTTACCGCTCGCATTTGCATCCGGAAACGAATACTACCGCGGGACGGCGGGCGTCGCGCGTCTGAATACGGGCCGCGCCGCGATCTGGCACGCGTTTCGGGTGACCGGCTGCGCCGCGCTCTGGCTGCCGTATTATCAATGCGATACCGTCCGCGCCTTTCTGGAGCGCAAGGGCTGCGCGCTGCGCTATTATCATATCAACGAGCGCTTTGAGCCGATGGATCTGCAGCCCGCGGCGGAGGACGCCGTGCTGCTGGTCAATTATTACGGCGTCATGTCCGCGCGGCGGATGCAGTCGCTGGCCGCGCGCTATGCGCACCCGATCATCGACAACTGCCAGGCGTTTTTCGCAGAGCCCTTTGCAAACGCGCTGCATGTATATTCCGCCCGCAAATTCGTCGGGGTGCCGGACGGCGCCTATGTCGTCGGGCCCGGCGCGGAGCAGTTCTGCGCGGCATATCCGCAGGGCTATTCCAGCGATACGGCAGGCTTCCTGCTCGAACGGCTCGAATACGGCTGCGAGGGCAAGGCCTATGCCGCGCGCACCGTCAACGAAGAGCGGATCGACAGCGAGGATGCGATGCGCATGTCCGTGCTGACGCGCACGATTCTCGACGGCACGGATTACGACGGGATCCGGGCGAAGCGGCGGGCGAATTTCGACTTTGCCGCGCGCAGGTTCCGCGGGATCAACCGGCTGGACGCGACGGCGTATTACGGCGCGGACTGCGTGCCGATGGTGTATCCGCTTGTGGTCGAGGACGACAGCCTGCTCGACCGTCTGCTGGCAAATAAGCATTTTCAGGGGCATTGGTGGAGCTATCTGCTCGACGAGCTGCCGCAGGAAAGCTTTGAATATTATCTCTCACGCTATATCATCCCCGTGACCATCGATCAGCGATACGGGGAAACGGAAATCGATTTTATCAGGAGCCTGATCTGATGAAGGAAACCGGCGCAAAAAAAATCATGGTCGTTGCCGCTGACGGCGACACGCTGACCAATTTTCGCGGACCTCTGATCCGTTATCTGACGGCGCAGGGGCACCGCGTGATCTGCGTGTCCATCGAGCCGCCGGAGAAAATGGCGGCGGCCGCGGCGGCGCTCGGCGCGGAATACCGGCAGGTGGCCGGCAGCCGCGTTGGCATCGGGATCGGCGACGGTCTGCAGATGATCCGCGGGTATCGCCGTCTGTTCGCGGCGGAGCGTCCGGATCTGTGCTTCTTCTATATGAGCAAGCCCACGGCCTTCGGCTCGATCGCCGCCGTGCTCAGTCGCACGAAGCATTTCAACGTGCTGGTCAACGGGCTGGAAAATGCGTTTTACCGCACCGGGCTGAAGGACTTCCTGGTGCGCTGCGTGATGTCGGCGGCTTATCGCTTCGCCGCGCGGCACGCGGACAATCTCTTCTTTCAGAATCATGACGATCTGGCCTATTTCCGCAGGCATCATCTGCTGCGGCGCGAGAATGCGACCGTGGTCGGCGGCTCCGGGGTGGATATGGCATATTTCACCCGCCAGCCGCTGCCGGAAGAACCGGTCTTTCTGATGGTGGCGCGGCTGCTCTGGAGCAAGGGCATCCGCGAGTTTCTCGAAGCGTCGGGCAAGCTCCGGCAGGCCTGCCCGCAGGCGCAGATCCTGCTCGTGGGCGGGCTGGATCATAACGACGAGGCGCTCACGCAGGCGGAGCTGGAAAAGGCGGTCCGGGAATCCGGCATCGAATACTGCGGCTATGCCGACGATGTGCGCCCGTATCTGAAACGCTGCTCGGTGTTTGTGCTGCCGTCCTATCATGAAGGGCTGCCCCGCAGCGTCATCGAAGCGATGGCGACCGGCCGCGCGATCCTCACAACGGATGTGCCCGGCTGCAGGGAGACCGTCGTCAACGGCAAAAACGGCTTTCTGGTGCCGGCGCGCGAAAGCGGTCCGCTGGCGGAAAAAATGATCGCACTCGCGCAGGACGGCGCGATGCGCGCTTCCATGGCGGAAGCATCCTATCGGATCTGTCTGGAAAAATTCGAGGCCGGCAGCGTGAATCGCACGATGGTGCAGGCGATGCTGCAGTCTTTGGAGAAGTGAGGAAATGAGAATGGTAGCGGATCTTTATCAAAAACTGCTGGATCGGGAGGAATCGCTCTCCCTGATCGGGCTCGGCTATGTCGGCATGCCGATCGCCGTGGCCTTTGCAAAGCACCTGAACGTGATCGGGTACGATCTCAACGCGGCAAAGATCGCGCTGTACCGCAGCGGCGTGGATCCGACCAACGAGGTCGGCAACGACGCGATCCGGGCAACAACGGTGGAATTCACCGCCGATGAAACCCGTCTGCGCGCGGCGAAGTTTCACATTGTCGCCGTGCCAACGCCGGTCAATGAGGATCACACGCCGGATCTTTCTCCCGTGGAGGGGGCAAGCGAGATCCTCGGCCGCAATCTGACCAAAGGGTCGGTCGTGGTGTTTGAGTCCACGGTGTATCCCGGCGTGACTGAGGAGGTCTGCGTGCCGATCCTCGAGCGCGCGTCCGGGCTGAAATGCGGCGTCGATTTCAAAATCGGCTATTCGCCCGAGCGCATCAATCCCGGCGACAAGGTCCACCGTCTGGAGACCATCAAGAAAATCGTTTCCGGCATGGACGAGGAAACGCTGGACTGCGTCGCGAAGGTCTATGAGATCGTCGTCAAGGCCGGCGTCCACCGCGCGGAAAGCATCAAGGTGGCGGAGGCGGCCAAGGTGATCGAAAACAGCCAGCGCGACATCAACATCGCCTTTATGAACGAGCTGTCGATCATCTTCAATAAAATGGGCATCGACACGAAATCCGTGCTGGAGGCCGCGGGCACCAAGTGGAATTTCCTGCCCTTCTATCCGGGTCTGGTCGGCGGGCACTGCATCGGCGTGGATCCCTATTATCTCACCTACAAAGCGGAAATGCTCGGCTATCACAGCCAGATCATCCTCTCCGGGCGCCGCATCAACGACGATATGGGTAAATACGTGGCGGAAAACGTCGTCAAGCATCTGATCGCCGCGGAAAAGCCCGTGCGCAACGCGAAGGTCGCCATTCTCGGCTTCACCTTCAAGGAGAACTGCCCGGATACGCGCAACACGCGGATCATCGATATTGACCGGGAGCTGCGGGAATACGGCATCACGCCCGTGATCGCCGACCCGGCGGCTGACGCGGCGGAGGCGGAGCGCCTGTATGGCATCCGGTTCGCCGATCTGTCTGAGATCCGGGGGATGGACGCCGTGGTGCTTGCCGTGGCGCACACGCAGTTCCGCGCGCTGACGATGGCGGATACGGACGCCATGTTCGGCCCGGGGCAGAAGGTGCTGCTGGATCTCAAGGGCCTGCTGGATCGCAAGGCCTATGAGGACGCGGGCTATCTTTACTGGAGACTTTAAAAGCAAGGAAGGAACCGACTGTGGGTTATCAAACGCTTTCTTTTTCACCGGATACGTTGTTTCTGGTCACCGGCGGCGCGGGCTTCATCGGCTCGAACCTCTGCGAAGCCATCCTGAAACTGGGCTGCAGGGTGCGCTGTCTGGACGACCTTTCGACCGGCAAGCAGGCGAATGTCGATCTGTTCGCCGGGCATCCGGATTACACGTTCATTCGCGGCGACATCAAGGATTTTGACACCTGCATGCGCGCGTGCGAAGGCGTGGATTATGTGCTCAATCAGGCGGCGTGGGGCTCCGTGCCGCGCAGCCTGGAGATGCCGCTGTTCTATTGCGCAAACAACATTCAGGGCACTTTGAATATGCTCGAAGCTGCCCGCCGGAACGGCGTGAAAAAATTCGTCTATGCGTCCAGCTCTTCCGTTTACGGCGACGAACCGCAGCTGCCGAAGACGGAGGGCCGGGAAGGCAATCTGCTCTCGCCCTATGCGCTGACCAAGCGCTGCGACGAGGAATGGGCCAAGCAGTATACCCGCCATTACGGGCTGGATACCTACGGCCTGCGGTATTTCAACGTCTTCGGCCGCCGGCAGGATCCGGACGGCGCGTATGCCGCCGTGATCCCGAAATTCATCAAGCTTTTACTTCGCGGCGAACGGCCGACCATCAACGGCGACGGCCGGCAGAGCCGGGATTTCACCTACATCGAAAACGTGATCGAGGCCAATCTCAAGGCCTGCCTTGCCACGCATGAAGCGGCAGGGGAGGCGTTCAACATCGCCTACGGCGGCCGGGAATACCTGCTGGATATCTATTACGGTCTGACCAAGGCGCTCGGCGTGGAGATCGAGCCGCAGTTCGGACCGGACCGCCCCGGCGACATCAAGCACAGCAACGCCGACATCTCCAAGGCGCGCCGGCTGCTCGGCTACGATCCGGACTGGTCGTTTGACCGCGGCATTCAGGCGGCGATCGCCTGGTATCGGGAGAATCTCTGATGGCGGGCGACGGCAAGATCTCCGTGCTGATGGGGATTTACAATTGTGAAACCACCCTGCCCGACGCAATCGAATCCATCCTTGCGCAGACCTATCCGAACTGGGAGCTGATCCTCTGCGACGACTGCTCGACCGACGGCACCTATGCCGTCGCGCAAGCCTATGCCGACCGGTTCCCGGATAAGATCGTCCTGCTGCAGAACGAAACCAATTCCCGTCTGGCATTTACGCTCAATCACTGTCTGGCGCACGCGACCGGCGAATATGTCGCCCGCATGGACGGCGACGACAAATGCCTGCCGGAGCGGTTTGAGAAGCAGCTGGCCTATCTGCACGCGCATCCCGGCGCCGTGCTGGTCGGCACGGCGATGCAGCGGTTTTATAACGACGGCAGTCTCGGCGCCGTTGCAAGCTGCCCGCCGACGCCGGATCGCTTCACGCCGCATCACAACGGCCCGTCGTTCAACCACGCAACGATCCTGGCCTATAAATCCGTGTATGACGCGCTCGGCGGCTACACCGTCTGCCCCCGCACCGTGCGCGGGCAGGACCGCGACCTCTGGTTCCGGTTCTTCGACGCCGGATATCAGGGCGTCAATATGCCGGATGCGCTCTATCTCGTGCGCGAGGATGTGGAGGCCATCGGCCGCCGCACGTTTCACGACCGCTGGATCTCCTTTCAGACGGAGATCTACGGCTACAGGCTCCTGCATTATCCGCCGCACTGGTATGTGATGCCGGTGCTGCGCCTGGGCAAAGCGCTGGTGCCGCACCGCCTGCAGCTGCTCTACAGAAACTGGCAGGCGAAAAAATCCTGAACATGGGGGAAAAACGGGATGACCGTATTCTGGAAAACCAAAGAAGCGATCAAACGCAACCCGTTTGCCCGTTATCTGATCGAGGAGCGCAAGCGCAGGCAGTATCAGAAGCTTGCGCAGACCGTCTCCGACCGCGCGTTCATCGAGGCGCTTTATGAAAAGCGGATCGGACGCAAGCCGGATCTGGAGCATCCGACGACCTACACGGAAAAGCTGCAGTGGCTCAAGCTGAACTACCGTGACCCGGCGATCCCGCGCGCGTCGGATAAATACGAGGCGAAAAAGTACATTGCCGAACGCGGCTTTCCGGAGCTGCTGATTCCGACGCTGGCGGTTTACGACTCCGCGGACGACATTGACCTGCAGGCGCTGCCGGAGCAGTTTATCATCAAGGCGACGCACGGCAGCGGCTGGAATTTCATCTGCCGTGACAAGGCGAAATTCAACTTGCCGGCAAAGAGAAAGATCATGAATACCTGGCTGCATGAGGACCTGTATATTTACGGCCGGGAATGGAATTACAGGGAACAGACCCCCCGCCTGATCGTCGAGCCGCTCATGGACACGAAACCCCTGGTGGACTTTAAATTCCTGTGCTTCAACGGCATATGCAAAGCGGTGCAGGTGAATCATGACGCGGACGGCACGCATTATGTGGATTATTATGACGAAAACTGGAATCTGTTTTCGGATATGAGCTCCGGCACGGCCGACATTTCCGGCGTGCCCCTGCCCAAGCCGCACTGTTTTGACCAGATGAAAGCCATCGCCGAGCAGCTCGCCGCACCGTTCCCGTTTGTGCGCGTGGATCTGTATGATATCCATGATAGGATCTATTTCGGCGAAATGACCTTCTTCCCCGGCAGCGGCTTCTGGAAGATCACACCGGAAAGCTATGACCGGATGTTCGGGGAGTGGATGGAGCTGCCGAAGAGGACGAACGTTGGAGAGTGCAATGATTAAAATCCTTTTTTTGATCAACACACTGGGCGGCGGCGGCGCAGAACGGGTGCTGGTCAATCTTGTGAACAACATGGATCCGCAACAATGGGATATTACGGTGGAAACCATGTTCGACGGCGGCGTGAACGCTGCGCTGCTGCATGATAATATTCACTACATTCATAAGGATGCCCCGTGTCCGAAGGGAATCGCTTATCTGTTTCGACTCTTCAGCGCAAAACAACTGTATCGTTATTTTATCGGCGATGCAAAATATGATCTTCTGGTTGCGTTCATGCACGGCGCACCGGTCAAGGTGCTTGCCGGCTGTCCGAATCCCGGCGTAAAAAAGATCGCCTGGCTGCACAATGGAAATCCGGATACAGGAACATTTTTCAAGTTCTGGTGGAGCAAAAAAAAGGCGGTCTCCGTTTATGCGGCGTTTGATCGCATCGTCGGTGTTTCCGGAACGGTGGCAGATGCTTTTTCGGCTTATACCGGGATCCCTGGGATCGCGACGGTCTACAACACAAACGATACTGTCAGGATCCGGGCGCTTTCCTCGGAGAAACCGCCGGAATGGTTTGCAAAGCAAACCTGCCGAATCGTATCGGTCGGAAGGATTTCTGCAGAAAAAGGATATGACCGCTTTTTCTCCGTATGCGATCGACTTCATGCTGAGGGCTATCGGTTTGAGGCAACGGTTGTCGGAGACGGCGAAGATGCGGGAATGCTGCACAAGCGCGTGGAGAAGGCAAACGCAAACGAATGGTTTCATTTGGCGGGGTTCCAAGAAAACCCATATCCTTTTATTGCCCAGGCGGATCTGTTTGTGTGTCCATCCCGGCAGGAGGGATTAAGCACAGCGGTTCTGGAAGCGGTAATTCTCGGTATCCCCGTTGTCTCCACTGATGTTTCCGGCGCGAAAGAAATCCTCGGCGAGAAGAACGAATACGGACTGGTTACGGAAAACAGCGAAGCAGGCCTTTACGAGGGGCTGCGGCGGATGCTTTCGGATCCCGCGCTGCTTGCGCATTATCGCGCGCAGGCTGCAAAACGCGCCCCGTTTTTTGAAACGAAAGAAACCGTGCGGCAGGCGGAGACGCTGTTTCAGTCTGTATTGCAGCGATAAGAAAGATTGAAAGAAAGGAGAGACGGCGGTTGGTTTTTTGGGTCATGGTTGTATGGGTTCTGGCCGTCGGTTTCTTCCTGAAAGATTCCCTGACAACGCGACGGGTCTGCGACGACGGCGCGATCGAATACAGCAGTTCTGCGCTCTATAGCTTTCTTCTGTTTCTGCTGCCTGTAATCTTGGTTGGATTGCGCAGTGATTTTATAGATACCGCGTCCTATATTTATGGATTTGAACGTGCACCGGCGACGATGAGCAAGCTGGTAGAGCATGCAAATTTACGCGACCACTCCAAGCTGTTTTATGGGCTGGAGGTCGTATTCAAGGTGTTTGTTACCGAGAATGCACAGGTCTGGATTGCACTCATTGCCGTTTTGCAAGGTTTCCTGATTATGCGGACGCTGCGGAAGTATTCCTGCGATCTGATGATGAGCACCTATCTGCTGGTGACCTCCGCTATGGTCGCGCAGTGGATGTGCAACGGGATGCGGCAGTTTATTGCCGTGGCGATCCTGTTTGCCTGTACGCGTTGGTTGCTGGAAAACAAATGGTACTTTTATCTGCCGCTGGCGGTTTTGCTTATGGGTCTGACGCCAATCACCAAGCGGCTGGGGATCGAGGCGATCCCGTGGTATCTGGACGGGATCCATCAATCCGTTCTGATCATGATTCTGGCATATTTCTTTATCCCCGGCAAAGCGTTCAATAAACGCGTCTGGATTCTGGCCGCGTTTTTTGCGGTTTTGATCGTGACCGGCGGCATTGACGCCGTGCTGGACACCTCCGTCGAAAACACGACCTATGTGAAGGACATGGAATATGTTGAGGCGGATACGGGGACAAGCTGGCAGCGCGTGTTGTTTACGGCGATTCCTATGGTTTTGTCTTTGATTGTGCGAAAGGAGTTTGATAAGGAGCAGATACCGCCGATCATTCATCTGGCGGTCAATGCGTCGGTCATTACGACGGTGCTCTATATTGCTAGCGCGTTTACCAGCGGCATTTTTGTCGGACGGCTGCCGATTTATACGGAGGTTTACAGTCTGATTCTGGTTCCTTGGTTGTTGCGGCATCCGTATAGGAAATATGGAAAATATCTCACTGTGGTTGTGATGCTTCTATATGCATTTTTCTTGTTTTATCAAATCAATGTCACTTGGAAACACAATGTTTTCAGAAGCGAGATACTCGGAATAAATGTATAAAGGTGAATGGTAAGCGATGAAGATCAGTATCGTGGTTCCGGTGTTTAATCTTGAAAACGAGATTTCAGCAGCGTTGGATAGCATTTTTGCACAGACTTATCCGAGTATTGAAGTGATTGCTGTTGATGACGGGTCAATGGATGGAACGGCGAGAGTGTTGGATTTATATGCTGCGAACGAACCTCGGCTTTCCGTTCTTCATCAGAAGAACGGCGGCGCTTCCAGTGCAAGGATGGCGGGTATTAAAGCGGCATCCGGAGACTATATCGGGTTTTTAGACGGGGATGACCGAATCGATCCGGACATGTTTGAGATTCTGATGCGGAATGCGTGCGCAGAGGATGCGGATATTGCCCACTGCGGTTATCGTTTGGTCAATCGAGAAGAGGTGACATTTTTTTACAACACAGGAGAGCGTTCTGTTCAGGATGGGCGACAGGCGACAAAAGCTTTGTTGGAAGGGACAAAGGTGGAGCCGAGCCTTTGCAATAAGATTTTCCGGGCAGAGCTGTTTGAGCAGGTGCTTATGAATAGTACATTTGATCTGTCGTTGAGGAACAACGAGGATTTGTTGTTGAATTACTTGCTCTTTCGTCGGGCAAAAACAGTCGTGTTTGAGGATGTTTGTCCATACCAGTATATTGTTCGGTCAAATTCCGTCTCCAAGGGCAATTTGAATATTCATCAGTTTGCAGATCCTGTGAAAGCTGCGCAGACTATATATGCGGATGCCAAAGAAGACCCATTGCTTCAAACCGCTGCGGAACGGTTGTTGATTACGAAACTGATTCGCGCCGCAACCTGTTACAAAACTGCGACCCCCGCCATGGTTGAAATGCGCAGAACGATGCAGAAGACGCTGCGTTCGACAGTGCGGCATTATCTGAAAAACAATGAGGAAAGATTCGGACGCAGAGCGCTGGCTTTATTTGCCGCACTGCTTCCGCGCACATATGATTTCGTTCACCAAAAATATCTTGGAATGCAGGGATCATCATTATGGACTTAATCAGTATTATTGTTCCGGTTTACAAGGTGGAACCCTATCTGGACGCCTGCGTGACGTCCATTGTGAACCAGACCTACAATAACCTTGAAATCATCCTTGTGGATGACGGTTCGCCGGATCGCTGTCCCGCCATGTGCGACGCCTGGGCGGCGAGGGATCCGCGTATTCGCGTGATTCACAAGGAAAACGGCGGTTTGTCCTCTGCTCGTAATGCGGGGATGGCGATCGCGACCGGTGATTATTTCGGATTCGTTGACAGTGACGACCAGATCTCTCCGGAAATGTATGCGCATCTTTATGAACTGAGTCAATTGTTGCATGCAGATATTGTGCAGTGCGGTGTTGTCAAGTTTTCAGACGCTGCGCCGCTGAAGTTTTCTGTTTGTGAAAATGCGGATACGCAAGTCTATTCTGCGAAGGAAGCGGTGGAAGCATTATTGACATCGGGTAAAGTTGATGTTACATGCTGGAACATGCTCGTCAGTCAAGCAGTTGCATCTGTGGTTTTGTTTGATGAAGGAAGAATCAATGAAGATGTGCTTTGGACATATCGCACAATTGCGCGTTCGAAAAAAATAGCAGTCACTTCGGCGCCGCTCTATGGATATTATCAGCGAGACGGAAGCATCATGAACAGTGTTTATACGGAAAAACGTTTTGACGCGCTGTATGCACTGGAACAGCGCGCAAAAGAAATCAAGCGAGATTTTCCTGAGCTATACCCATTTGCCGAGCGAAGTTTTGCCGGCGGTTGCATGTATCACTGCCAGTGGCTGTGTCGGCTGCCGGACACGGAGGAATACCGTGCGTTTCGCAAGCAGCTGCATGCGAAATTTGTGCAGGCGGATCTGAAGGCGGTCTATTCCGTGACCGGGCTCAAATACAGATTGTGGTACACGCTGTTTTGCTATTGGCCGACCGTAATCTGCAAAATCCGAAATCTATTAAAGATAGGACTGTAAAGATGATGCCGTTGATCAGTGTGATCGTGCCGGTTTACAAAGTGGAAGCATATCTGCCACAATGTGTGGACAGCATTCTTGCGCAGACCCTGCCGGACTTCGAGCTCTGGCTCGTGGATGACGGTTCGCCCGACGGTTGTCCGGCGCTCTGTGACGCCTATGCCGCAAAGGATGCGCGGATCCGCGTGATCCACAAGGAGAACGGCGGTCTGTCCTCTGCGCGCAATGCGGCACTGGATCGAATGACCGGGCAGTATGTTTGCTTTGCGGACAGCGATGATTATCTTACAGAAGATGCATTGGAGACCTTGTATACGGCGCTGACGGAAACGGATGCGGATGTGGCGGTCGGCAATATGCTGAGCGTTGACGAGAATGAGAGGATCCAACCGTTTTATGTTCCCGTCGATGCGCGGACGGTGCTGACGGGCGACGCGCTGCTTTCAACGATGAATCAGCCGTGCGCGCCAAATCGCTTGTACAAAGCCGCAATCTTTTCCTCTCTGCGCTTTCCGGAGGGCCGCCTTTACGAGGATGTGTTCATCTATCACAAGGTTCTTGCGCAGACCGAACGGATGGTGCTGACCGGGAAGACGGATTATTACTACCGGATCCGTTCGGACAGCATCATGCACGCGGCCTATCATCCGCGCTTTACCGATATCGTTTTTGCGATCAAGGAACGTTACGAATGGCTGGAGTCCATCGGACAGCATGCGCTCGCAAATGAAGCGCGTCTGTTCATTTATTCCCGCGTGGCCGTGGCATACGCGCATCTGGATCCGAAGGATCCGGATCAGGCCCAGAAGCTCGCGGCGGCGGCGGCGGTCTACAGGGAGTGTTATCCCGTGCTGATGCGGGACGGCGCGACGGGCGGCAGACAAAAGCTTCGGCTCTGGCTGCTGCGGTATCTGCCCGCCGTGCATACGATACTTTTCGGTCGGTCCATGCCGATCGCGCTTGGATAGCCAGAGCAGTCTAACCCGGACACGCGCAAAACGCGTCATTTTCGCGGCCTTTGCCGTTTTCTCGCTTGCATGGCGGAAATCCAAGCTGCGCGCTCAAGCCGCCAAATCCCATCGAAACTGCCTGCCTTTTGCGTGCTGCGCAGGTTCCGTTCGGCTGATTTGGTCTCAGGCGCGGCAAAAAGCGCAGGAATACTTTCCGTATTCCGAGCATTTTTAACAAAGTATGGGGCCAAAGCAGCCAACGGAAACCGGGTTCGGGTTGTACTGCTCTGGCTAAGGAGTTGCCCATGACAGTCAAAGTCAGTGTGATTATACCCGTCTACAATGTGGAACAGTATCTGGCGCAGTGCCTGGAGTCCGTGCTGTCGCAGACGCTGCGCGAGATCGAGGTCGTTGCGATCAACGACGGTTCCCCGGACGGATCGCTTCAAATCCTGCAGACCTATGCGGCGCGGGACGCGCGGCTACGCATCATTGACAAAAAGAACGAAGGCGTCGGCAAGGCGCGCAACGACGGCCTGCGGGCGGCGACGGGCGAATTCATCGCCTTTCTGGATTCTGATGACTATTACCCGAACGAAACGGTGCTGGAAACGCTGGTTCAGGCTGCAGAGATACACAATGTCAGCATTGCCGGCGGGCGGAAGATCCGTTTGCTCGCAGACGGGCAGATCGAACGGGACGCAGGCGATGCGGAAGCATACGGCATGACCTTCTCAGCGTCCGGTCTGATGCGGTACGGGGATTATCAATATGATTATGGGTATACACAGTATCTTTACGACCGCAGGATGCTGATCGAGAACGGCATTTTCTTCCCAGCCTACAAACGTTTTCAGGATCCCCCGTTTTTTGTGCGCGCCATGCAGGCGGCAGGGTCATTTTATGCGGCGGACTGCGAAAGCTATTGTTACCGTATGGTGCCCGGTGCGCAGAAGTATTCGATCGACAGCACCCTGGATTTTCTGAAGGGCCTGACGGACAATCTGAATTTCTCCCGTCAGAACGGCCTGGCAAAGCTGCATCGGCTCTGCGCCCTGCGTCTGGATCGGGAAGGGTCGTTCATGGCAATTCGAAATCTGTACGGTGAGGATCGTCTGCAGCTGCTCGCAGCGTATCTGGATGCGTTCCGCGTCGTGGATCCGGCATGGTTGGCCGAAAACGGTCAGGCGCTGCCGGCGCCGTTTGTGCCGGAGGTCTTTCAATATGCGGTTTCAACGGCGGAAAAGTATGAAAAGCTGCGCGCGAACGGCGCACTCAGAGCGCTGCGCAGGATCATTCGGAAATAGGGGAGGGATCGCGCATGGGGAACAGCTTGCTGGCCCGTGCGGAGCACAAGCTCTATCTTGCACGCAGACGGAAAAAGCTGAAAAACAAGACGCCGTCTGTGATTTCCTCCAACTGCAACGGGGCATTTATCCTCCACGACCTCGGATGCCGGTTCAACAGTCCGACCGTGAATCTGTATTTTGAAGCGCCGGATTATCTGCGCTTTGTTTCCGATCTGGAGCGCTATCTCAATGCCGTCCTGGAACCGGTTCCGTCGGCGCTCCCGTTTCCGGTCGGGCGGCTGGACGATTTGCCGGTCTATTTCATGCATTTTGCTTCGTTTGAAGAAGCAAAGCAAAAATGGGTTGCACGTGCCGCGCGGGTGGACATGGAAAACGCTTTTTTCATGATGACCGATAAAAACGGCTGCACATATGAGATGATCCGGGCGTTCGACGCATTGCCGTTTGCCCACAAGGTGATTTTTACGCATAAGCCGTATCCCGAATTCAAAAGCGCCTGCTATATTCCCGGCTTTGAGGATGCAGGCGAAGTCGGCGTGCTTTCTGACTGGAAGCCTGGCTTCTGGAAACGCCGCTGGCTGGATGATTTCGACGCGGTTGCGTTTCTGAATGGGGAAATCTATTCTTTTGAGAAGGAGAATGAGAAATGAGAAACTTGTGCGGGTATTATGATCTGAGCGAAAAACAGTATCGGGATACTTCCGAGGGCGTGTTTGTTTATGAAACCGAAACGCTTTTGCTTCGGGTGTTCGGCAACGTGCGCACCGGCGAGGCCTTCAACGACGGCGCTGCGCTTTCTTCGCTGTACACACAGTTCGGCCTTCAGATCACCGAGTATCTCAGCGGCGCATATCTGCTTCTGATATTTGAAAAAGAGACCGGGATTCTTCGCGTGTTTCAGGATCGCGCGACCTCGCCTGTCACGCTGTATTATTCGGAGATCGGGGATCGGCTGTATCTGAGCGCATCGCTGAAATCGCTGCTCGCCGCTTCCTGCATGACATGCAGACTGAATGAGCAAGCAGTGGAAGAATTCTTGGTCAACGGGTTTCTTTACGACGACGCCACGCTGATGGAGAATGTATTCAAAATCAAGGCGTATCATTGCCTCTCTGTAGAAAACGGGCTTGTCGGGCAGTTTCCGGTCCGGTATCCGCAGGCGGAAATGACGAAAGGGGAGGCGCTGGATCGCTTTAAACCGACCCTTGACCGTGCGATTGAGCGTTGCATCGCCGATCTGGACGACGTCAGTTTCCCGCTCTCCAGCGGTTATGATTCCAACTATATCGCCTTTGTCGCAACGAAATGCAAGGAATCTGCGACGGCGTTCTCGGTCGGCGGCAGCCGCGGAAAGAATGAAGTGCCGATCGTGGAAAAGAATGCGCCGTTTTATCCGAATCTGACGCTGCACACCGCTGTGACAGACGGCGCAACCCTGTCTCATTTCCCGGATATTGTATGGCGGCTGGAGGGCAATGTGTTTGAATCCGGTCTGTTTTTGCAATATGAGCTGATGAATCTCGTGAAAAAGGCCGGAAAACCGACGCTGGTCTGCGGCGAGTGTGCGGATCAGATCATGAATCTGCACTATCACCGCAAGGACCGGATTTATCCGCAGCATCCGGACGGGGCGCCGCTCTATTACGAATTCAGCGAATACCCCTACATTTTTTCAAGCTATCTGATCCTGAAAAAGAACGGGATCCTGGCAAATTCATTCGGCGTCGAGACCAGATATCCTTATCTGGACGAAGATCTGATCTCTGTCTGCGCTCCGCTCGGCGAGATCAGCCGCAAGGATAAGCGCGTGCATGTTGCCAACTGCCACGCCTGTCTGCCGCCGGAGGTCATCGCAAACATGAGCAAGATCGGCGGCTCAACGGACTGCCATTCCTTGTTCGCTTCCGCGGACGAGATGCAATCGTTTTTCCGCAAGGTTGAGCGTACCGCGTTTTTCAAGGCCCACAAAGAGCTGATTTTAAAGCATTCATCGGAAGAAAAAGAACGGCAGACCGGTCTGACTGCGCTGAAAACGAAGGTTAGAAATACGGCGCTTTCAGCGCTGCATGCAAGAAGCAACGACTCGTATTATTCCGAGGAACTGAAGCTGCGCGAATATCTGTGCGTTGTGTACCTTGCGATTTTTGAACGCCTGTTTGTCAGCGACCCTTCCGATTTTTCCGCGGAAAGCTGCGCGCAGCCGTTTGAAACATTTTTTGAATAACTGTATTCTGAGGTGCGTTGTGAAAAAGGAAATCAATCCTCGCTCGGAGGAGCTCCAGTTTGATACGATCGTCGAGCCGAAAAACAAATGGTTCGATCTGAATCTGAAGGAATTGTGGAAATACAAGGACCTGATGCTGCTGTTTGTCAAGCGGAATTTCATTTCGCAGTACAAGCAGACAGTTCTCGGTCCGGCCTGGGCGGTGATCCAGCCGCTGCTGACCACCGTGGTGTTCACGCTGGTGTTCGGCGGCATCGCGAAGCTGGCGCCGGGCGGCGTCAACGGCTTTATCTATTATCTGCTCGGCACGGTGTTCTGGCAGTATTTTGCCTCGTGCCTGACCATGGTCAGCCATACGTTCACGAGCAATTCCAATATTTTCGGCAAGGTCTATTTTCCGCGCATGGTGCTGCCGGTTTCCACGGTGATGACGAATCTGATCTCGCTGGCCATCCAGTTTACCTTTTTCCTTGTCGCGTGGGTCATCTTTCTGTTCATCCCGGGCTATTCCATGCAGCCCGGCTGGCAGATCGCGCTGCTGCCGCTGCTGGTGCTGGAGCTGGCGCTGCTGGCTCTGGGCTGCGGCATCATCGTTTCCGCGTTGACAACGAAATACCGTGACCTTGCCATGCTGGTTTCCTTTGGCGTGCAGCTCTGGATGTACGCGACGCCCGTTGCCTATTCCGCCAACATGTTTGCGGGCTCAAAGGTGGAATTCCTTTACTGGTGCAATCCCACCTGCCCGATCATCGAAACGATCCGCTTTGCGTTCCTCGGCCCCGCCGCGGCGCAGTTTCGCCCGGAGATGTGGGGCATCAGCTGGATCACGACGGCAGTGATCCTCTTCATCGGCATCCTGCTGTTCAGCAGAGTGGAAAAAACCTTTATGGATACGGTGTGATCTTATGAAACAAGAGATTATTATTGTTTTACATTCGCTGGCAGTCGGTGGCGCGGAGCGCAGGCTTTCTTCTGTCGCGAATTATATCGCCGAACACGGTTATCCCGTGACCGTCCTTATGCTGGACAATCCGGTTGTGAAGTTTGAGATGCATCCGGCCGTGCGTGTGGTCTGTATCAATCAGCATCCGGATCTGACCGCATACGATCCGGCAAAATGCAGCCTCTTTCGGATGGAGCAGCCGGTCAGAACCGGGCTGCGGGACAAACTTCGGCTGCGGCTGGCGCATGCGGTCGGAGCGCAGGAAGCAGCTCTAGCGGAACAAGAGATGTTCTTCCAAAATACTTATGCGGTTCCGTTGGAAGCCTATCTCCGGCAAAAGCCGACGACCATTGTAATTTCCTTTATGACAACGCCGAATATTGCCACGATGATGGCTGTCCGGGATTTGCCGAACCGTGCGCTGTTTGGGGATTGTACAGACGTTGCACATGAATTTCCCGAGGATTCTCCTTTTGTTGAACTTCGTCGAAAATACTATGGTCGCGCTCAAGCTGCGGTTTTTCAGACGCCTGTTCAACGCGATTACTATTCGTTTCTTCCGAATGTCAGTAAATATGTAATTCCGAATTTCATTCAAAGCGCACAGCTCCCGGAACCGTATTTGGGCGAACGGAGAAAACAGATTGTTAATTTCTGCCATTTGGTTGGCGTAAAAAACTTGCCGCTTTTGCTGGATGCTTTTTCTCTGCTTCATGTAGAGCATCCGGACTATTCTCTTGCAATCTATGGAGATGGCAATCTGAAAAAACGATTGATTGAAAAAATACAAGCTCTTGAATTATGTGGTTTTGCGGAAATACATGATGCCGATTTGCAAATCCACGATAAGATTCTTGATGCTGCGATGTTCGTATCCTCTTCCGATCGTGAAGGCATCTCTAATTCCATGCTGGAAGCCATGGCGATCGGTCTGCCCTGCGTCTGCACGGACTGCGCCGGCGGCGGCGCGCGAATGATGATCGAGGATCACGAAAACGGGCTGCTTGTTCCGATGCGGGATGTCGAAGCGCTTTACAAGGCAATGAAAGAAGTTATTGAAACACCCGGTCTTGCGGAGAAGCTGTCCCGCAACGCGGTGAAGATTCGTGAACGGCTGCGGCCGGACGTGATCTGTCAGCAGATGCTGGACGCCATTCTCGGCGAAAATGAGTAAAAAGGAACCACGGCTATGAATGATTTAGCGATCAGAATCGAACATGTGTCGAAGCAGTACCGGCTGGGCGCGATCGGCGGCGGCACGCTCAAAGGGGATATTCAGTCGTTTATTGCGCGTCGGAAGGGGCAGGAGGATCCGAACAGCAAAATCGGTTCTGCGGCAGCTTATCATAAAAACGAACAGTTTCTGGCGCTGGACGACGTCTCCCTGGATGTGAAGAAGGGCGAGATCGTCGGCATCATAGGGCATAACGGCGCGGGGAAATCGACGCTGCTCAAGCTCCTCTCCCGCGTGACGGCGCCGACGGCGGGGCGCATCTGCATCAACGGGCGCATTGCGTCGATGCTGGAGGTCGGCACAGGCTTTCACCCGGAGCTGACCGGGCGCGAGAATGTCTATATGAACGGCGCGATCCTCGGCATGAACAAGGCGGAGATCGACCGTAAGTTTGACGATATTGTCAAATTTGCCGAAATGGAAAAGTTCATTGATACGCCCGTCAAGCGCTATTCCAGCGGTATGTATGTGAAGCTGGCATTTGCTGTCGCCGCGCATCTGGACAGTGAGATCATGGTCATGGATGAGGTGCTCGCGGTCGGCGATATGAAGTTTCAGGACAAATGCCTGGGCAAAATGAGCGACGTTTCCAATCAGGAAGGACGCACGGTGCTTTACGTGAGCCACAATATGAGCACGATCAAACGCCTTTGCCAGCGATGCATTGTGCTCGATCACGGCAAGATCATTTTTGACGGCGATGTTAATGAGGCGATTGAGATCTATTCAAATAGTGAGCGCTCATATGACTACCGTCATGTTTTTGAAAAAGCAGATTATTGGGATTACTATGCACGTACGACGCAAATGCTTTCTGTAGAGTTTCTTGATTCAAAAGATTGTATTTTTGAATGGGGAAAACCGATTCGCTGCAGTTTGACATGCCGGTCCGATGCGGAGATTGACAATTTGCGCTTGAGGATTGAGTTTTATAATGCGACCGAATCTTTGACAGGCGTTGCCTGTTCCGACTATATTGGCCATTTCGGTGTCGGCGAAACCAGGAGTATTCCGTTCTCTTTTGAAACAAAGATGCTCAGCGCCGGCAAGTACAAGCTTTCATTTGCTCTGTACTATGCCAATGAGTTGGGAATGAGTACCACAGTTGATCTGGGCAGAAACGCACTGCGGTTTCAATTGAATGACACGCCTTGCGAAGAAAGAATCATCGGAGATTTCAGGCTCGGCGGTTTTACAAGATATCCGGATATTGTTCTTGGAGGATAATTCTAAATGGGAAAAAAATTCAAAAGATTGATTAAAAGATTACTCGGGAGGCCGATGGATCCCCCGCGGCTTTCTCCGGTGGAGTGGTATCGCAAAAATGGTGCCATCATCGGTGAAGATGTTGATTTAATTGAATGTAGTTGTACCTGGTATGATGCCACAAGAATTAAAATCGGTGACCATGTCACTTGCGTTTATACGCATTTTCTTACGCATGATGCAAGCCTAAAAAAGTTTATTGGGAATGATTGCAATAAAATAGGACGAATTGAGATCGGTGATAACGTTTTTATTGGATTGAAAACGATTATCCTTCCAAATGTCCATATTGGCAGTAATGTTGTGATCGGTGCCGGCAGTGTTGTAACGAAAGATATTCCGGATAATTCCGTCGCGGTCGGAAATCCTGCCAGAGTAATTGGTACTTGTCAGGAGTATATTGAAAAGCATCAAAAAAAAATGGAGATCGAACCGAACCTTGTGTATTGGAATCTTAAATTTTATGAAATGTCGACGGATAAGTTGGTAGAGTTCAACAATGAAATTGATGGAAAAATCGTTTACTCATTGAAATGTGAATGAAAGGATTGGTTATATGATCAGAGATCTGATTCCAAGACCGATTAAAGATTTTATATTGTATATTGTTCGAATTCCGCAACGACTCAGATTAAAACTATATTATGCTGCGAGCAATGGCCGTTTTCCTTTTCCAGATAAGGCGTTTCAGAAATGGGACTATAAGATTCATACAGGAAGAAAACTTAATTTGCGGCATCCGGTAACTTTTCAGGATAAACTGCAATGGCTGAAGTACTATTATCGAAAGCCGGAGTTTACCCAAATGGTGGATAAGTATGGCGCACGCAGCTTTGTCGCCGACAAAATCGGTGAAGAATATCTTGTGCCGCTTTATGGGGTGTTTGATTCATGGGATGAAATTGATTTTTCCGCGCTTCCGGATCAGTTCGTAATCAAATGCACGCATGACAGCGGCAGTTATGTGATTTGCACGGACAAAACAAAACTGGATGTGCAAAAGGCAAAAGCTAAAATTGAGACCGGCCTTGCCAGAAAACAGTTTTATCTCAGCAGAGAATGGCCATATAAGAATGTGAAACCCCGAATTATTATTGAACAGTATCTGGAGGACAAGCAAACACATGATCTTGTGGATTATAAGTTTTTCTGTTTCGATGGCAAGGTGAAGTTGCTGGAATCCAATACTGAACGCAGGAGCGAGACCGGAACAAAAACAGATTTTTACTCACCGGAATTTGAGTATCTTCAAATGCGGGAAGCCGGATACCCAAACAGCGATCGGATTCAGTCAAAACCCGAACGCTTTGAAGAAATGATAAAACTGGCAGAAATACTGTCAGAAGGGATTCCGTTTCTTCGCGTGGATTTTAATTATGCCAACAACCAAATCTATTTTGGAGAACTGACATTCTTCCACTGCGGCGGCCGTATGCTGCTGGAACCGGATGAGTATAATTATAAACTTGGTGAAATGATTCATTTGCCAGAAAAATACAGATAATGATTGTGAGTTTTAGTCATGATAAAAACGTTTCATCAAATTTCAAAAGTCAAAAAAGAGTGGATAGACCTTTATTCTTCCAACCAAGAGATGTCGGTATATCAATCCTACGAATGGAATCGAAATCTGTTTTCTCGCTATAAGTTATTAAGGGCAGACAAACAGAACTATGATTATCTTTTTGTGGCTTGCTTTGATTCAAACGGGTCGATCAGAGTGATCGCTCCGCTGACTGTACCGAACAACCAGAACGAACCAATTATGATTGGGGGGGGGTACACTAAGACCGGACTTCTGAATTTCATTTATGCAAAGGATATACAAAACGAAGAGTTTAATGAAATACTGAATTATCTGTATCAATCATATCCCAACCATAAACTGGCTTTTCGAGAGATTCCCAGGGAAACAAGATTTGGTTCATTTCTTTATAGAAATAATGCTTTTCAAGTTTTTTTCAGCAGAGGAAGTGTACGTTGTTCAGTTCCTCAAACAAAAGAGCAGCTTGACAAAAACTTGTCGAAAAGTGTAAGGCAAACGATTAGAACAAGCTATAACAGAATGCGCAGAAACAGTGTCGCTTCAAAACTGGAAATCCATTTCGGTTACAAATTCCAAAATAATGAAAAGTGCCTGCTGAATGATCTTCAAAAGGAAAGAAAGAAAGATTGGGGATTAAGAATTGAGAATGAAAACGGAAACGCTTTAATTAGAATAAAGCAGTATCTTCGAGATACAATAACTGATCCGCTTTTCAGATTCTCAAAAAACAAAGACTTCGTTTATGTAAAATATATTATTGACAATCAGATGGCAGCTTTTTTTATTGGCTTAAGAAACGAAAGGCGATATTGTATCGTCCCAACCCTTATCCATAACAAAGACTATAAAGAATATAATCCAGGGTTATTGATGATTTATGAGTTCCTCTGTGAAGAAATCAATACAGGAGACATCACTGTGTTTGATTTGTCAAGAGGCGTAGATGATTATAAGCTTCGATATTTGCCGCTACCTGAAATCTATGAGCAGGATTTATACGATTGTGATAATGATAAACCCTTTATCTGATTTAATGAAGACGAGTATTCACCTCCCCGTCCACAATGCAATGTTATGAATATGAATTCATTATCTCAACTTTATTATGATATCTACCGTCTTCCTCTGCTTGAAACAGCGATCGGGATCCTGCTCATCGGGCCGGTCTGGGGTTTGATGATGCGGCTGCTTGCCAAGGCGAGCCCCAAGGCGGTGCTGGCGATTAATGCTGTATTGCCGCCGTCAGCAGTATGACAGTTTTTTCACTGTTTGCGGAGGATCTGCAGGCGTTATTCTGCGCATCGCGTTGAAGCTCACAAAGTAAGGATTACACGATGATGAAACAGGAAATGAAAAAACTGAATAAGGAGTCGCTTGTTTCTCTGTTCCTTCAGCAGTCCTATCTGGATGCGCAGGCGGATTACGAACGCGCGAAAAACGATCCGTTGTTCCCGCATTTTGATCTGATTGTGCTCACCGCCTCGAATGAACACCAGGCGGAGGTTTTTCGCGCGCAGCTGCGCCAGAGAGTGCTTCCGGCACAAACGGAGTTTGTTGTGATTCCCGATCCGAACGGGGAGCGTGTCGGTTCCGGCGGCGCGACGCTGGCCGTGATCAGATATATCAAGGAAACCTATGGCGGCTTTTCCGGCCGCAGGGTTGCGGTTCTGCACAGCGGGGGAGACGGCAAGCGCACGCCGAACTATTCCGCGATGGGCAAGCTGTTTTCGCCCGTACCGCGGCTGCTTCCCGACGGCTGCCCTTCCTCGCTGTTTGATGAATGCATGATTTCCATTGCCAGTTTGCCCGGACGGTTTCGCGAAGGCATGCTTGTCATGTCCGGCGATGTGCTGCTGCTTTTCAATCCGCTGCAGGTCGATTTCTCCGGTTCCGGCGCTGCCGCAATCTCGTTTAAGGAACGCGTCGAAACAGCGGTGAACCACGGTGTTTATCTTGCAGGTGAAAACGGCAATGTTGCGCGCTTTCTGCATAAGCAGAGCGCGGAAACGCTGCAGGCCTGCGGCGCTGTCAATGCGCAGGGGTATGTTTCGATCGATACCGGTGCGGTTTTGCTGGCGCCGGATCTTTTGGAGGATCTCTATTCTTTGGTCAGCACGCCGTCCGGGGTGAACGCTTTCATTCATCCGGATACGCGCCTGTCGTTTTATGCGGATTTCCTTTATCCTTTGGCGGAGGATTCCACCTTGGAAGCGTTTTATCAGGAAGCGCCGGAGGGCGTGCTGAATGACGCGCTTCGTTCCGCAAGAACGGTTCTCTGGAAAACGCTGCGGCCTTATCGGCTGAAGCTGCTGCATCTTTCTCCTGCACGGTTTGTCCATTTCGGCACGACGAAAGAGATTATGGCGCTGATGCAGGGCGGGTGGCGTGCATTTGAGCTGCAGGGCTGGAATGATCAGGTCCATTCCTGTGTCAGCGGTGATGTGGCGGCCTATAACAGCGTCGTCAGCAGCGGCGCGCAGATCGGCGCAGGCTGTTATCTGGAGTGTTCCTATCTTCATCACCGGGCGGTTGTCGGCAACGGCTGCCTGCTTTCCTGTGTCGATATTCACGATGAAACGGTTCCCGACCGGGTCGCGCTGCATTGCCTCAAGCAGACGGACGGCCGGTTTGTCTGCAGAATCTATGGGATTGACGACAATCCGAAGCAGGATCGGATCTTTGGTATTCCGCTTTCCGAAACAGGACTGACCGATGCGGACTCGTTATGGGAAGCGGCGCTTTATCCGATCTGTGACTCGGTTCCGCAGGCCGTTGACGCGGCCTTGAATCTTCACCGCCTTCTTGTGACCGGCGACGGCGACGCCGCGCTTTGGCGAAGCGCAGAAAAAACGTCGATGCGCTCCGGCTTTACCAATGCGGATCCGCAGGCGCTGATCGATTGGTTCCGCCGCATGGATGATCTGGTGCGGATGTTCCGGATCGAGCAGCTGATCGAGGAAGGCCGGCCCGCGACGGATGCAAAAGGCGTTCTATCCGGAAACGCTTTATCCGCTGTGCAAAAACGATGGCTCGAAAGAAAGATTGCTGATTTTGATTTTCATGATGCGTCACAATTCGCCAAGGCAATTCGTCTTCATCGGTTTACGGATGCTGCGCTCAATCAACAATCGGAGCAGAAAACATGGTTTTCGATGATTTCGGATACCGTTTTGCAAAGCTCATTGGAAACGCTGCGTTTGAATGACCGGCTTCAGATCGCGCGTGATCATGTTTGCGTCAGGTTGCCGCTGCGCGTCAATTGGGGCGGCGGCTGGACGGATACGCCGCCATATTGCATCGAAAACGGCGGCACGGTCCTGAATTGTGCGATCCTCCTGGACGGGCAGTATCCGGTCAGCGTGACGATCAACAGAATTCCGGAGCAGAAAATTGTCCTCGTTTCACGTGATCTCAATGCCTTCGGTGCGTTTGAGACGATCGAACCGCTGCAGCAGTTCGGCGACCCCTACGATCCGTTTGCGCTTCAGAAGGCTTGCCTTGCGGCCTGCGGCGTTTTGCCGAAAGAGAGCGGCAATCTTTCTGCGATCCTGTCCCGGATCGGCGGCGGGTTTGAAATCCATTCCGAAGTGACCAATGTTCCGAAGGGCAGCGGTCTCGGCACGTCCTCCATTCTTTCGGCCGCCTGTGTGAAGGCTGTGTTTGACTTTTTCGGCGTCGCCTATACGCAGGACATGCTTTATCACCACGTGCTCGCCATGGAGCAGATCATGTCGACCGGCGGCGGTTGGCAGGATCAGGTCGGCGGTCTGACGCCGGGCGTGAAGCTGATTACCAGTGAACCGGGTGTGATGCAGAGAGTCCGGGTGGAGCCGGTTGTTTTGTCTGAGAAGACGAAAGCCGAATTGAACGAACGGTTTTGCCTGATCTATACCGGGCAGCGCAGACTGGCGCGCAATCTGCTGCGCGATGTCATCAGCCGCTATGTCGGCAATGAACCGGAAAGCGTGCAGGCGCATCGCGCCATCCGTCAGCTGGCTATGGATATGAAAGACGCGCTTGTGCGCGGGGATGTGGACGGCTTCGCTGCGATGCTGAATACGCACCTGACGTTCAGCAATCAGATCAATCCGGAATCAACCAATACGCTGATCGATCTGATTTTCAATTCCGCGGACGACCTGATTGACGGGCGTTTTGTCTGCGGCGCAGGCGGCGGCGGGTTCCTGCAGGTCATACTGAAAAAAGGCGTGCAGCGGGAAGCGCTGCATGCGCGGCTGAAGTCTGTGTTCCAGGATTTTCCTGTGGATGTATGGAACAGCGCGCTGCTGTTTGATTGAGTTATGATGTATGGAAGTGATTCATTAAGAAAGGATGATCAGATGCGAACGATTCGAATAAAATTCGTTGACTTTTTCCCCGCGTGGAATGAAGAGAACAACTTCATCATCCGCGCACTTCGCAAAAAATACGATGTCGAGTTTTCCGATCAACCGGATTATCTGATTTGCAGCTGTTTTGGCGATGAGAGTTTAAAATATCATGATTGCGTAAAGATTTTCTGGACCGGTGAGGATCTGACCCCGGATTTTAATCTCTATGATTACGGCATTGCTTATGATCATCTGACCTTCGGCGACAGATATCTGCGCTTCCCGTTTTTCGCAATTGCCGATAATGTCAAGAAGGCGGTTGAGGTCCACGAAACCGCGGTCGAACAAGCGGCGCGGAAAACAGGTTTCTGCAGCTTCGTTGTTTCAAACGGAAATGCGAATCCGCGCAGAGAAGAGATGTTTCATCTTCTTTCAGCGTATCAACCTGTTGCATCCGGCGGCAGATTTCTGAACAATGTCGGCGGACCGGTTGAAGACAAAATTGCGTTTCAAAGCCAGTATAAGTTCTGTATCGCATTTGAAAATGACTCTTCCGACGGATACACGTCAGAAAAAATACTGGACGCTTTTCGCTCCGGCGCAATTCCGATCTACTGGGGAAATCGATATATCTCAAATGATTTCAACCCCGCATCCTTTATCAATTGCCATGATTTTGCCTCTCTTGAACAGGTCGTTGCGTATGTGAAAGAAGTCGACAATGATCCGCAGCTGTATCATAAAATCCTGTCCGAACCGATTTTTATTGATCGTCAGATTCCACGTAATTTCACATCCGAAGGATTGGAAGAGTTTCTGTATCATATTATTGATCAGCCGATCGAACAGGCAAAGCGGATTGCGGATTTCAGCTTTAAGCGCAATTATTTGACCACGCAGAAGGAAAAAGCGGATGCTTTCCATTTGATGCATCATAATATCCTCTATAGAATCATGCATAAGGTTGTCAAATAATATGTTGTTCTGGTATATCTACCGTCTCCCTCTGCTTGAAACGGCGATCGGGATCCTGCTCATCGGGCCGGTCTGGGGTTTGATGATGCGGCTGCTTGCCAAGGCGAGCCCCAGGGCGGTGCGGGCGCTCAACGCCGTGCTGGCGCTGGTTGCGCTGGCGGGCATCGTTTATATTACCGTGCTGCGCCCCGACGGGAGCAAGCGCGAGGTGATCCTGACGCCGCTGCAGTCCTTTGCGGAAGCGAAGGAGCAGCGCGAGATGTATCGCGAGCTGCTGATGAATGTGCTGCTGTTCGTGCCGCTCGGGCTGACGCTGCCGTTTGCGCTCGTGCCGGCCGGCAAGTCCGCGCCCCGCTTCGCTTTGTTTGCGGTGCTGATCGCGCTGGCGCTCTCCGTCGCGATCGAAGCCGTGCAATATGCTTTTGCGCTTGGCCGCTGCGAGACGGACGACGTGCTCAGCAATGTCGTCGGCGCCGCGTTCGGTGCGAGCGCCTGTCTGCTTTTCTGTCTGTTATCAAAACACCGTCATGAATGAATCTCAATCCAAAACCAAATATCTGCGCGTCGGTGCGGCGATTGCCGCGCTGGCGCTGATGTGCGTGATTTTCATTCTTTCCTCCCAGCCCGGATCGGATTCGGACAGGCTGAGCATCCGCTTTGCGCTCCTGCTCTTCTTCTTTCGCGGGCCGGAAGGGGCGCGCACGCTCAACAATCTGGTGCGCGAGGCGGCGCATATGCTGGAATTCGCGGCGCTGGCCGTGCCGGTCTATCTGTTTTTCTCCACTTTCCGCCTCTCCCGCGGCTGGCGCGGGATCGCGGCGTTTGCGGTCTGTCTGCTGTATGCGGTTTCCGATGAGGCGCACCAGATCTTCGTTCCCGGCCGCGCGGCCGAGCTGCTGGATGTGCTGATGGATTCCTGCGGCGCGGCGCTTTCCGTGACCGTGATGCATCTGCTGTCCAAACGAAGGATGAAAAAGCAGCGGCCCGCTGCGCGCGCGCAGTTGAGCGAAGCCGAACACGCGGTGCTGACGGCCTTCTCCGCCTATCTGATGCAAACGCCGATGACGCAGGCCGTGGAGGATCCGCAGGAATTTGTCCGGGTGTCAGTCCGGCATAAGATCCTGCCGATGACGGCGCAGGTGCTGCTCCAGTCGGGGCAGCCGCTTCCGGCGGAAACGCAGGAAGCGGTCCGGACCGAGGCGCTCGGGCAGGTGGTTGTGCAGACGCGAAAAACGGAGCAGTTTCTGCGGGCCTGCCGTGCGCTGCAGGCAGCGGGCGTGACGCCGCTTTGCGTGAAGGGGATCGTCTGCCGCGCGCTGTATCCGGATTTCGATCTGCGGATCTCCGCCGATGAGGATCTGCTCGTGCAGCCGTCGGCCTTTTCCGCCTGCACAAAAGTGCTCGAATCGCTCGGCTTCACTGCCGTCGGCACGCCCAAGGACGGCGAGGTCGGCTATTTTCATGCGGAGAGCGGCTGCAGGATCGAGCTGCATCGCTCGATGTTTCCGGAGGATGACGGGGTCTATGCCCGCTTCAACGCCTTGCTCGGCGATCTGTTTGCCGCGCCGATGCCGCTTTGCATCGGGCGGACGACGCTGTTTTGCCCCGCGCCGCAGCAGCATCTGCTTTATCTGGTGCTGCATGCCTACAAGCATTTTCTGATCTCCGGCGTCGGCATCCGGCAGATTGCGGATATTGCGCTGTTTGCGCGCGCCTGCCCGGTGGACTGGCGGGCGCTGTTCGCCGCCTGTGAAACGGTGCGGCTGACGGGTTTCCTGAACGCCGTGCTGGTGATCGGCGGGCAGTATTTCGGTCTGCCGCTTTCTGAGATTGACGCGCCGCAGTTCTGCGCCGAAACGGACGCCGCGGCCCTGCTGCAGGATGTGATGCAGGGCGGGATTTACGGCTCCAAAAACAAGGACCATTTGCAGTCCGGCGCGCTGACCTTTCAGCAGTATGCCGCCACGCTTGCGGGAAAGCGGCCCACCAGACTGGCCGCGCTGTTTCCGCCGCGGGAGCGCATGCGAAGAAGGTATCCGTATTTAAACAAACACGGCTGGCTGCTGCCCGTTGCCTATCTTTCGCGCCTGCTGCGGTATGCGGTGTCCGATCACGATTCTTCCCGCGCGCTGGATACGGCCGACCGCCGCGCTGCGCTTTTGCGGCAGTACGGAATGATTCCGTGATGGGTTTGAATCATCTTTGCCGAAGAAATCCTATGTTTTTTTAAAACTTGCTCTTGCAATTGTCTATTCTATATGATAGAATAGCTATATATAATGTCACGGAGGGAATTCAGATGAAAAAACTGCTTGCGATCTGCGCGCTGATACTTTGCGCTGCGCTTGTGTTTGTGAATTTTGCCGCGGTTGCGTCGGCGGCGCCGAGCCCGGAGGCTTCCACCTATACCACGCGTTCCGGCCGCGGCGGCGGTGAAGAGGACACTACGACCGGAGGCGGCGGTGAGCCCGGCTCTCCCGGGGATAGCGGCAGAACCACGAAAAATGTGATGCCGACTCAACTCGACAATAACGGAGCGGATGATCCCTTCAGCCCCAATTACACCGGGGATCGGGAGGTTTCCTCCGATCAATCTTCGACCTCGCCGGATATGGCTGCCGATCAGCCGCATCTGGCCGCCCTTGCGGCAACCGGTCTGCTGATGGCCGCGGCCGTCTGCGCCGTTGCCGTGACGAAGAAAAAATCCGCCGAAGAAAACTGAACGCTGCAGTCAAAAGGGAACCTTTCCGAGGTTCCCTTTTTAAAAGCGGCGTGCTTTGTGATTGAGAGTGCTTATGAAGAATCGAATCCGAATCGCGCTTTGTCTGCTGCTCGCGCTGACGCTTGCGCTGCTCTGCGCCTGCAGGCGGGAACCGTCGCCGGAACCGACGACCGCGGCGCCGGTGACGCAGCTGCCCGACGCAACGACGGCGGCGGGAGCAGCTTATCCGGATCCCGTGGATTTTGCTGCTTTTCAGTCCGTCAACCGGGAGGCCTACGCCTATATCCGGGTACCGGGCACCAACATCGATTACCCCATAGTGCAGAGCGGGATCAGCGATTCCTATTATCTGCGGCGCACCTGGCAGGGGCAAAGCAGCTATCGGGGCTGCATCTTCACGCAGTCCGTCAACGCCAAGGAATTCACCGATCCGGTGACCGTGGTTTACGGCCACAACACCGACAAGGGGGATATGTTCAGCGAGCTGCTGAACTTTCAGGATCCGGCCTTCTTTGATGCGCATGATATTTTTTATATTTTCATCCCCGGTCATATTCTGGTGTATCAGGTGATTTCGGCGCATACCTTTGACGATCGCCACATCATGAATTCCTATGATTTCACGGATGCGCAGGTGCTCGCGGAGTTTCAGCAGATGCTGCTCGATCCCGCCGTGCTTGAGCGGAATGTCCGCGACGGCGTCACCCTGGATGCCGGCAGCGAGATCGTGGTGCTTTCCACCTGCGCGGAGCCGCGCAGCGGCGGAAGCGCCAGATATTTAGTAAACGGAGTGTTGATCAACGATGTGGTCACGGTTTAAGTATATCGAATACCCGAAAGAGATCCGCAAAAATCTGATCGCCCGGGAGAAGAAGCAGCGCAGGGAAAAGATCAGCAAGGGGCGAAAGGTGCTGCGTGTGGTACTGATCCTGCTGCTGGCGCTGATTCTGATCGTCGCAGGCGTCTTCGGCGGCATCTGGCTGCGCGGGCGCAGCAGTCTGCACCCGGATAACGAGCTGAACCTGGAGGCGGAGGGCATCGGCCTTTCGGATGATACGGCGCCTGTGGTGCATGATTCCGGCAAGCGGATCGAATACAAAGGAGAAATCTATGCCTTCAATGAAGACATTGTTTCCTTTGTTCTGATCGGTGTGGATAAGGAAACGCTCGGCACGGATTACGGCAAGGTCGGCACGGGCGGCCAGGCGGATACGCTGGCGCTGGTGCTCTATGACACGTCGTCCAGCGCGATGAAGGTGGTCGTGATCCCGCGCGATACGATGGTGGAAATCAACACCTATGACGTTGAGGGCGGCTATATCGATATCAAGGAGCAGCAGATCTGCGTGGCCTACGCATACGGCGACGGCAAGGAATCCAGCTGCCAGAACACCATGGTCAGCATCAACCGGCTTCTGATGGGCATCCCCGCGGATTATTATCTGGCCATGGATATGGACGGCATTCCCGCGCTGAACGATGCGATCGGCGGCGTCACGCTGACCTGCCTGGAAACCGAAGGCCGCTTCACAGCGGGCGAAACGGTGACCCTGCGCGGCGAAGACGCGGATGCGTATGTCCGCGACCGTGATATGAGCAAGCTCGACGCCGACACGGCCCGCCGCGCGCGGCAGAAGCAGTATATGGAGGCCTTCCTCGCCCAGACGCTCAAGCTGGTCCGGAAGGATTTCTCGCTTGTGAGCAAGCTGTATAATGAGGCGATGCCCTATGTGGTGACCGATATCACGCTGGATAAGGTCACCTACGCCGCGACGACGGCCTTGCGCAATCATGTGGCGATCACGGATTACAAAACCGTGCCCGGCACCTATGTGCAGGGGCCCAAGCTCGCGGAATATCACGTGGATAAAACCGCGCTGTTTGAGATGATCCTCGAGCTGTTTTACGTAAAAGAGTATTAACGGATGCCGGACGTCCTTTGGCAGGCCAGCCCATGCCGAAGGGCGTCCTTTTTCAATAATCACGGAAGGAAGAAACCGCATGAAGCTGCTGCATTTGTCTGATCTGCATATCGGCAAGACCGTGAACCGGTTCTCCATGCTGGAGGATCAGGAATTCATCCTTGCGCAGATCCTGCAGCTGATCGATCGGGAAGCGCCGGACGCCGTGCTGATTGCCGGCGACGTCTATGATAAAACGGTTCCCTCCGCCGAAGCGGTGCAGGTGCTGGATGATTTCCTGTTTCATCTGTCCGTGCGGCGGGTGCCGGTCCTGATCGTCAGCGGCAACCACGATTCGCCGGAGCGGATCGCTTTCGGCGCCCGTCAGTTCGGCGCGGTCGGTCTGCATCTCTCGCCCGTGTATCACGGGCAGGTCACGCCGGTGACGCTGCGGGATGCCGCCGGTCCGGTCAACTTCTATCTGCTGCCCTTTGTGAAGCCCGCGCATGTGCGCGCGGCCTTTCCCGAGGCGGAAATTGGCACCTATACGGACGCTGTGCGCACGGCCATTGACCATATGGCGGTGGATCCCGCGGCGCGCAACGTGCTGATCACGCACCAGTTCGTCACAGGCGCCGCACGCGCCGGCTCGGAGGAGCTGTCGGTCGGCGGCACGGACGCGGTGGACGCGTCGGTGTTTGCGGCGTTCGACTATGTGGCGCTCGGCCATATCCACGGGGCGCAGCGCTGCGGCTCCGACAGGGTCCGCTATTGCGGCGCGCCGCTGAAATACGCCTTTTCAGAGGCGAACAGCGTCAAATCCGTCACGTTGATCGAACTGGGGGAGAAGGGGCAGCTGCAGGTGCGCACCGAGCCGCTGAAACCGAAGCGGGAGATGGTCTGCCTGCGCGGCAGCTTTGATGAACTGATGATGCGCTCCTTTTACGCGGATACGACGCTGCAGGAGGATTATGTGCAGATCACGCTCACGGACGAGGGCTTTCTGCCGAATGCGATCGGCCATCTGCGCACAGTCTATCATAACCTGATGGAGCTGACCTACGACAACACCCGCACCCGCACCGACAGCCGCGTGGATACCGCGGAGCAGGTCGGGCAAAAATCCGAGCTTGAGCTGTTTTCGGAGCTGTTTGAGCTGCAGAACGGCCGGCCGATGAGCGAGGAGCAGCAGGCGTATGTGACGGCGATGCTGCAAAGACTCAAGGAGGGGAGCGTATGAGACCGCTGCAGCTGCAGATGTCCGCATTCGGGCCGTACGGCGGTGTGGAGACGATCGATCTCGAGCAGCTGGGCAGCAGCGGGCTCTATATCATCACCGGCAACACCGGCGCGGGCAAGACGACGATTTTTGATGTGATCACCTATGCGCTCTTCGGCGCGGCCAGCGGCGACCACCGGGACGCGAGAATGCTGCGTTCCAAGTATGCATCGCCGGAAACGCCGACCGAGGTGACGCTGACCTTCGTCTATCGCGGCGAAGTCTATACCGTAAAACGCAATCCGGAGTATGAGCGGCCGGCCAAAAAGGGCGGCGGCACGACGAAACAGAAGGCGAATGCCGAGCTGTGGCTGCCCGACGGCAGTGTCAAGACGAAGATCGACGAGGTCAACCGGGCGATCATTGCCCTGCTGGGCATCGACCGCGATCAGTTTCTGCAGGTCGCGATGATTGCGCAGGGGGATTTCCTCAAGCTTCTGCTGGCGGATTCGGAGCAGCGCAGACGGATCTTTGCGCGGATTTTTGACACCCAGATTTATGACCGGCTGCAGACTGCGCTGCGAGAGGAAGCAAACGAGCTTGAGCGCGCCTGCAAGGGGCTCAGCGACGAGATCCGGCAGCATGTGCAGGAGCTGCAATGCGATGAGAGCAGCGGATTTTCAGCGGCGCTCGCGCGGGAGCAGCAGGCGCAGCTGGTGCAGGCGGAAGGCATTCTGCCGCTGATTGCGCAGATCGACGCGGAGGATCAGGCGGCGCTTGACGCGCTGAATTCGAAGATACAGACGCTGGAAACGGCCTTGTCCCGGACCGAGCAGGCGCTCGGCCGGATCGACCAGATTGCGCAAATGAAAGCGCAGCTTGCCGAAAAGCAGACGCAGCTAGCGCAGGAAACGCAGCGGAATGCCGCCTGCCTTGCTGCTGCTGAAAAAGAAAAAGCGCAGGTGCCCGCGCGCACGGCGCTCGAAAAAGAGATCCATGCGCTCGAAGCCGCGTTGCCGCGCTACGACGCGCTCGCGGCGAAGGAACAGCGCTGCAAAGAAACCGAGAAGGAACTGAACACCAAAAAAACGCAGGAAGCAGCTGCGGCGCAGAAGATCGCGCAGCGGGAAGCGGCGCTGCGCTCCCTGCGGCAGGAGCTGGAAGCGCTCGGCAACGCAGGCGAAGAGAAACAGCGGCTGCGCGGAGAAAAAGAAAAAGCGCGCGCGGCGCTGGAAGGGCTTTCCGCGCTGCAGACGCAATGGACGCAGTTGAAGAAAACGCGGCGGGAGCTTGCGGCGGCGCAGGATCTGCTGCGGGAAAAGGAAGCGGCTTTCCAAACGGCGAACCGCGCGTATGAAGACGGCAACACGCGCTATCTCCACGCGCAGGCCGGCATCCTTGCCGCAACGCTGACAGAGGATGCGCCTTGCCCGGTCTGCGGCGCGCTGCATCATCCGCAGCCTGCCGCGCTCGCGGAGGATGCGCCGACCGAGCAGCAGGTGGAAGCGCTGAAGAAAGAAGCGAATCACTGCCGGGATGCGCGGGATGCGCAGGCGATCGGCTGCCGCGATCTGCTCGCGAAGGAAGCCCATCAGAAGGAGGACGCAGACCGGCTGCGCGCGTTGCATTTGCCGTCCTGTGATCCGGCGCAGGCGGAAGCGGCCGCGGCCGACGCCGTTGCCGCAGCGAAAGAAACGATCCGTGCGCTGACCGAGCAGATCACGCAGGAGGAGCAGCGGGAAGCGCGCAAGCAGCAGCTTGCCGCAGAGCTGCCGCAGGCGGAAACAGCGCTGACAGCGCAGAAAAACGCGCAGTCTGCCCTGCAGCAGTCGATCGCGGGGCTGCAGGCGGCATTCGAAACGCAGACCGCCCAGCTCGCGCAGGAGAAAACGCAGCTGACCTATGACAGCCCGGCAAAGGCGCGGGAAACGCTGCAGACGCTCACGCAGCAGGCGGAAGCCCTGCGCGGCGCGGCGCAGCAGGCGGAGACTAATTTGCGGGATTCGGACGCGGCGCTGCTTGCGCTGCGCACGACGATCGCGGATTTTGAAACGCAGATCCGGGAAGCAAAGCTGCCGGATTCTGCCGCGGAGCAGGAGAAAAAGCAGACGCTGACGGCGGAAAAGCAGACGGCGGTCACAGCGCGCGATGCGCTGCAGCTGCGCAGGTCGATCAATCAGAACGCCGCTGCACGGATCCGGCGCCGCTTTGAGGAATACAGCCGCATGGCCGCGCGCTGCAGCTGGATGCTGGAGCTTTCCCGCACGGCCAACGGTGATCTGAACCAAAAGCAGAAGATCAAGCTGGAAACCTATGTCCAGACGGCCTATTTCGACCGGATCATCGATCACGCCAACACCCGCCTGCTCGTGATGACGCACGCGCAGTATAAGCTCGTGCGCGCGGTCGACGCCGAAAACAAGCGGGGGCAGAGCGGGCTGGATCTGAATGTGATCGACTATTACAACGGGACGGAGCGCAGCGTCAAGAGCCTGTCCGGCGGCGAGCAGTTCAAAGCGTCGCTTTCGCTCGCGCTCGGCCTGTCGGATGTGATCCAGTCTGCCTCCAAAGTGCAGCTGGAAACCATGTTTGTGGATGAGGGCTTCGGCACGCTCGACGAGGATTCCGTCTCGCAGGTGATCGAGGCGCTGAACGACCTGGCAAACAGCAATTGCCTGATCGGCCTGATTTCGCATCGGCCGGAGCTGAAAGCGCGGATCGACCGGCAGATCATCGTCACAAAGGACGCCTATGGCGTGAGCAGGACGCGCATCGAAGTTTAACGCTGAAAAGCGATGAATGAATAACTGAGTGGAAGGTGAAGGTATGCAAGTGTTTTTGATTATCCTGGGGATTCTGCTGCTCCTGGCCGCGGCGCTGTGCGTCGCCGTCGGCGTGTTGACGCGCCCGCGCAGGGAAGGGAAGGATCCGTTCGTGCCGATCGGCGCCATGCTGGTCTCCGACGCCCATGATTATGGAGCGCAGCAGGATCGCCGGCTCATGCGCGATCCGGTGGTGCGCCTGCTGCAGCTGCTCTGGCTGCGCACAGCAAAGAGCGACGACGCGAACCATGCGACGCAGACGCCGCCGGAGGGCGTCACGGAGCAGTGCGATCTCCCGTATCTGCCGGACGGCAGCCGCTACCATTTGCTGGACGTCTACTATCCCGCGGCCTCCGCTGCGCCGAATCCGGTGATCATCGATGTGCACGGCGGCGGTTGGATGTACGGCGATAAGGAGCTGAACAAGCTCTACTGCCTGGCGCTCGCCTCGCGCGGCTACACGGTCTTCAACATCAGCTATCCGCTCGTGCCGGATATCACGGCGGAGGTGCAGCTGCGGGATCTGATGTGCGCGCTGCAATGGATCGACGCGCATCTGGCCGAGTTCCCGGCGGACAGAAACGACATCCTGCTCACCGGCGACTCCGCGGGCGGCATGCTCGCCGGCTATCTCGCCGTTCTCACAGGCTCCGAGCAGCTGCGGTCGATCTTCGGCACGCAGGCGCACGGGCTGCAGTTCAAGGGCCTGCTGCTGACCTCGCCCGTGGCGTATATGAACTGCAAGGGCGTGATGGGCCTGTATACGCCGAAGATGTGGGGCGCGGATTATAAGGATAAGCCGACGTTCCCCTACATGAATTTTGATGCGATCCTGCCGTTTGCCTCCCTGCCGAAAACCTGTCTGATCACCAGCGCGGGCGATGTGCTCGCGCATACGCAGACCTGTCAGGCTGCGGAGGATCTGCGCGCGCACGGTACGGAATGCAAGCTGATGGATTTCGGCGGTGAAGAGGGCAAACAGCTGCCGCATGTGTTCACCGTGCTCAATCCCTACAACAACATCGGCCGCACAACGCTGGATGAAGCGCTGGGCTGGTTCCGGGACGGAGAATAAACGCCGGTTGACGATAAGCATCAGGCGCGCTGCGGGA
>JAFZNN010000149.1 GCA_017550895.1 Clostridia bacterium
CTCCGTTCACCCAGTAATAATTCACGGGATACGTTTCAAACAGCGCCGCGTCAAAGCCCGGAAAGCCCAGCACGGCGCGCTCCATGATCCACAGCGCGCTCAGGAAGCCCGCGGCCCACGCCCAGCTTCCTTTTCTTTTGACCGAAAGGCAGCACACCATTCCGCACAGCAGCGTATTGACAACAGCCGGCGCGTCGATGTGCGCCGAGCTCAGCGTCACCGGCGCGAGCAGGAGAGTTCCGAGCGCCACGGCGAACGCTTCCGGCAGACGACGCTCGAGAAAGCCGAAGATCGTCAGGCCCCAGCACAGCCCGGCGACTGCGGTCACGGTGGCCGTCAGCGGCAGCAGCGCGGCGTCTATGCTCCAGACCGGCCTCGACAGCGGCCAACCCAGCCGCATGTTGTCGGCCAGCAAAAGCGCGCCCCACAGCAGCAGCAGCGAAACCGCGCCGCCCGCCACGCCGCCCGCGCACGCCCGACCCCGCCACGACGCCATACGGCCGGGCAGGAAGCGCGTCATGGCGCGCGACAGCGCAAACAGCAGCGCGCCCTGAACGAGCGTCAGGACGACGCCGGAAAAGCGCGCGAACTGCCTCACTGGCCATGGCGCGCGGGCGATGTTCCTGTCCGTTATCCCCCACAGTTTCAGCAGCGCGTTGAAGCCCGTCCAGTAGAGCCATTCCGCCGCGGGCACGCACAGCGCGTACACGGCCAGGGCCGCAAGGAGTACGATCATCAGCCTGACCTGTCCGCTCCTGTTTTTCAGCATGCGCTGCAGCGGCCTCATTCCGCCGCGGGGCGGGCTGTCTTTCGGGAGCGCGTCCCTTTTCGCATCTTTTTTCACGCCGGTATCCTCCGTTTTTGCCATTATACCGCGCCGCGCCCGTTCCGTCAATCGGCGCAAAAGAGAAACAGGACGCCCGGCCTGCGCGGCGGACGCCCTGCTTTTGCGTTCCTGTCATTCATCGACGCGGTAGATTCGTTTCCATTCAGCCGTCGGGGAGCCGTCGGCGTTGTTCAGTATGAGCGGCGGCATCCAGTGCAGCATCGAACCGCCGTCCTTAACGGCCTCGATGAGCGCCAGCTTCGGCTCCCGGTCCGCCGCCGCGTGGACGGTCCGCACGCGCTTGGGCTCCAGGCGGTGCGTCCGCATGGCGAACATCATCTCGAAGGCGCGCGGCGCAGGAAAGACGACGGCCAGCCGCCCGCCTGTCCGGAGCAGATCGAAGGCGCTGGCGGCCACGTCGTCCACCGTGCAGTCGGATTCATGGCGCGCGATGCGGCGCGCGTCCGTCTGGCTGAGCAGCGCGCCGCCCGCCTTGCCGTAGGGCGGATTGCACACAGCCAGCGAAAAGCTTCCGTAGCCGTACAGCGCCGTCGCCGCCCGGAAATCGCAGCAGCGCACCTCGACGCGATCCTCCATGCCATTCAGACGCACGCTGCGCGCGGCCATGTCCGCCATGTCCGGCTGGATCTCCAGCGCCGCGTAACGAGATTTCGGCTGGCGCGAAGCCATGAGGATCGATATGACGCCCGTGCCCGTTCCCATATCGACGACGCGGTCGCCGCACCTGGCCGAAGCGAAATCGGCCAGCAGCACGGCGTCCGTGCCAAATCGGAAGGCATCGGCGCGCTGGATGATCCGCAGCGTCTCATACTGCAGGGAATCCAGCCGTTCTCCGGGCTTCAACGTCTTCCCCATCGTTTCAGGATGCGTGCAAGTCATAGGCTCTAATCCTTCCGGAGATAATCCTTGTAAACATAGCCGGTGAGATTGTTCCACTCGATCTTGTACCAGTCGCCCTCCACCGCGAGGATGACCACGCGCGTGCCGTCCTTGAGCCGTCCGATGCGCTCCGCGTTCAGATTCGCTCCCTTGCGCACGTTCAGGTAGGTATTCTCGCCGACGCGCACCGTGGCGTATCCGGAAGCGGGCGACGAGCCGGACGACGAACCGGACGACGAGGCGCCGAATATCGCCTTCTGCACTTCGGGCGTGGCGACGCCGTCGGCCGTGAAGCCGTGTTCCCGCTGGAACGCCTTCACGGCGCTCTCCGTCAGCATGAGATAGTTGCCGCCGATGTTGCCGCCGAAGTATTTCAACTCCCTGAGCTTTCGCTGCAGCGCCTTCACGGCCTCGCCGGTGTCGCCGTATTTCAGCGTGGTATAGCCGGAAGGCGTATCGTCAGGCCTGGCCGTCGGGGCGGCAGCCGGCTTCGCGGAAGAAAGGTATGAGCTCATCACGTAGCCCGAGAGCGCGCCGCTCTCAATGGCGCTCCAGCTGCCGCTCGTTCCCGTCACGTTCACGGCC
>JAFZNN010000008.1 GCA_017550895.1 Clostridia bacterium
CATGTCTGAACTGCGAAAAGAAATACTGGATTGCATCGACCGGCTGCCGGATTCAAAGCTGGAGGCCATCAAGCCGCTTCTCCATCTGCTGACCGATGAAACCTCCGTCGTAGAAACTGACCTGACTGACGAAGAACGCGAGATCATCCGCGCTGGCCGGGCAGAATACAAGGCCGGGAAGTATGTTCCCCTGAGCGACATCTGAGCCTCCATCGCGGGGCTCTTTTCATTGACGCGCCGTCAGACGGCCTAGAAGGCTCTTCTCGCCGTTTCGCGCCCTTGGGCCTTCACGGGTCGTCCCCAGAAGGCGCATAAGGCCAGGCGGCCAGGAAAGCCGTTTCTGTGCCTGATCCAAACGGACAAAAAAGACACAGAGGAAGGATCAAGTGGGAAGGTCAATGATGACCATATCGCCCACAGCACAACCTCTGTGTCTGGCAGAACCAGCTGCATAACTGCGGCGGCGAGTGGCCATAATGCCAAGCTCAACCCTTCTGGTTCATGGACGCAGAGCCCGGACTTTCCGAGCGCGCTGCCGACGAAGCCCGCTTACTCGGCCAACAGGTTCTGCATCTGATGATAGTATATCAGCCCATTTGTCAGAAGTCAAGCCTGTGAGCGTGTTTTCTTGGCCTCTGGCATGGGGGGTAAGGATTTATACGTCCGAAGCCTCAAACACATCTGAATCCGGTTAATTTACCGCTTTGTAGCCATAAAGCAGGCCCTTCTTACGTCCAGCTTCCCTCTGTGCTTCCGTGGTCGGCTTCCCGAACCGAATCAGGCGGGCGGGTGCTTCGTACTTCTTCGCCCCGCCGCCCGGCTCCGTCCAGGTCAGGCGGTAGCTCTCCGGGTTCGTCTCGGTGAGTTTGTCCAGCTTGCGGATGTACACGGGATCGGCGGTGTAAATGTGCGCCGTCTTTTCCTCCGCGTCAAATCGAATCGTCGTTTCCCGCTCCGCCCGGCATCGTCTGTATTCCTGCATCTTCATCACCTCATGCTCCGTTCGTCTGCGGTCGCCTCCGCCGTCCATCCTTCGCCATAGTCGTCGAAGTCGAGTATGGCCTTCACGCCGTGCCCGAACTTCGCCCGCAGCTTCACCTTGCCGCCCGCGCCGTTCACATGGTCGCAGCGCGCCACGCCGTTCAGCTTCAGCCCTTCATACTCCGCCATGA
The DNA here is from genome assembly GCA_017550895.1 of Clostridia bacterium. GTDB lineage: Bacteria > Bacillota > Clostridia > Oscillospirales > Acutalibacteraceae > CAG-177. The sequence continues at coordinate 1,173 of JAFZNN010000008.1, forward strand.
TGACCAACAGGCCCTGCTTCTCCTTCGCCTCGTTCAAATTCAGCATGATTTTTCTCCCTTCGTTCGGCGCGCCACAGCGCCGCGCCTTCCGTCGTGCTTGTCCAGTCCCGATTGAATGCCTCGACGCCCTTGTGCGCGTAGAAGCGCGTTTCAAGGTCGAGCCAGTAGGCCCGCAGCGCCTTGTCCTGCCGCATATGCTTCATGCCGCGCTGGTCAGCCTGTTTCAGCGCCTCCGCCGCCTCGCCCATCTCATCGGCCAGCGCGTCGAAGTCCAGGCCCCGCAGCTCGTGCCCGTCGATCACGGCGCGCTCGATCTCCGGCAGGCGATCCAGCGCGGCCCGCACGTTGTCCCGCACCTCCGCCCTGGCGAGCGTGTCGCAGGCGTCCGGCAGGCTCTTGTCCGCGATCATGTCGCCGATGGTGTCGCCGTCGTCGTCATCCAGCGGCGCGCTCAGGCTCACCGCGCCCAGCTCTGCGCGGCGGCGGGCGGAGGCGAGGCCCAGCAGCGCGCGCATTTCGCGTTTGATGTGCCACGCCGCCCAGCCTGCCCAGGTCTTCCCGCCGTTCGGGTCGTAGGTCTCCGCTGCCTTCCACAGGCCGATGTGCCCGGCCTGCATGAGATCGTTGAGGTCTGCCGCGCGGTCAAGCTGGCAGAAATAGGCGTAGCGCTGGGCGATCCGGTAGATCAGGCCCGTGTTTGCCTTCGACAAGGCTTCCATGTCCATTGACAACACCCTCCCCGTTGCGGTAGAATGAACATGCGTTCTCCATCCTGCCGCCCCGGGGCGGTTTTTTTTATGCCTCTGTCAGCGCCTCCGCCACGGTTCCCGGAAGCATCGGCGAGAGCGCGCCCATGAGCGGCGCGATTTCCTCATCCGCCACGCGCCCGGCGCATTGAAACAGCACTTGGCTATATTCGATTCCGCTGCCGTTCGTGGCCTTCATGAGCGAGAAGCGCGTCGCCACCTGCCAGGGCTGGAGGCCCCGCGGCGAGAGCACACGGGCGACGTACTGCGCCCAGTTCTGAACGCTCATCGTCGGCACCTTCAGCGCCACGG
>JAFZNN010000009.1 GCA_017550895.1 Clostridia bacterium
CACCGTGCCGATCAGCAGGCCGAGATTCTGCCGGCCGGGATGATGCAGCTGCACAAAAAGCTTCGCGCCGTGCTTGTGAATGCGCGCGGCAAAGGGACGGAAAGAATAGATATTCTCATCCTGGCTCATGGAAAGCTGGGCGAAGGCCGAAGCGCCGGTCACGTCGTTGACGCGGGTGATCTCGGTGATGATCAGGCCCGCGCCGCCCTTGGCGCGTTCTTCGTAATAATCCATGAGCTTCTGCGTCGGCGTGCCGTCAAACTGCCCCATGCCCATGAGCATGGGCGCCATGACGATGCGGTTTTTCAGTTCACAGGTGCCGATGCGGATCGGGGAAAACAGCGTTTCATAAGCCATAATCAGCCCTCCAGTTTTTGTTATGTCCTTATTATACATGATTCTCGCCCGGATTGCAATTGCATATTTACAGTTGCGCGCGATTATGGTAAAATACAGTCAGAATACAATACAGGAGGAATCAGTTATGCTGAAAAACAGGAATGTTGTGCTCACGGGCGCCGGCAGCGGAATCGGTCTGGAGGTGCTGAAGCTCCTTGCCGCCGAGCCGACGAACAAAATCCTCGCCGTGGACAAGGATACCGCCCGCATCACGGGCTTCGGTGAAAACGTGATCCCGATGGAGATCGACGTTTCCTCAAAAGAAGCGGTCGACGCGGTGTTTGAAACGGCGCAGGCGGCGCTGCCTTTTATCGACATTTTCTACGCGAACGCGGGCTATCCGTATTATGAAGCGGTGGATTATGTGGACTGGGACCGCACGGCGCGGCTGTTTGAAACCAACGTCTTTTCGCCGATTTATTCCTATGAGAAATACCGCGACTATCTCCACGGGCGCGACGGCCACTTTGCCATCACGGTGTCGGCGATCGGCAAGATGGCGATCCCGGGCTACACGATCTATTCCGCCTCCAAATTCGCCATGCACGGCTTTCAGGAGGGCATCCGCTACGAGCTGCCGAAGAACATCAGGCTGACCTGCCTGTATCCGATCGCGACAAACACCGGCTTTTTCAAGGCGGCGAATCCGAAGCCCTTTGAGAAGCCGTTCCCGGTGCAGCAGCCGGAGCTGGTGGCGCGCAAAATGGTCGAGGGGCTCGAGAAGGGCGCGAAATTCGTCAATCCCAGCGGTCTGTTCACCCTGTCCGGCGTGCTGTTTTCCGTTCTGCCGCCGGTGAAAGCCGTTTATCTGAAGCTGGAAAAGAACAAGCTCACGCGCTTTCTGGCGGGCAAGCCCCGCCTCTGAGCCCGCGCGGCGGCTGAAATAAAGCGGGGAAGGAGCGGCGCCGATGCAGCGACAGACGCAGCATAAAATCCATATCGCCTACGGATTCCATGTCAACTGTTATCATTCCTATCGCGGCGACACGCCGGATGCGCAGGGTTTCGGCTCGGATCTGCGCATCATCCGCGGCATTCTCGCAACGCTCGACGCGCTGAATGCGGCGGGCATTCCCGTCAAGGGCACGTGGGACTGCGAAAACTTCTTTTCGCTTGAGCGGATTCTGCCCGCCCACGCGCCGGATATCCTCGCGGGCATGCAGCGCCGGACGGCGGACTGCGGCGACGAACAGATCATCATGGGCTATTCCAACGGCGCGCTCGGCGCGATGGAGCCGGAGGAGCTGGCGGCGTCCGTCAACCTTGCCGTTTCCAATCCGCAGGGCTCGGGGCTTCGGGATCTGTTCGGGCGCTGCGCGCGGATCGTCCGCCCGCAGGAGGTCATGTTTTCCCCCTCGCAGGTGCACACCTACAAAGCCCTCGGCGTCGAGGCGCTCTGCCTCTATTATTCCTGCGTGCCGTTTGACGCCTTTCAGACGCTGATCCCGCCGCTGGATGACACGCAGGCCTTCAATCCGCTGACCTTTGAATACGGCGGCGAAGGGCTGACCGTGATCCCGACCTATTCCAACGCCGACGTCTGCGACGCGGGCTGCCTGCGCGCCTGGGTGCGGGAGCTGCACGAAAAGCAGGCGCGCGGCGAGATCAAACAGGATTTATTCTTATTCATCAATATGGACGCGGACGCCGTTTTCTGGGAGCCGCTGCAGCTCCCGCTTGTCGGCAATCGCATCGCGAATACCGACGGCCTGCACGGGCTTGTGACGGAGGTCGCCGATCTTGATTATATCGTATTTGATACGCCGGGCGGCTATCTCAGAACGCACGGGCCCGTCGGCAAAATCACCTTCGCGCAGGATACGGCCGACGGCAATTTCACCGGCTATGCCTCCTGGGCGGAAAAGCCTTATAACCGCAGGATCTGGACCGCGATCGAGCGCAGCCGCACCGCCGGAAAAGCGCGGGAGGACCCGGCCGCGTTTCTGGATCGCGTCCGTCTGCTTTCCACTACGCATTTCGGCCTGGCTACGCCCGTGCTGAATCTGCAGCGCGAAACGGCGGCAAACGCGCTCGCCGGCGCGCTGACGGCCTCGACCGTCTGCCCGGACGGCCGTCTGACCGTGCACAACACCTCGGGCACGCGGCTGCAATGCGTGCAGTTCGCCTGCAGCGGCGGCGCGGCCGTCACGATCGCCGGGGAGGGGCTGGAAGCTGCCACCGTGCTCCCGATGGACGGCGAGAGCATCTTTGCGATGCTGCGCTTTCGCGATGTGCGGGAAACCTACGAAATCACCGCTTCACCGACGCAATGGACGCAGACGCAGGCGCGCGGCGTGCTGCAAAGCGGCGACGTGTCGCTCGTTTTCTCGGGCGCGAACCGCGTCGCGCAGCTGGTCTGCAACGGCAGCCTGATCGGCGGCGCGGAGTTTTTGCAGTCCTATCTCACCTATGGCGGCAAGCGCTATGATTTCATCACCGAAGGGCTGACCGGCGAGCGGATCCTCGGCGGCGAATGTCTTGCGCTGCACGGCAGGATCTGCCTGCCCGGCGCCTGCGAACAGGGCAGCTTCCGCTACCGGTTCTTCACCTCGGCGGCGGCGCAGGGGATCTTCGTTGTCATGGACGTTTGCTATCCCTACACGGCGGAGCGCGACGCGATCTCGACCGAGAATTCCACGCTCGGCCGCTATACCGATATGCAGTGGCAGGAGGCGGCGCCCTTCGCGCTGACCTTCCGCAACGGCGGCCCGGTCTCGGTGATCAAGCGGAATTTCGAGGGCGACGTTTCCGCCTTCCGCACGGCGTCCTATGCCGAAGCGAATCCGCGCAACGCATCGCTCGATTCCTTCAACAATCAGCTCACGGCGGGCTGCGTCGGCCTGACGGACGGCGCGCACGGCCTGCTGCTGGGCAACGCGCGCAACGTGCTCTCCTCGATGGCGTACTGCCCGATGCGGCTGTATGCGGACGGGCGGGTGACGATGAATCCCTTCGGCACCTTTTCCGGCAGGCAGCGGCGCCACAGGAACCGCTCGAACGACCGGATCCCGCTGACCTACACGCTGATCGCGTCGCAGGGCAAGAGCCTCGCGCCGTCTTATAACGGCAGCGCCGAGCGCGCGGTGCTCTGCCTGCTCCCGTTTGAAGGCTGCCGGCCCGCGCCGGAGGCGATGAACGACCTGCTGGCCTTTGCCGACGGCGCCTTCGTCACGGGGAGCGACGGTCTGCTTGCGCCGTTCGCGGGCGAAAACGTCACGGTGCGCCGCGTCGACCGGCCGCTTGAAAACGCCAGGATCCGTTCGCCGCTGCTGACCGGGATCCGGGGCAACCTGGGCAGATACCTCGTGCGCGGCACGCGGGCGGTCGCCTATATTCTGCGCCGCCAGCACGGCGCGAAGTGACGGCAGCGCTCCGCTTTTTCCCAGCCGGCGTCCGGCTTGCGGGGCTGTTTTCCGAAAGAAATGTCACAGGGGCCGATTTTTTTTGTTGCAATTTTACTTGGCCTTATGCTATAATAATTTGAAACAGTGTTTTCAACCAATCTATCAATTCAATTCGGAGGTCTGTTATCATGCTGAATTTTGAGAAAAAAATCGATGGTTCCGTGCTCACCGTGCTCCTTGACGGCAAACTGGACACCGGCACGACGCCGGAGCTGGCCGCCGCGATCGAGGCGGACACCGAACAGGCGGATCAGGTCATTTTTGACATGAAGGATCTGAAATACATCTCGTCCGCCGGTCTGCGTCTGCTGCTTTCGCTCCACAAGAAGATGATGAAGAAAGACGGCTTCGTGATCCGCAACGTCAACGAAACCAATATGGAGATCCTGGATTTCACGGGTTTTGCAGAAATTCTCAACATCGAGTAAGCGAATGCTGAGCAAGTATTTCACAAAGGAGCCCTGCAACACAGGCCGTCAGTTTGAGCTGGACTGGTTCCGGTTCATTCTGATTTACCGGTTTGCGATCGTGCACGTTTTCGTGGACGCGACGCGCCCGCCCGGCCTGGATGTGCTGGGCATTCCTTACTATTTCGATTCCGTCGTCGGCGGCGTGATCGGGCCCAACCGGTTCATGATTTACATGGGCATCGGTCTGGCCTTTTCGCGCCATGCCACGCCGAAGGAGCTCTTCCGGCGCGGCGTCCGGATCTGGATCGTGGGCTTCGTGCTGAATATCTTTCGCTATCTGATCCCCTCCCTGATCGGCTACGGGATCACCGGCAACGCGGATCAGTTCCTTTCGGAGCTGCCTTATCTTTTCTTCGGCAACGATATTCTGCAGTTCGCCGCCCTCGCGATGATGGTGATGGCGCTGCTGCTGCGTTTCAGGCTGAATCCGCCCAAAATCCTGGCGGTTTCGCTCGTCATGAGCGTGATCGGCACATTCTTCCGCAGCGTGGATCTGCACAACAACGTGCTGAACGTGGTGCTCGGGCATATCATCGGCATCGAAACGGAGTCGGGCGATCCCTATATTTATTCCGATTTCCCGCTGCTGATCTGGTTCATCTTCTATGCCTTCGGCTATCTCTTCGGCTTTTATTACCAGCGGCTGAAGGATAAGGATAAATTCTATCTGACCGTTTCCCCGATCTGCCTGCTGATTTCGGCTGCGTTCTGCATCTGGGAGATCGTCGGCGGCTTCGGCATGATGATGGGCGAGGGCGCGAATGTGTTTTATCATATGCACACCGTCGAGGCGTTCATCTGCATCCTTGCCACCGTCGGCACGATGATGCCGTTCTATTTCGTTTCGAAGATCCTTCCGGAGAAATGGAAAACGCCCATCGAGCGCGTGAGCCGGAACGTCAACACCATTTACTGCATCCACTGGGTGCTCGTCTTCTGGGTCGTGGATCTGCTTATCTTCTGCCTCAAGGGCGACACCTATCTCGAACCCGTGCCCGCCTATCTGCTCGGCCTTGCGCTCAGCGTGCTCGCCATGCTGCTCGCCGAGGTCTGGGAAAAGATTAAAATGAGTCACAAAAGGAAAATAGCCTATGAAAAAGAGGGGTAATATCACAAGGCGCACCCTGATCTCCGTGTTTTTCACCGTTGTGATCTTGATCGTGTCGATCAGCGTCTCCACGGGCTTTCAGTTGCGCAACGTCCTGATCGAGAAGTATTCCGCGTTCGCTCTGACCTATGTGAAAGCGGCGGCGGAGTTCATTGACGGCGACAAGGTCGGCGAATACTATTCCACCGGTCAGAAGGACGCGTATTACGAGGAGATCAGCAAATACCTGAATGCCACCGCCGATTCCAGCGCGGAGGACGCGAACATCGAGTATTTCTATATCCTCATCCCGGGCGAGGAGGAATTCATCTATATCTGGGATGCCGAACCTGATGAGGAGCCGATGGATCTGCTTGACACCTATCCCTACAGCGAAGGCGCGAAGGAGCAGGCGGAGAAGATCTTCAACAAGGAGATCACGGAGGACGCGCAATATTATGTCGACGCGGAAAACGGCACGCCCACGCTGACGGTTTCCGTGCCGCTGCTTGACAGCGCGGACAACGTGGTGGCCATCATCGCCGCGGATCTTTCCGTGCGCGGCATCAACAGCGCGCTGGGCAGCATCCTGATCGGTGTGCTCATCCCCGTGGCCGGCATCATGCTGCTGACGATGGTGCTGTATTACTACGTCACAAAGAAGGGGATCATCCAGCCCATCATCAAGCTGCAGAAGGCGACCGAGGAAATCGTTGAGAATCTGGAAAGCGAAAAAACGCCGACGATCGATATCCACACGAACGATGAAATCGAGCTGCTGGCGGATTCCTTTGTGGATATGACCGGCAAGCTCCGCGAGTATATCAGCCAGAATGCGGCCATTACCGCCGAAAAAGAGCGCATCGGCGCCGAGCTCGAGCTTGCCACGCGCATCCAGGCGGATATGCTGCCGAATATCTTCCCGGCCTTCCCGGATCGGGATGATTTCGACGTTTACGCCATGATGACGCCCGCCAAGGAAGTCGGCGGCGACTTCTACGACTTCTTCCTTGTCGACGACACCCGCCTTGCGATGGTGGTGGCCGACGTTTCGGGCAAGGGCGTTCCCGCCGCGCTGTTTATGATGATGTGTAAGATTCTGATCCAGAATCAGGTCATGAGCGGCAAATCGCCGGCCGAGGCGCTGGAGGCGGTCAACAATCAGATCTGCTCCAACAACCGCGAGGAGATGTTCATCACGGTCTGGCTTGGCGTTCTCGATCTGGAAACCGGCCTGCTGACCGCGTCGAACGCCGGCCACGAAAAGCCGATGCTCCTGATGCCCGGCGGCGAGTTTGAGATGTATAAAGACCGGCACGGCTTCGTCATCGGCGGCATGGAGGGCGTGAAATACAAGGAGTATCAGATCCAGCTCGAGCGCGGCGCGAAGCTCTTTACCTATACGGACGGCGTGCCGGAGGCAACCAGCGAAAACGACGAGCTTTTCGGCACGGACAGAACCCTGGCCGCGCTCAACAGCGTCAAGGACTGCGCGCCGGATGTCATCCTGCACAAGACCAAAGAGGCCGTGGACAGCTTCGTGGGCAACGCGCCGCAGTTTGACGACCTGACGATGCTCTGCATTGAGTATATCGGGAAGCAGCCGGAGGAAGATGCGCAGGAAGACAAGAATGAAATCACCATTGACAACGAAGTGAACGAGATCTCAAAGGTGATCGATTATGTTGCCGCGCTGGTGGAGAAGCTGCCCTTCTCGATGAAAGTGCAGAACCAGATCGAGGTTGCCGTTGACGAGATCATGAGCAACATCGTGCATTACGCCTACGGCGACAGGAAAGGCAAGGCGACGGTGCGGGTCGAAAGCGACGAGAAAGGCATCACGCTCACCGTGACGGACAGCGGCATCCCCTATGATCCGCTGAAAAAAGAGGACCCCGACATCACCCTTTCCGCAGAGGAACGCGGCATCGGCGGTTACGGCATTTTCATCGTCAAGAAGGTGATGGATGAGCTGCATTATCAGCATGTCAACGGCAAAAATATCCTGACGATGCGAAAGAATTTTACAAAATAACAGAGAAGAAGAACGCAAAGGCGCGCTGTGATCCGGGGATTGCAGCGCGCCTGTTTTTGACCGGAGAACCGCAGGAACTGCGTTCCCTGCGATGATTGCTGAGATGCTTTTTTCGTAGGGAGCGCTGCCCTCAGCGCTCCGCACGGCGGAACGCCGTGGATATGTAGGGAACGCCGTCCCGGCGTTCCGACCGCGCGGGACGCGCGGCGTAATACAGGGGA
>JAFZNN010000150.1 GCA_017550895.1 Clostridia bacterium
GACGATCACCCGCGTCTCCGCCGCTTCAAACACCTCCGGGCATTCCATGAAGGACGCCACGTGCGTATCGGAAACGATCAGCAGCGAGCGCCGGTTCATCAGCTCCAGCGCCTGCGCCTGCTGCACGATCTTCAGCGACGGCGCCTCCGCCGCCACGCGGTCCAGCAGCGCGCCGGCCAGGGATTTTGCCGGATCGGCCACCAGATACGCCGGCACGCCGAAGCTCTCCGCCGCGGCGGCCAGACCGACCGCGGCGCCGATGGCGTCCAGATCGGTGTATGTATGCCCCATCAGGAACACGCCGCTGCTCGCCTTCATCAGCTCCGCGAGCGCGGCCGCCATGACGCGGCTCTTGACCGTGTTGATCTTTTCGGCGCTCTTGGAAACGCCGCCGATGAAATCATAGCCGTTTTTCGTGCGGATGGCCACCTGATCGCCGCCGCGGCCGAGCGCCATTTCCAACGCCTTGCGCGCGCCGCGCTCGCTCAGGCGGATGCTTTCGCCGCCCGCCGCGCCGATGGACAGCGTGACGCCGACGCGTTTGCCCTTATACTCGAAATTCCGCACGGTTTCGAGGATCGAAAAGCGTTTTTCGACCATCCGCTGGAAATTGCTCTGCTCTGTCAGGATCATGTAGCGGTCGTCCGTCACGCGCTTGGTAAAGCTGTCAAAGCCCTCCGCCCACGCGTCCAGCGCCGCCTCGATGCGGCTGCGGATCTCCGCGCGCTCGCTGTCGCGATAATTGCCGCGGACGTCGTCGAGATTGTCCAGCTCCACGATCACGCAATACGGGCGGCTGCTGACGTAGGCCAGCTCCGTCTGCTTCAGACGGGTGTTTTCAAGGAAAATCAGGATGCAGCGCTCCTCATCCTCCTCCTGATACGGCACGGTATAAACGGAATAATACCGCTCGCCGACCTGCACGGCCGTTTCGTCCTCGCCGATGAGCGTCTGCAGCGGCACGCCGTTGCTGAATTCCTCGATCCGCGCGGCGGAGGTGATCCGCCCGCCGGCGATCTCGGTCAGAAACCGCTCGCTGCACCAGTCCACCGTGCCCTGCGCGTCACAGACAGCGACCGGAAACGGATAGGCGCTGAGCACCTTCTGATCGGTATAATCCATCTGCTCCGTCATGCGCCGAAGGAACCGGCGATAACGTTTGCGGGCGGTCAACGCGCGCAAAAAGGCAAACAGCAGAACTGCGGCGAAGGCTAAGCCCTCCGCAAGCGCGAGCGTCGGCTGCTTCTGCGCCGTCATGGCCGTAAACAACAGGGCGACCGCCGCCGTGACGGCAATCAGCACCAGATCGTGCCAGAACCCCTTCACCTTCATCCGGAATCAAACCTCCATGATAATCGGGAGGATCATCGGGCTGCGCTTGGTCTGCTCATAGACAAAGCGGGAAATCGCGTCGCGCACCTTCCCTTTGATCGCGTTCATATCCGTAATATTGCCGTAATAGCAGTTTTCGAGCGTCTTTTCCGCCACTTTCCGCGCCTGCGCGATCAGCTCCTCCGCCTCCTTGACGTAGACGAAGCCGCGCGAGACGACCTCCGGCCCGGCAATCAGCTGGCCGGTTTCGTAATCGAGGGAGGCTGTGACGATCATGATGCCGTCCTGCCCGAGATGCTTGCGGTCCCGCAGCACCGCGCTGCCGACGTCGCCCACGCCGTAGCCGTCCACGAACACCTTGCCCGCGGGCACGGATGCGCCGCGGCGGATGCCGGCGGGCGTGAGCTCGACGAGCACGCCGTTGTCGGCAATGAGGATGTTTTCCTTCGGGATGCCCATGCTTTCCGCCAGCCCCGCATGCTTGCAAAGATGCTTCTGCTCGCCGTGCACGGGGATAAAGAATTGAGGTTTGACCAGCCCGAGGATCATTTTCAGCTCCTCCTGACAGGCGTGGCCGGACACATGGACGTCATACATCTTTTCATAAATGACCTGCGCGCCGAGCTTGAGCAGCTCGTTGACGACGTTGCCGACCGTCTTCTCGTTGCCGGGGATCGGCGTCGCGGAGATGATCACATAGTCGTTCGGGCGGATCTCGACCTTCCGGTGGTCGGAAAAAGCCATGCGCGTGAGCGCGCTCATCGGCTCGCCCTGGCTGCCCGTGGTGATGATCACGAGCCGGTCCGAGGGGTATTTGTTGATCAGATCCGCGTTGATCAGCACCTGATCGGGGATATTCAGATAGCCGAGCTGGGCGCTGATATTCACCACATTCTCCAGGCTGCGCCCGATGATGGCGACCTTGCGCCCGAGGCTGTGCGCCACGTTGATGATCTGCTGCACACGGTGGATATTTGAGGCGAAGGTGGCCACGATGATGCGGTTCCTGCCCGCCTTGCGGAACAGAACCTCAAACGATTCGCCGACCTTGCGCTCGCTTTCGGTGTAGCCCGGACGTTCGGCGTTTGTGGAATCGGACAGCAGGCAAAGCACGCCCTCGCTGCCCAGCGCGGCAAAGCGCGCGAGATCGATCATGCCGCCGTCAATGGGCGTGCTGTCGATCTTGAAGTCGCCGGTCTGCACGATCGTGCCGCCGGGGGTCTTGATCGCCAGCGCGATCGCGTCGGGAATGGAATGATTGACGTGAATCATTTCCACGGTGAATTTGCCGAGCGTGACCACGTCGCCCGGGGCGACCTCATGGAGCTTTGCGCCGCCGAGCAGCCCGTGCTCGCGCAGCTTGCCCTGAATCAGGCCGACGGTCAGCCGCGTGCCGTAGACGGGAATGTTGACGGTCTTGAGCAGATAGGCAAGGCCGCCGATATGGTCCTCGTGGCCGTGGGTGATCACGATGCCCTTGATCCGGTCCTTGTTCTGCTCCACATAGGTGAAATCCGGGATCACCAGATCGACGCCCGGCATTTCGGGATCGGGGAAGGACAGACCGCAGTCGACCAGCATCATATCGCCGTCGTACTCATAGAGCGTCATGTTTTTGCCGACCTCGTTCAGACCGCCGAGAAACGCGATGCGCAGCGGGGTTTCGGTGCGGGAAGCGTCGTTGCGGTATTTCTTTGCGGAACCGTTGCGGGAGCGCGATGCGCCGCCGCGGCGGGTCGCGGTCGTTTTCTCGGTTTTGGGCGGCCGGACCTGCTTTTGCTGTTTCGGCGTCTGCTGCGCGGTCTGCTTGGTCTGTCTGGACTGCTTGGCCTGCTGCTTGATCGGATCGGCCGGCGCCTTCTTTGATTTTTTCGCAGCGCGCTGCTGCGTTTTCTGAGATTGCTGAACAGTTCCCTGTTCGGTTTTTTTCTTTGGCATAGAGTCTCCTAACTTGAATTATGGTTTCTGCCGGCCCGCTTCCGGGCGCCGGCATTCTATGTAGTGCATCCCGCAGCGCTCTGCCGCGGAATGCGAATCAGCTGTGTCTTTATATGGCCTGAATATATAGAAACACATAATATATAATAACTACTTCATTTGTCAATGTCAAGGAAAAGCTATGAATTATTTGAAAACAATTCCGCTTCTCCCGCCTGCGCGGGGCGTCTGCACAGCGCCGCGGCGTCCATGCAGAGTGCCTGCGCGGCCTCCATGGAATCGGCCTCGGCCAGGATCCGCACGCGGTCGCCGGCGCATTCCGGCACAAACAGCAGCTTCCCCTCCCGCTTGGTCAGACGCACGCCTTCAAAATAGTTGGAGCCTTCGGGCGTGCCGCCCACCGTTTCGGCCAGCGCGGAGGGCGCGAAGCCGAGCGGCACCGTGCGCGCGGCCACGAACCGCGCGGGCAGCTCCGAAAGCAGAGCGTCCAGCGCACAGCCGCGCACGCGCATGACGGACAGCAGCTGCACGGCAAGAAAGGAGCCGTCGCGCACAAAGCCCTGCTCCGCCGCCAGACGCCGGGCGGCAGCGTCCGCGTCATCGGCCGGCGTGCGCAGATAGCGCAGGATCCGGCGGCCGCACTCCGCGGCAAGATCGTCGAGCACCATCGGCGCGTCATAAGGCACCGCCACATCCCGTCCGCTGCGCAGCGCGTGATAACAGCACACCGTCAGCAGCCGGTCGTGCGAGATCTCCGCGCCGTCAAGCACCGCCGTCGCGCAAAGGCCGTCCGGAGAAATCACCAGCTGCAGCCGGTCGCTCTGCGCGCAGCCCATCATCCGCAGCGCAGAGGACAGGATCGCAGTCACGCTGCCGTTTTCACTGCGCACCGACGCCGCCGTGCCGTGCAAACCCAGCGGCGCGAGCCGGAGCATCGCGTATTTATACAGCTGCTTTGCCGCGCCGGCCGCCTGCACCTCGCGCAGTCCGTCATCCGGCGCTTCGCGGAAATCCGCGTGGAGCATCCCGCTTTCCACGCTCCGCTCAAAGGCGCGCGTGACGGGCAGCCCGTTTTCGCCGCAGAAATGCAGCGCGCGCTTTGCGCCGCCCACAGCAAACGCCCCTGCGCCCAGACCGCAGTGCTGCACAAGATAGCGAAACTGCGCCTCGAAACAATCGCCGAAATCCAGCACGGGGCTGCCGATATCGGTCAGCCCGCAGCCCAGCGCCCGCACCATGGCCGCGCCGCGCACCGAGCCGTCGTGCGCCAGACCGACCGGGCCGCCCTGCATCGCCGTGGCC
>JAFZNN010000151.1 GCA_017550895.1 Clostridia bacterium
CTTGCTGACGATCTCGCCGTGCTCTGCATAGAGCCACGCGCCGTTGAAGCCGCCTTTTTCGTGGGCGTCACGGGCGAGGGCTTCAATCATATCCTTCTTTTTCATAACGTTTTCCTCCCTCGGTTCGAAATTCGCCCTGCAAAGCTCAAAATAGACATTCTCCGCAGGGTCTTCTCCTATTGCAATAACGTGTTCCGGCATGGGCTTCTGCGTGAAGCCGAGCCTTTGGTATAGGGCGATCGCCTTTGCGTTCTCCGGGGCGGGGTCGACCCACACCGTTTGCGCGCCGTTTTGGAAGGCGTTTTCAATGGCGTGGGACAGCGCCCGCGTCGCAATGCCGCGCCCCCGCGCGAACCGAAACAGCTTGATGTCCAGAGAGGCGCTGCCGGTTTCTTTGTCAATGCTGTAGTTTGTCTCGCCGCAGTATGCGCCGTCCTCATAAACGGAATAGTGATTTGCCCGCGGCCTCGCGGCGCTCAGACGGTCGAGCCATACCAGCATTGCTTCTTCCGTCTCATGCAGCCCCTCGGGAAAGCCGACGAAGCGCATCACGTCTCCGTCCGCCCAGAGGCGCTGGATGTTTTTGATATCTTCTTTTGTGGATTCCCTGATCGTGAGCATCCATTTACCTCCGCTCTTGCATGGTCAGCTTGCTGATATATCATGTTCGTTTCCTCGTCCGATCCCCGAAAAAGGGTATAAAAATACCGCAGTCAAGCAGCTCCCGTTCGTGGCTGCGTCCTGCGGTCCCCACTATTTGAAAGTTACCCTAAAACTGCGCACCAAACCGGGAAGGACATGCCGCCCCTCTTCCGTGCTTATGCGCCTCTATTCAGTTATCCAACGGCCACCTCGTTGGTATTCAAAAGCATGTTGACGATCATTGTTGTTTTTCCTCCTTTCCAAAATTTATGCCAAGACCCAATGTGGAATATAACATAGAGACCGGCCCATGTCAACACTTTTCGCTTCGGGGCAATCAAAAAAGAGGCCGCAGCCTCTTTTTTGATCGACGTTATTTCTTCATCACTCAGGGAACACGGTCGCCTCGCACAGCGGGGTGAGGTTGGTCAGCGATTTTACCACGAACGCCTTGAAGGTCTTGATCTGCCCGGCGCTGTTGTCGACCGGCAGCGTGACCGTGGCCGACGCGCCGAGGTCGGCGTCCACCTCGAAGAACAGCAGCCCGTCCAGCAGCTTCCCGTTCTTGTCGTAGGCGGCGAGGATCACCGTCGCGGCTGTTTTGCGCTGCTCGATCCTCGTGATCTTCAGGCGAACGAAGCATTGGCCCGTCGGCACAGAGGTCTGCGCCTTGCCGGAGGCGTTCAGCACCTTGAGCTCTTCGACGCGGAAGGGCGGCGTCTCCAGCCCGAGATAGTGCCAGACGCAGTCCTCACGGTCAAGGCGCTCGTTGCCTCTTTCGACGATCGTGAGCAGCTCATAGCGCTCCGCCTCGGTACCGGCGTACCAGACGTCGGTGAGGTTTTTGCAGCTGTAGAAGGCGTCCTTTTCTATCACGGAAACCGAACGGGGCAGAGTGAGATCCGTGAGACTCGTGTAGTAATAGAAGGCGTTCCTGCCGATGCATTTCACGCCGTCCCGCATCACGACGTTCGTGATTGCCTCCCGTTGGCCATACCACGGCGCCGCCTCATATTCGTAGCCTCCGTTGTTCCAGTTCCACATCCAGCCGCTGCCGCTGACCGTCAGAGTGCCGTTTTGCAGCGAATACGTCACGCCGCGCCCGCAGGTCACGCCCGGAACAAATTCTTTGTAGGCGATCGACGCCCCGCAGTGCACTCGCGCGTTTTTCAGCGCGCCGTTGCCGTCGCTGCCGACCGTGATCGCGTCCCATTCCGCCTGTGTGCCCTCGTAGTGGACATCGCAGAGGTTCGAGATGTCAAACGCGTAATTACCGATGCTCGTCACACTTTTGGGGATCGCGACGTCGTGCAGTCCGCCGCTCCATTTGAAAAGGGAACCGGGCAGCTCGGTCACGCCGCTGGGGATCGTGAACATCCGGATATAGTCCGTGTTGTAGAACGCGCCGCGGCCCAGCCTGCGCAGCGTCGAGGGCAGCCGGATATTGATCAGATCCTTGCAGTCGCAGTTTTCAAACGCGGAAGCGCCGATCTCCTCCAGCCCCTCCGGCAGCGACACGCTCGCGAGGCTGTGGCAGTTCTTGAACGCATAGTCGCCCACGCATTTCACGCCGCCGCCCAGCACTACGCTCGTGATCGACGCCTTCTGCGTGTTCCACGGCGCCACATCGTAATCGTAGCCGCCGTCGTCATAGTTCCACATCCAGCCGCTGCCGCCGACCGTCAGAACGCCGTTTTGCAGCGAATACGTCACGCCGCGCCCGCAGGTCACGCCCGGAACAAATTCTTTGTAGGCGATCGACGCCCCGCAGTGCACTCGCGCGTTTTTCAGCGCGCCGTTGCCGTCGCTGCCGAC
>JAFZNN010000152.1 GCA_017550895.1 Clostridia bacterium
TCCTGGGGAACTTCGGCCCCGAGACGCCGGAGACCCTGATCGCCCGGCACTTCGACGGGCCGTGCATGTTCGTGGCGGCGGCGGAGGGCGACGGAGACCTGGTGAACGGCCGCGGCGACGCCTACTGCGGCATGCTGAACTGCTCCTATAATCTGGGCATGCGCCATCTGAAGGCGTACATCCCGGAATATCCCGTGGGCACGGCGGAGGACATCGCGGCCATGATCGCGGATTTCGTGCCCGTTGCACGGGCGGTCATCGGCGTGAAGAATCTGAAGATCATCACATTCGGCCCGCGGCCCCAGGATTTCTTCGCCTGCAACGCGCCCATCAAGGGCCTGTCCGAGTTGGGCGGGGAGATTGACGAAAACAGCGAGCTGGATCTGCTGGTAGCCTATAAAGCGCACGAAAACGACGCGCGCATTACCGCCGTGTGCGAGGATATGGCAAACGAGCTGGGCATTACGGGCAACAACTATCCCGAGATGCTGCCGCGCATGGCGCAGTTTGAGCTCACGCTCCTTGACTGGGCGGAGCAGCACAAGGGCGCGCGCGATTACGTCGTGTTTGCGGATAAATGCTGGCCGGCCTTCCCGGAGCAGTTCGGCTTTGAGCCCTGCTACGTCAATTCCCGCCTGGCCGCGCGCGGCATCCCCGTGGCCTGCGAGGTCGATATTTACGGCGCGCTGAGCGAATATATCGGCGCCTGCGTGTCCGCGGATGCGGTGACGCTGCTGGATATCAACAATTCCGTGCCCGCGTCGCTTTATGAGAAAGAAATCAAGGGCAAGACGGATTACGATCTGACCGACACCTTCATGGGCTTCCACTGCGGCAATACGCCGAGCTGCAAGATGTGCGCGGACCGCGCCGTGAAGTATCAGCTCATTCAGCACCGTCTGCTCGAGCCGGAAGGGAGCGACCCCGATTTCACGCGCGGCACCCTTGAGGGCGATATCGCCGCCGGCGAGATCACGTTCTACCGCCTGCAGTGCGACAGCGAGGGCGTGCTGCGCAGCTATATCGCCGAGGGCGAGGTGCTCGACGTTGCGACCGGCTCCTTCGGCGGCATCGGCGTGTTTGCGATCCCCGAGATGGGCCGCTTCTACCGCCATGTGCTCATCGAGCAGCATTTCCCGCATCACGGCGCCGTGGCCTTCGGCCATTACGGCAAGGCGCTGTATGAAGTGTTCCGCTTCCTCGGCGTTGAGAACATCGCCTACAATCAGCCGAAGGGCCTGCCCTATAAAACGGAGAATCCGTTTGACTGAAACGCATCTCTATAAAGCTGAAGCCTGCAGGCCGCGTGCCTGCGGGCTTTTTCTTTGCCGAAAGCGCTTGCCCGCAAGCGGATTCTGTGGTATAATTAATTTATATGAGTTCATCGTGAAAGGGGAAGATCCGATGGCAAGGATTCTCGTTGCGGGCTGCGGGCACGGCGGCGTCGTCGCCGCGTGGAAGCTGGCGGCCGCCGGGCATACGGTCACGGTCTACGAAAAAGCGGCGCGCGCTTTGCTCGGCCATGAGGAGGCGGATTCCTTTGACGCTGCGGCGATGCAGTATGCGGGCATTGAGATTCCCGCGCATTACTGGGCGGAAAACAACCGCCTGACCTTCATTCCGCTCGACGCGGACGCGCCTGCGCTGACCATGCCGAAGGTGGAGCCGTCGAGGACGCTGACCGTGGATCGCCGCGCGCTGATCGCGCATCTGGTCGCGCTCGCGGAGCAGGCCGGCGTGCGGTTCGAATTCGGCTGCGAAATCACCGCGCCGCTTGTGCTGGGCAACCGCGTGGCCGGCTTTGTGACCGCGCAGGGCGCGCAGATCGTCGGCGATCTGGTGATCGACGCGTGCGGCGTGCATTCCCCGCTGCGTTCGCAGCTGCCCGAGTTCATGGGGATCGAGCGCGATCCCGGTCCCTGGTCGGTGCTGCACGCTTACCGCGCCTATTTCAAGCGCGACACGCAGACCCGGCAGCCGGCGACGCCTTACAACGTCTATCTGACCGACGACGGCACGGTCGGCCTTTCGTGGGTCGTCACGGGCGAAGAGGATGTGGATATCCTGGTCGCCCGCTTCACGGATGTGGACGCGTCCGATCTGCTGCATGTGATGCATGAATTCCGCGTGCGCAATCCGCATCTGACGATGCAGCAGGTGCGCGGCGGGCGCACAGCGGATATTCCCGTGCGGCAGCCGCTGGCGATCCTGGTCGCGGACGGCTACGCGGCCGTGGGCGATTCCGCGTTCATGACCTACGCGCTCAAGGGCTCCGGCATCGCCTATTCGCTGATCGCCGGCACGATCCTGGCCGAATCCGTGCTGGCGGATCAGAGCGGTTTTTACACGACGGAAACACTGTGGGAATACGAACGCCGCTTTTTCCGCGAGGTCGGGTTTGACGCCTGCCGCGTGGCGGTGATGAAGAATCTGCTGCCCTATATCAAGGCGCAGGAGGTCAGCGACCTGTTCAAGCGCGGCCTGCTGAATTCGGAAGAGCTCGCCGCCTTTTCCGGCATCAAAATGACGAAGCTCCTCACGCTCGCAAACGATAAACTGCGCATGCTCGGCGAATTCCCCGCGTTCCGCGCGAAGCTGCGCAATCTGATCGTCTGGCTCGGCCGCTTTGCCGTGCTCGAGCCGTCGTTCCCGAATAAATACACGCCGGAGGATGCGGCAAAATGGGCGGAGCGCTACAACGAATTCTTTGACTCCATCCGTTACCGCCCGACGCAGGACGCGCCGTCACAGGCGGAGGAGCAGTGAGATGACGGATCGACGCACGGTGATCGGCATTCTCGCGCATGTGGATGCCGGCAAAACCACGCTCGCCGAGGCGATGCTCTACCGCTCCGGCGCGCGCCGCGCCCTCGGCCGGGTCGATCACGGCGATACCGCGCTGGATACCCACGCGCTCGAACGCGCGCGGGGCATCACGATCTTCACGGGCGAGGCGGCGTTCACGGTCGGCGATCTGCATGTTTCGCTCCTGGACACGCCCGGCCATGTGGATTTCTCGGCGGAGACCGAACGCACGCTGCAGGTGCTGGACTACGCGATTATGGTCATCAGCGGCATCGACGGCGTGCAGGCGCATACGCGCACGCTCTGGCGGCTGCTTGAACTCTATCAGATCCCGACGCTGATCTTTGTCACGAAGATGGACTATGCCCGGCGCACGCAGACGGAGATTCTCGCGCAGCTGTGCGAAGCGCTTTCGCCGGACTGCGTCAATTTCAGCGCCGACGTCGCCGCGCGGGATGAGGCGCTGGCCACCTGTTCGGAAACGGCGCTGGAGGCCTTTCTGGAAACCGGCGCGGTCGGCGACGACGAGATCCGGCGGCTGCTGCGTATGCGGCGGACGGTGCCGGTCTTTTTCGGCTCCGGTCTGCGGCTGGACGGCGTGGACGCCTTTCTGCAGGCGCTCGACCGCTATGCCGAGGCCAAGCCCTATCCCGAAGCGTTCGGCGCGAAGGTCTTCAAAATCAGTCACGAGAAAACGGAGCGTCTGACGCATATGAAAATTACCGGCGGCGTGCTGCGCGTGCGCGACACGGTCGCCGTCGGCGAGCGGCAGGAGAAGATCAGCCGGATCTATGTCTGCCGCGGCGCGAAATACGAAACGGCGGAGGCCGTGCCGGCCGGCACAGTCTGCGCGGTCGCCGGTCTGACGGCGACGGAGAACGGCAGCGGCCTTGGCTATGAGCGCTCGGAATTCAACGCCGTGCTCACGCCCGTGATGACCTACCGCGTCGTGCCGCCGGATGGCTGCGACGAAAAGACGCTGCTGCCGAAGCTGAAAAGTCTGGAGGAGGAGGATCCGCAGCTGCGCGTGAGCTGGAATTCCTTTTTGCAGGAGATCCACGTGGAGCTCATGGGCGAGGTGCAGACGGAGATCCTCAAAAGCCTGCTCAAGGAGCGCTTCGACCTGGATGTGACGGTCGATCAAGGCCATGTGCTGTATAAAGAAACGATCGAAAACCGCGTGGAGGGCGTCGGCCATTATGAGCCGCTGCGGCATTACGCCGAGGTGCATCTGCTGCTCGAGCCGCTCCCGCGCGGCAGCGGACTTGTCTTTGACGCTCGCTGCAGGGAGGATGATCTCGACCGCAACTGGCAGCGGCTGATCCTTCAGAATCTGCAGGAAAAGGAACATCTCGGCGTGCTGACCGGCGCGCCGATCACCGATATGAAACTCACGCTCGTCGCCGGACGCGCCCACCTCAAGCACACGGAGGGCGGCGATTTCCGGCAGGCGACCTATCGCGCCGTGCGGCAGGGGCTGATGCAGGCAAAGTCCGTCCTGCTCGAGCCCTATTACGCCTTCCGCCTGGAGGTGCCGTATGAGCAGCTCGGGCGGGCGATCAGCGATCTGCGTCTGCGCGGCGGCGAGGTCGACCCGCCGGCGGAGCAGGGGAGCATTGCCCTGCTGACCGGCCGCGCGCCCGTGACCGCGCTCAACGGCTACGCCGCCGAGGTGGCCGCCTATACCGGCGGGCGCGGGCAGCTGAGCGTCACCGTCGCGGGCTATGACGTCTGCCGCGATGCCGAACAGGTGATCCGGGACTGCGGCTATCAGCCCGAGCGCGACCTTGAGAATTCGCCGGATTCCGTGTTCTGTGCGCACGGCGCGGGCTTCCTCGTCAAATGGAACGAGGTGCCGCAGTACATGCATCTGGAAAGCTGTCTGGAAAAGGAGATCCCCTATACGCCGCAGCTCAACCGCCGCAATTTCCATATCGACGACAAGGAGCTCGAGGCGATCATGGCGCGGGAATTCGGCCCGGTCAAGTATGAGCTCTATCGCCCCGCCGCGCCGAAACGGCCTGTTTCCGTACAGGACGATGCGCCGGAAACGGAGCGGAAGCAGTGGGTGATCGTGGACGGCTACAACGTCATTTTCGCCTGGGACGATCTCAGGGAGCTGGCGCAGACCGACCTTGCCGCGGCGCGCGCGCGTCTGATGGAGATCCTCTGCAACTACGCCGCCTTCACCAAGGAGCAGGTCGTGCTGGTGTTCGACGCCTACCGCGTGCCGGGCAACCGGGGCGAGCGCTTCGACTTCCACAATATCCACGTCGTCTATACAAAGGAACGCGAGCTCGGCGACGTTTATATTGAAAAGCTGGTGTCCGAAATCGGCAAAAACGAGCGTGTGCGCGTCGTTTCCTCCGACAGCCTGATCCAGCTCTCCGCCGTGCGCTTCGGCGTGCTGCGCTGCCCGGTGAAGGAATTTGAGCAGGAGGTGGACGCCGTGCACGCGCGCATCGGCGATTTTCTGGCCGAGCTGCGCGCGAAAACGCGCACGCAGACCGTCGGCGACGCGCTGCCGCAGGACGGCGCGGAGTGACCGGCGCCGGATTGTTTTCAATTTTTAGTTGCGGAATTTTGTAAAGTATGATAGAATACAGATAAATTAACTATAATTATCATTCATGGAGGTTCATTGATATGTGTGGAATCGTCGGCTATACCGGCCCCGCGAAGGCGGCGCCGATCCTGCTTGAGGGCCTGGCAAAGCTGGAATATCGCGGCTATGACTCCGCCGGTCTTGCGGTGCGGGACGGCGACGCCCCCGTGCAGATCGTCAAGTCCAAGGGGCGCCTGCGCGCGCTGGCCGAGAAAACGGACGAAGGCCGCGCGCTGGCCGGCAACGTCGGCATCGGCCACACCCGCTGGGCGACCCACGGCGAGCCGAGCGAGCGCAACGCGCATCCGCATGTTTCCGGCGCGCCGGAGGATCACAGCCGCGGCACGGATCCCTCCGACGTGGTGGGCGTGCACAACGGCATCATCGAGAATTATGCCGAGCTGAAGGAAAAGCTGCGCAAAAACGGCTACAGCTTCTACAGCGAAACGGACACGGAAGTGGCCATCAAGCTGGTGGAATACTACTACAAGAAATACGGCATCGGGCCGATCGACGCGCTGGCGAAGACCATGGTGCGCGTGCGCGGCAGCTATGCGCTGGCCGTGATGTTCCGCGATTATCCGGGCGAGATCTATGTTGCGCGCAAGGATTCGCCGATGATCATCGGCGTGACGGAGGGGGAGAGCTTCATCGCCTCCGACGTGCCCGCGATCCTCAACCGCACGCGCAGCGTCTACTATATCGATAATCTCGAAATGGCCTGCGTGCGTCCCGGCAGCGTCGCTTTCTATAATCTGGACGGCGAGCAGGTCGAAAAAGAATTAACGCAAATCACATGGGACGCCGAGGCGGCCGAAAAGGGCGGCTTCGAGCATTTCATGATGAAGGAGATCCATGAGCAGCCCAAGGCCGTGCGCGATACGCTCCACAGCGTCCTGCGCGAAACGGAAACGGGCAAGGAGATCGATCTGAGCAGCGTCGGCCTGTCGGAGGAGGAGATCCGCCGCGTGTCGCAGCTGCATATCGTCGCGTGCGGGTCGGCCTGGCATGTGGGCGTCGCGGCGCAGTATATCTTTGAGGACCTTGCGGCGATCCCCGTGCGCGTGGAGCTCGCGTCGGAATTCCGCTACCGCCGTCTGCTTCTTGACCCGGATGCGCTGGTCGTCATCGTGTCGCAGTCCGGCGAAACGGCGGACAGCCTTGCCGCGCTGCGCGAGGCCAAGCGCCTGGGCATCAAGACCCTCGGCATCGTCAACACCGTCGGCTCCTCCATTGCGCGCGAGGCGGATTCCGTGTTTTATACCGTTGCCGGGCCGGAGATCGCCGTGGCGACCACGAAGGCCTATTCCGCGCAGCTCATGGCGATGTATCTGCTGGCCGTGCAGTTTGCCCGCGTACGCGGTGAAATCACGGCGCAGGATTATGCGGGCTATGTGGCCGAGCTGGAGACCATTCCGGACAAAATCGCGCGTCTGCTCGAGGACAAGGACCGCCTGCAGTGGTTCGCGGCGAAATTCTCCAACGCGCACGACGCCTTCTTCATCGGCCGCGGCATCGATTACGCGATCAGCCTGGAAGGCAGCCTGAAGATGAAGGAAATCAGCTATCTGCATTCCGAGGCCTATGCGGCGGGCGAGCTCAAGCACGGCACGATCAGTCTGATCGAGGAAGGCACGCTGGTCATCGGCGTGCTCACGCAAAGCGCGCTTTACGAAAAGACCGTCAGCAACATGGTGGAATGCAAGGCGCGCGGCGCCTATCTGATGGGGCTGACCTCCTACGGCAATTACAGCGTGGAGGACGCGTCGGATTTCACGGTCTATGTGCCGAAAACCGATCCGCACTTCATGGCGAGCCTCGCGGTCGTGCCGCTGCAGCTGCTCGGTTATTATCTGAGCGTGTCGCGCGGACTGGATGTGGATAAACCGCGCAACCTCGCGAAATCCGTCACCGTGGAATAAGGGGCGGCGAGATGGGACTGTTTCAGGCTGTCGGCGCGTCCGTGCGCGGCGCGCTGGGCGAAGCGTGGAAGGAAGCCTTCTTCTGCGACGCGCTGCCGGCGGAGCTGCTGCTCGTGCGCGGGCAGAAACGCACCGCGGCGGATTCATCCAACCGGGGCAGCGACGATATCATCACGGACGGCTCGATCGTTTCGGTCGCGGACGGGCAATGCGCCATCGTGACGGATCAGGGCAAGGCGGTCGACGTGTGCGATCAGCCCGGCGAGCATGTGTATTCCCGCTCCGGCGCCACGCAGTTTCTTTCGGGGCTTGCGGACGACGTGCGGCGCAGGATCGCCTTCGGCGGCGACGCTCCCGTGGTGCAGCGGGTCTTCTATCTGAATACGAAAGAATGCCTTGACAACCCGTTTCAGGGCGCGGCGCTCGGTCGCGTGCGCGACGGCAACATCGGTTACGACGCGGACGTCGGCGTGGAATTCGCGGGCGTTTACTCCTATCGGATCACGGATCCGCTGCTGTTTTTCAACACCATGCCCCGCGGCGGCGACCGGATCGAGCGCGCAACGCTTGCGCCGCAGCTGACGGCGGAATTCGTGCAGGTGCTGCAGACCGTCCTGAGCGACCGGCTTTCGGACGGCATGCGCCCGTCGGAGCTCCCGGCGCTTGTGCCGACGCTCTGCGAAGAAATCACGGCGTATCTGAACGCGCGGCAGGCGGGCATGCGCGGGTTGTCGATCGTGTCCGTCGCGCTCACCTATCTGCGGCTGACCGACGCGGACACGGCGCGGCTCACGCAGCTGCAGGCGACCGCGGTGCTGCGGGATCCGGCCATGGCTGGCGCGGCGCTGGCAAGCGCGCAGGCGGATGCGATGCGCACCGCAGCGGCCAATCCCGGCGGGCGCGGCGTCGCAGCGGCGGCGTTTGTCAACCCCTTTGACCGCATGGCGGAATCGATCCGGCAGCGGGAGGAGGCGCGTGCGCTGAATCTGCATGAGAAATGGGAATGCCCGGATTGCGGCTGCGTCAACGACAGCCCGTTCTGCGGGACCTGCGGCGCGAAACGGCCGGAGGAAACAACATAAAAAACAGCGGCTGTGCCGATCCGGCACAGCCGCTTGCTGTATCTTCCGTTATTTTTTCGCCGTCGCGTTCTGGCCGAAATCCGGATCCTCCTTCAGGTCGATCATTTCCACCTGCTCCTTCGCCTGCGCGGGCTGATACTTATCCTGATAGTAATTCTCCTGCGAATAGGTGTAGCTGCCGTCCGGCGCGATGGTGATCATCGTGCAGCCGCGCTGCAGGCCGACCTTCGCGATGCCGACATAGGCCAGATAGTCCACCGCGTAACCGTAGGTCATCGGAATGCCCTTGTATTTCAGCGAGAAGTTGTTCAGATGATCGTGGCCGAAGAACAGACCCTGCGTGGAGCCCTTGGCCAGAATCGCGTCGAACAGCCCTTCGTTGTGCTCGCTCGAATAGACGACGACGTCGTGCTCGCCGGCCTTGCCGAAGATGTATTCCACATTCTCCGTGTCGGTGTAATCGTTGTCGCGCCACTCATAATAAGCGTCCTGCGTTTCCTTGATCGGAATGTGATAGAACATCAGGGATTTCGGCATTTCGCCGCCGTTTTCGGCCGCCAGCGCGTCAAGCTGGTTTTCGTACCATGCGACCTGGTTCTTATGGATGCAGTCGTAGCGCCAGAGAATGCCGAAGTAATCGTTGTCCGTGTAGGAATGGGAATCGAGCATGAACAGGCTCTGCGTGATCTTGCCGGCGGAATTGCGCACGTTGATCACATAGTTGCCCACGCCGTCCACATCCGCCGGGCCGCTCTGGAACAGGCAGTGCGGATAGGCGTCGTGATCCTCATACATTGCCGCGATCATCTCCCGGGTGTAGAAGGAATAGGCTTCGGTATCGTGATTGCCGAAGGCGAGGCACCAGTAGACGCCGAGCTTCTCCATCGTCTGCGCAAAGAGCTGTGCGCTGAGCTTGTTGTTGAACGTGCCGCTCTGGAAGGGCACGGGATAGGCGACGTCGCCCGTGACGACCACGAGATCCGGCTTCTCCGCCGTGACCATCGCCGCCACGGCGTTGAGCGCCATCGTATCCTTCTTGACACTCATGATGCCGCCGCCGATATGGATATCCGTCAGCTGCATCACCTTCAGCTCGCGATCCGTCGTGAAGGAATAATACCCGTCGGCGTCCAGCGTCGGCTGCAGCTGCGCCTCATAGACCGCGGGCTGCAGCGTGTTCTCAACGAACGCGCGGTTGGCACGGATGCTGATGTAGTTGGCCAGCGCGAGCGCGCCGGCAAGCGCTGCGATCACCAGCAGAATGATGCCGATCACCTTGCCCGCTGCTTTCGCTCTCTGCTTCGGGGTCTTTTTGACTTTTTCTTTCTTAGACATGGTTTCCACTCCTCGATAATTTCTATAAAGTCTGTTATAATTATTCATAAATCAAATACTTTGCCTCGGCAATGACGGCGCGCACGGCGGAAACCGTGACGGCTGCGCCGCAGAGAATGGCGAATACCCCGTCCGCAGCGAAGCGGACGCGGACGATCAGAAACAGCCCCATCAGGGCGAACAGCGTAATGAAGCAGTCGAGCACGCTGTCGAGCACCAGCGCGCGCAGCACCGGCGAAGGCGCCGCTTTGTCGGCGCGATGAAACAGCAGCGCGAGCAGGAGCTTGACCGCGATCGTGGCGGCGATGACCGCCGCGTAGCCCGCGGAATAGGAGATCGGCAGGGGATAGAGCAGCCGCTCGAGCCCGTTATAGACGAAATAGAAGCCGGTCAC
This sequence comes from Clostridia bacterium, assembly GCA_017550895.1. Lineage (GTDB taxonomy): Bacteria > Bacillota > Clostridia > Oscillospirales > Acutalibacteraceae > CAG-177. The sequence goes on from JAFZNN010000152.1 coordinate 10,144, forward strand.
GGCAATGACGATGCTGATCACAAAGGTTGCAAGGCTCTGCGCGCGCCCCGCGTGATGCGCATCCAGCCGGCGGCTCAGCGCGAAGCCCAGCACGGCCACGCCGCAGGCGAACGTATCGCCGAGATTGTTGACCGCGTCGCAGTAGACGGAAAGGGAATTGGTCGCGACCCCGACGTACAGCTTCACGAGAAACAGCAGAAAATTGACGGCGGCGCCCGCGACGACCGCAGCCAGCGCAGTTCGCTTCACGCACCGCACCTCCCGCTTGTATTTTTTAATACTATAGCATATTTTTCGCGGATTGTCCACCGGACGAAAGTGAAAATACGAAAAAAATCCGCGTTTCGGACAAATTCCGCGGTTTGCGGTTGCAACGCCGCCGATTCTATGGTATACTGTATCCACATAAAATGATCAACTACGGGAGGACATGATGATGAAACTGAAAAAGATCCTTGCGCTGGCCATGGCGGCGCTCCTGCTGAGCCTGCTGCCGCTGCAGGCCTTTGCCGCGACCGCGATCGACACCGTGCAGATCCGCGTGAGCGGGCGCGCGGGCGGCTACACCTACGCAGACGTTGAGAAATTCGTCACCATCCGCACGCCGGGCGTTTCGATCGCGATGGCCGACCTGATTCCGGATGAGGGCAAGGACGCCTATACGGGCGAGATGAAGGTGGGCGACACCTATCTGCTCTCGATGAAGCTCACGGCCGACAGCGGCTATGCATTCAGCGCCGACGTGACGGTCGAGTGCAATCTGGAAAACGCGAAGGCGATCCGCGGCTCGGATACCGCGCTGTATGTGCTCGTGCCGTTCACGGTGACGCGCAACGCGGGCGGCTTCTTCTCTGTGCTGATCGACTTCCTGCAGCGTTTCTTCAGCGCGCTGATGTCGATTTTCAGCAACCTGCCTGTCGGCGCATAAACTGATCCGCAGAAACAACAGCCCCGATCACGATTCTGATTTCGTGACCGGGGTTGATTCTTTATTGCTTTTTGGCTTTCAGAAGCCGCCACAGCCTGCGGCGGATGCGGTGACGCACCTTCAGGATCGGTATGCGCAGCCGGGCGGTGTGCAGGATGAGATACGAATACAGGCGATACCGCGGCTCCGTGATGCTGTGCGTCCTGCCGCCGCGGACGTAGCCGGTCATGACGCCGAGGATCTGCGCGTCCGTGACGCCGGGCTCGTCGCCCGTGCAGTTGTCGCCGCGCAGCACATAGTCCGCGTCCCGCACCGCGACGATGCGGTGCAGCACCAGCTGGCCGGATTCCCTGCGAAACAGCGCGACGTCGCCGACTTTGCAGCGCGCCTGCCCCTTTGCCTGCAGGGTCAAAAGATCCCGCCCCTGCCGCAGCAGCGGCAGCATGCTGACGCCGACGTTGGAATAGGTCAGACTGCCGTTTTCGCGCAGATATTCTTCCAGTGAGAGCTGTTTATTCATCGAGGGCACCGACGCCGCGCAGCGCGTCGATCACGCGGCGCACATCCTTCGCGATCACATCCTCCGGCGCGTCGAAGCGCGCGAGCATGGCGGCGACGACCTCGGCTTCGGTGGTCTCCGCTTGCAGCAGGGAAAGAATCACGCCGAGGGTACGGTTGCCCTGCACGAGCCCCGCAAAGCCGGCGCTGCCGGTCGGCACGAGCATCGACAGCCCCTCCGTATCATAGGCGATAAACTCTTGTTTCAGTTTCATAGCTTATCCTTTCATGGCTTCGTAGGCGATGACGGCGGCGGACGGCGCCAGATTGCAGCCCATGCGATAGAGCGGCACGGTCTGCGTCAGACGGTCGAGCAGGCGGAGCGTGGCCGCGAGCGCCGCCTGGTCCGCGGGCCGGTAGACCTGCTGCAGCAGCAGCGGCATGGCCTGCGACGCGGTGATCGGGACGACCTGCGTTTCCGCCGCGCGCTCGAGGATGCACAGCGCGTGCAGGGGCGCGGCGCAGTTGGAGCTGCGCCGGTGCTTGCCGTCCCACGGCGTGCCGAAGACGGTCACGCCGTCCGGCGCGATGCGCAGCAGCGGCTTGTCGTCGTTGATCATGATCGCCCGGCTGCCGAAGGCCGCCTGCCAGAAGGCGGCGTGCGTCGATTTGCCGGTGCCGCTTTTGGCGGTGAAGAGATAGGCTTCGCCGTCCATCGCAACGGCCGAGCCGTGCAGCAGCACGGTGCCGCGCAGCGGCATCCACTCGGCGATCTTCCGATAGACGGCCAGCGTTTCCAGATAGTCGTCCGCAAACGTGCGCACCGGTCTGCCTTCCGCGCGGTCCTCATCGGCGGATTTCCGGCGCTCGGCGTCGATATCCGCCTGCGTGATCTGCACGGTCAGCGCCGGCGTTCCCGCGCAGCGGTAGGCGCTGCAATACGCATGGACGGCGGGATAAAGCGCGTCCACCGCGACAACGGTTTCCGCGAATCGGTAGGTCTCTTTCATCAATTAAATGATCGGCGTTTCATACTGGTCGGTCGTGACGTCCGGCGGGAGCGTCGGATTCTCCGCGGGCTGCTTGCCCGTGGTCGGCGCGGTCGTGCCCTCGGCGGGCTTGGCGGGCGCGGCGGTCGTCGCCTGCGCGGGCTTCGTCGTGCCGTTCTTGGTCGGCTCGTTCTTGGTGTTGCCGCACTTGGTCGTTTCGTTCTTGGTAGCGTCGTTCCTGGTCACGTCGTTCTTGGCTGTCGCGGCGCTGTCCGTCTTGTCCGGGGTTTGCGGCAGCAGCGGCGTATCGGCCTGCTTCTCCGTCTTGCCGTCTGCGCTCTTTGCCGTCGTGCCCTTGCCCGCCTCGGTCGGCTTGACCGGCTGCACGGGGATGATCGGCGTTTCATAGGGATCGGTCACTTCGGGCGCATAGGAGAACGGGGAGGAATACGCGGTCGTCTCTTCGACGGGCTGCTTGATTTTGCCGCAGGCCGCGGTCAGGAGCAGCAGCGCTGCAACGAAAAGGATGAAAAATACACGTTTCATGCAAACAGTCCTCCGATAAAGCTGATGATCGTGCGGAAGAAGGAAGCGATGAGTTCCAGCACGGAGAGCAGCGCGTCAAGCACGCCGCCTTCCTGCGGCGCTTCCGTCGTCGGTTCTTCCGCCGGCGCGGTCGTCGTTTCTGCAGGTTTGGTTGTGGCCGTGGTGTAGACGCGGGTCGTGGTCGTCACCGGCGTGGTGTGGGTGACGCCTGTTGTGCCGGTCGTGGTCACGACCGGAATGATCGGCGTTTCATAATCGTCCTTGCCCTGCACCGCAAAGGAGAGGCTCAGGATGAGCACGATCGCTGCAAGCAGGGAAATCAAAGCGGAATGCTTCATGTGCGTTCCCTCCGTTTCTTAGAGTACACTTTTATTATATTGATTTTTTCTGAAATTTCAAGCCCCTGTCAAAAAGATTTGCGGGCAGCTGCCGCCGCCCGCAAAACAGATTCGGATCATCGGTAATTCAGCGCGGAAGCATCAGACGAAATACGCATCCGCGCAGGTATAATAAACGTAAAGCGCTCTCGCGACATTCGCCAGCTCGTCGCTGATATTGCCGCCGCCTTCATACTGCGTGAGCACTTTGTAAGCATAGCTCAGGCCGGAATACGACCAGACGCTGACCGGCGCCGTGACGCCGGGGGCATAGACCTCCACGTCATAGGTCGTGCCGAGGTTGCCGGAGGCAATATTCGGGATTGTAACACGATAGTAGCTGCCGTTCGGTTCAGCAATGAGTTCCTCTCCGGTGTTGGTGCAAACGAATTGATAATCCTCAATATTCTCCCCGGGCGCGAGCGTGAAA
>JAFZNN010000153.1 GCA_017550895.1 Clostridia bacterium
ATATCACGTTGTGACGGAGTTCAGACGTGTGCTCGTCCGATCTGTCGTGGTGGTCGAGGATCTGATTTCCACCGGCGGGAGCGTGATCGAGGTTGTCAACGTCCTGCGGGACGCCGGCGCACAGGTGCTCGGCATCGTTTCCATCTTCACCTACGGCATGCAGAAGGGCCTGGACCGGCTCGCCGCCGCCAATGTGAAGAATATTTCGCTGACGAATTTTGACGTGATCGCGAAGGTCGCCGCCGAAGAGGGCTATATCAAGCCGGCGGACGTTGCGCGGCTGATTCAATTCCGCGACAATCCGTCGGATGAAAGCTGGATCGGTACGGAGGAAACGGCATGAGAAGTCTGATCAATATTCTCGATCTTTCTATCGAGGAGATCGACGCGCTGATTGCGACGGCGAACGACATCATCGCAAACCCGGAGCGCTACCGCGAAGCGTGCAAATATAAGAAGCTCGCGACCCTCTTTTTTGAGCCCTCCACGCGCACAAGGCTGAGCTTCGAGGCGGCGATGCTTGAGCTCGGCGGCAGCGTGCTCGGCTTTTCCGAGGCAAACAGTTCCTCGGCGGCCAAGGGCGAAAGCGTGGCGGATACGGCGAAAACCGTCAGCTGCTACGCGGATATCATCGCCATGCGGCATCCGAAGGAAGGCGCGCCGCTGATTGCCGCGCAGAACGCGACGATCCCGGTGATCAACGCCGGCGACGGCAGCCACAATCATCCGACGCAGACGCTTGCCGACCTGCTGACCATCCGCCGTGAAAAGGGCCGGCTGTGTGATCTGAATATCGGCTTTTGCGGCGATTTGAAATTCGGCCGCACCGTGCATTCGCTGATTGCCGCCATGTCCCGCTATGAGGGCATTCAGGTCACGCTGATTTCGCCCGAAGAGCTGAAACTGCCGAGCTACGTAAAGAAAGATATTCTCCGGAAGAAAGATATCCCCTATACGCAGACGACGAGCCTGGAGCACGCGATGCCGTCGCTGGATATTCTTTATATGACGCGCGTGCAGCGTGAGCGCTTCTTCAACGAAGAGGATTATCTTCGTTTAAAGGACAGCTACATTCTCGATCCCGCGAAGCTGCGGGGTGCAAAATCCGATCTTTGCATCATGCATCCCCTGCCCCGCGTGAATGAAATCAGCGTCGCGATCGACGACGATCCGCGCGCGTGCTATTTCAAACAGGTGCTCAACGGCAAATTCATCCGCATGGCACTGATCCTGATGCTGCTTGAGGAGGCGAAGAGATGAATATAGATTCCATCAGCAACGGCCTTGTGATCGATCACATCAGCGCCGGTCAGAGCATGCGCCTGTATGAGCTGCTCGGTCTGGACGCGCTGGACTGCTCGGTTGCGATCATCAAGAATGTCAGCAGCCGCAAAATGGGAAAGAAGGATATCATCAAGATCGACGCGGATATTCCCGTGGATATCGACGCGATCGGTTATGTGGATCCCGACGCGACGGTCAACGTCATTCGGGACGGCCTTTTGATCGAAAAACGCACGATCGGTCTGCCGGAGACGCTCACGGACGTCATCAAGTGCAAGAATCCGCGCTGCATCACCTCGACGGAGCAGGAGATCCGGCACGTCTTCCGCCTGACGGACCGCGACGCGAAGATCTATCGCTGCGTTTACTGCGAAGCAAAGGCGAAATAACAATTTATTGAATGGAATGATATAATTCCACGGAAAGAAGGAGGAACGATTCATGAAGAAAATCGGCATCGTTATGGGCAGCGACAGCGACCTGCCCATTGTGCAGAAAGCGACCGATATGTTAAAGGCGCTGGAGATTCCGTTTGAGGTGCACGTTTATTCCGCGCACCGCACGCCCGAGCAGGCGCGTGACTTCGCGCGCAGTGCCCGCGCAAACGGCTTCGGCGCGATCATTGCCGCCGCGGGCATGGCGGCGCATCTGGCCGGCGCGATCGCCGCGAATACGACGCTGCCCGTGATCGGCATCCCCTGCAAATCCAGCGTGTTTGACGGCATGGACGCGCTCCTTTCCACCGTGCAGATGCCCACCGGCATTCCCGTGGCGACGGTTGCCGTCAACGGCGGGGCGAACGCCGCGCTGCTCTGCGCGCAGATTCTGGCCGTGGAGGACGCCGCGCTCGCGCAGCGGCTCGACGCAAAAAGAGAGGCAGACGCTGCCGCCGTGCTCGCAAAGGACGCGGGCATTGCAGAGCGTCTTTAACTGTTTGATACAAGCATAGAAAGGACGGGCTTATGGGAGGTTTCTTCGGCGTCGCATCGACAAAGGATTGCATGTCTGACGTTTTTTTCGGCACGGATTATCATTCGCATCTCGGCACGCGCCGCGCGGGTCTGGCGGCGTATGATCCGGAAATCGGATTGCAGCGCAAGATCCACAGCATCGAGAATTCGCCGTTCCGCACAAAGTTTGAACATATCTTCTCGGAAATGCGGGGCACGTCCGCCATCGGCTGCATCAGCGATACCGATCCGCAGCCGATGCTGATCCGCTCGCATCTGGGCACCTACGCGATCTGCACGATCGGCATTATCAATAATTCAAAGGACCTGATCGAGAATTATCTCGCGACCGGCGGCTATTTTGACGCCATGACCGCGGGCAACGTCAATTCCACAGAGCTGATTGCCGCGCTGATCAATCAGCACACCAGCTTTGTGGCCGGCATCCGCTATGTGCAGGGCGCGATCAAGGGCACGGCAAGCATCCTGATTCTGAAAGAGGACGGCACGCTGATCGCCGCGCGCGACCGCTTCGGCCGTCTGCCGGTGCTCATCGGCAAAGGCGAAAACGGCTACAGCGTATCGTTTGAATCCTTCGCCGCGGAAAAGCTCGGCTTCGAGCAGGAAAAGGAGCTCGGTCCGGGCGAGATCGTCGAGGTGCGCGCGAACGGCTGGAAGCAGCTGAACGAACCCGGCAGAAAGAAACGCATCTGCGCCTTCCTCTGGAGCTATTACGGCTACCCGACCTCGAATTATGAAGGCGTCAACGTGGAGGCCATGCGCTACCGCAACGGCAGAATCCTCGCGCAGCATGACGCGGAAAAGCATCTGAATGAAAACGTGGATTACGTCGGCGGCGTCCCCGATTCCGGCACGCCGCACGCGATCGGCTACGCGAATGAGAGCGGTCTCCCCTTCGCGCGCGCATTCATTAAATATACGCCGACCTGGGCGCGCAGCTTCATGCCCACGATGCAGACCGAGCGCAACAAGATCGCGAAAATGAAGCAGATTCCGGTCAACGAGCTGATTAAGGACAAAAATCTGCTGTTTGTGGATGATTCCATCGTGCGCGGCACGCAGCTGCGCGAGACCGTGGAATTCCTTTATGAAAGCGGCGCGAAATCCGTGCATATGCGTTCCGCCTGCCCGCCGATCATGTTCGGCTGCAAATATCTGAATTTCTCGCGCGCCACGAGCGATATGGAGCTGATCGCCCGCCGCGTGATCATGGAGCTGGAAGGGCCGGAGGGCTTTGAGCATATCGAAGAATACAGCAGCAGCGAAACCGAACGCGGCAAAAAGCTGCGCAAGACCATCTGCGAAAAGCTGAACCTGGCGACGCTCGAATTCCAGTCGCTCGAAGGCGTCGTGCGCGCCATCGGTCTGCCGGAGGATGAGCTTTGCACCTATTGCTGGAACGGAAGGGAGTAAAAACAGATGAATCTGCAATCAAAATCCGACAGCTACGCCGCGGCCGGCGTTGACATCACCGCCGGTTACCGTTCGGTGGAGCTGATGAAATCCCACATTGCCCGCACGGCGACGCCCGGCGTCTTTTCCGACGTCGGCGGCTTCGGCGGCCTGTTTTTGCCGGATCTGACCGGCATGCAGCAGCCGGTGCTCGTGAGCGGCACGGACGGCGTTGGCACCAAACTCAAGCTTGCCTTTTTGATGAATAAACACGACACCGTCGGCGTCGACTGCGTCGCCATGTGCGTCAACGATATCATCTGCTGCGGCGCGAAGCCCCTGTTTTTCCTGGATTATATCGCCTGCGGCAAGAATTATCCGGAAAAGATCGCCGAGATCGTCAAGGGCGTCTGCGACGGCTGCGTGCAGGCCGGCGCCGCGCTGATCGGCGGCGAAACAGCGGAAATGCCGGGCTTCTATCCCGTGGATGAATACGACCTTGCCGGCTACAGCACCGGCATTGTGGACCGCGATAAGATCATCGACAACAAAACCATGGCGCCGGGCGACGTGATCCTCGCGCTGCCCTCGAGCGGCGTGCATTCCAACGGTTTCTCGCTCGTGCGCAAGGTGTTCGACGTGGAAAACGCCGATCTCACCGCGCCTGTGGAAGCGCTCGGCGGCAAATCCATCGGCGAAACGCTTCTAACGCCGACGAAGATCTACGTCAAACCCGTGCTCGCGCTGCTCGATGAAGTCAAGGTCAAGGGCATTTCGCACATCACCGGCGGCGGCTTCTATGAGAATATCCCGCGCAGCATTCCGGAC
>JAFZNN010000154.1 GCA_017550895.1 Clostridia bacterium
ACACTGACGACGGGCTTTGCCTGCGCGCCGACGGCGCTGAATCTGGCCGGCACGCAGGAGATCACGGTGTCCTATCTGGGCCGCACCGCCGTCTTTGAGGTGGCTGTGGACGCTCCGACGCCGACCGGCCTCACCGTTGTTTCCGCGCCCAATAAAACGTCGTATTACGTCGGCGATACGCTGAATACCGCCGGCCTGACGCTGACGGCCACCTATGCGAGCGGCCGCACGGAAACGGTGACGGAGGGCTTCACCTGCGCGCCGGAAACGCTGACCGAAACCGGTCTGCAGACTGTGACGGTGACCTATCAGGGCGCGTCGGCCTACTTTTACGTTTCGGTCGAGACTCCGCCGGCGGCCAGCCATACGCTGACCTTCCTTGTGGGGACGCAGGTCTACAGCGCCGCTTCCTATGAAGCCGGCGCGCCGATCCAGCTCCCGCCCGATCCCGTCAAGCCCGGCTACAGTTTTACCGCGTGGAATCCGGCTGTGCCCGACGTGATGCCGGATGCGGATCTCTCGGTCGCCGCGGTCTTCGCGCTTGAAACCTATCAGGCCGTGTTCGTGGCGGACGGCGTCACGATCGCCACCGTGCCCTATACGGTGGAGGATGGATCGATCGAAGCGCCGGCGGTGCCGGAAAAGCCCGGTTACAAAGGCGTGTGGCAGGATTATGCGCTCACGCCCGGCGGCATCACCGTGGAGGCCGTCTATACGCTCCGGGAGCTGGCGACCGTCTGGATCGACCGCTATGTGGAGGAGCGCACCGTGGATTACCGCACCACGATCACCTTCTCCGCGACGGCGGCGAACCTGCCGGATAACGGCGAGATCCAGTGGCTGGTGAATGAGGAATACGCCGGCTCCGGCACGACCTGCACGGTGAAGGAGGCGCGCGCCGATTTCAGGATTCAGGCCGTCGTGGTGGATACCTACGGCAACATCCGCGCGTGGTCCGGCGTGGAGACCGTCAAGGTCAATCACGGCTTCTTTGCCCGCCTGGCCGCCTTTTTCCGGGGGCTGTTCGGCAAGCTGCCCGTGATCACTCAGGTGGTGCGCGACGCCTTCTGAGCGGCGCACAAGCGACAAAACAGCAGGTTTGCGGCCTGCTTTGCGGTTGAATAAGCAAGCACAGGCCGCGGGGAGGTTCGGAAAATGGAAAAGTTCGTTTTTGCCTTTCTCATGATCGGCCTCAGCGCGTTTTTTACCGGGCTCGGCGTCTTTGCGTGGAAACGCGAAAAGCCCATGTGGTTCTGGTCGGGCAGCACGGTCAGCGAGGATGAGATCACGGATATTCCCGCCTACAACCGCGCGAACGGGATCATGTGGATCGCCTATTCCGGCGTGTTCTGGTTGAGTACGGTCATCGGCTTCTTCAAGCCGGAGCTTGCGGGCCCGGTGCTTGCCGTCGGCTGCGTCGGCGGGATCCCGGTGCTGGTGATTGCTTACAAAAAGATTTACAACAAATACAAGGCGGACTGATCTCCTGCCGGAGCGCAACTGCGCGTTGCTTGCAATGCGCGGCGGGTTGTATTAGAATCAAAGGCGAGGGGGTTGTTTCCATGACGACAAAAGAAATCATTTTAGAGCTCAGGACGAAAAACGGCTTGTCGCAGGACGAGCTGGCGCAGAAGGTCTTTGTGACCCGGCAGGCGGTGTCGCGCTGGGAAACCGGCGAAACCGTGCCGAATACCGAAACGCTCAAGCTCCTTTCCGCGCTGTTTCATGTGTCCATCAATACGCTGCTCGGCTCGCCGCGTCAGCTGATCTGCCAGTGCTGCGGCATGCCGCTCGAGGACGCGATCATCAGCAAGGAGAAGGACGGCACGCTCAACGAGGACTACTGCCAGTGGTGCTACGCGGACGGGACCTACACCTACAGCGATATGGACGATCTGATCGAGGTCTGCATTCCGCACATGGCGAGCGCCAGCTTCACCGAAGCGCAGGCCCGCGCCTACATGAAAGAGAATCTGCCCAAGCTCGATTACTGGAAGCGCTATGAACAGCTCAGCGACGGCGGGCAGTTCGAGGCGTTCAAGCAGCAGCTGATCGATGAGATCAACGCGCTTGCGATCGAGGGGATGCCGAAGCTCGAAAAGCTCAACGCCCTGGTCGGCAGTTATGTGAATCTGCCCTATCGCCTGCCGAGCGGCACGCAGGTGAAATTCCTGGATGACGGCACGACCTATCTCGGCAACCAGCTGCCCTGCGCATTCGACGCGGAACGCTGCTTCGGCGTGCTGGCCAATATGGATTTCATCCTGATTTCCACCTACGGCAGGGACGGCGCCGATCCGGAGCTCGTGCTTTACAAAAAGAGATAAAAAGTGCAAAATGAAACAACGCCGGAGGCCATTGCGGTCTCCGGCGTTGCTGTATGTTGATATCAGTCTTTCTTTGCGCGGCGCTCCTGCAGCGCGGCGGCGATCTTCTGCTTCTTCTCACCGACCAGATCATATTTGAACATCGGGAGGATCGAGAGCAGCGCCAGGATGCCGGGCATGGCCGTGTAGGCGAAGAAGATGACGTTTTTCGTGTGCTGCGTGAATTCGCCGGTCTGCAGCGCGCCGTCGTAGCCGGCGACCTGCATGAAGATCAGGCCGAGCGCGACGCCGAGCGCCAGGCACACCTTGATCGTCAGCGACAGCAGGGCGTAGACGGGGCCCTCCGTGCGTTTGCCGGTCTCATATTCGTAGTAATCCACGCAGTCGGCGGTCATGATCATCGGCATGAGCGTCACCGCGCCGAACTGCAGGCCGATCAGGAACAGGAAGATGTAAAGCACGATCTGATTGACGTGGAACACCGCGAAGGCGACGAAGGCGGCGATCGAGATCACGAAGCCGTAGACGGAGAGCAGCAGATAAGCGTTGCGCTCGCCCATCTTTTTGATCAGCACCGGCGTGATCGCCATGGAGATCATGGAGCCGATGGCGGTGGTGATGCCCAGGATGATGACCAGATTCTGGCTGCCGAGCAGGGCGTAGGAGGTCTGCACCTGAATGCCCATCGCCATCTGACGGCCGAAGCCGAGGAAATAGGAAACGATGACCAGGATCAGCGGCTTGTTGCCCTTGATCGCGGCAAGCATATCCTTGATGGAGGCGGTTTCGCCCGTCTGATAGGGCACGCGCTCCTTGTTCCACAGCACGATCAGCGCCAGCAGCAGGCAGCCGGCCGCCGCCGTGGCGACCGCGGTCCAGAAGTATTCGCTCGCGATCATCGGGTCATCCTGCTGGCCCTTTTCCACGATCACGCGGGAGCCGCCCTTGATCAGCAGGCAGACCACCGGCACCACCACGGCGCAGGCGGCAAAGCCGATCTGCTTGGCGGTGTTGGCGATGGAAACGATGTTTGTGCGCTCGGTGGGATTCGGCGTGAGCACCGCCGCGATGCCCTGCGTGGGCACGTCGGCGAGCGTCATGCCCAGGCACCAGACCAGAGAGGTCACGAAGATGTAGATGTAGAGCTTGTTGCCCGCCGTGCCGAAATGCAGCGCCGGAATATCATAGAAGATCAGCGCGGTGAAGATCAGCAGGATCGGGATGGAAACGAGGATGAAGGGCTTGAATTTGCCCAGCTTCCCGTTCGTTTTTTCGATCTTGTTGCCGACGATCGGGTCAAACGCGGCGGAGACGACCTTGGCAACCAGAATGAGGATGCCGACCACGGCGAAGTTCGCGCCGAGAATGGTCTTGTAGAATTCCGCCTGATAGGAATTGAGCAGGCCAACGATCATCTGAAAACCGAACAGGCCGAGGGAGTAGGCGAGGATCTCCTTGAGCTTCATGTACTTCTGATTGGCAGTATCCATCATGGAACCTCCTTATGCAGGTTGTTGATTTCAGCGCAGGGAAAACGCGCGGACCCAGTAAGAGAAGACGCCGAGCAGCATCAGCGTGAATTCCGCCAGCCCCAGCCGCTGCAGCATGCCGGCCAGCGGCGCGCCGATTTTCGCGCTCAGCTGCGCAAGGGGCGTCGTCTCCGTGTAATCGCGCAGCGCGACGGCGTCCGAGCCGTTGAGCAGGGTGAAGGTCTCCGTGCGGCAGTTGGCGGGGGTGACGGTGCTGACGGTGTAATAGACCGTCACGTCGACCGCTTCTTTGCTGGAGGTGGGGAAGGCGCCGCGCAGGGGCAGCGTCACGCTTTCGCCCGGCTGCAGCGTCTGCAGCGGACGCACCCGCACGCTCACGTCCGCGCCGCGGATATCCACGCCGGTCAGGCGGATGCGGCAGTCCTGGCAGACGTTCGTCACGGTCAGCCCGTCGGTCTGATCGGTGATGTAGCCAGGCACGCAGTTGGTGAATTCAAAATAGACCTTGCTCGAGGGGTTGGTCGTGTAATGGAACTGCGGGTAGGCCGGATCGGAGTAGACGTCCGTGAGCGTGTCGGTGACGGTCATCTTCACCATGAGCACCCGGGTGTAATCATCCCAGAGCGTCATGCCGTGGAAGAGGCCGTCCACAAACCAGGTGTGATCCGGCAGGTAGCAGGTGGACGCGTCGATGTCCATCGCGGGCGAGACCTTGTATTTGCCGCCGCAGTCGTTGATCTGCGTGTAGCCGTCGGCAAAGCGCTGCCCGATCGGCGCGCAGGTCGCGCCGGTGGAGGATTTGACCGTGATGATCGCGTCGGAGCTTTCCTGCAGGCCGGTCACGGCCGGGTGGCCGGTGCCCGCGAGGATCAGAATGTTCGTGCCGTTTTCCTGGCATTCGCGGAATTTCTCCGCGACCGTCGGCTGCACCTGATAATGATATTCGTCGCTCAGCGCGATCAGGCGGGCGCTCTCCACGGGGTCGAGCAGCTTCGCCTTGACCTCCTCATAATATTCGGGCGGCAGGAAATCCCACATGCTGCCCCAGTATTCGAGCACAGCCAGCAGATAGGGGATGAAATAATGGATGATGTCGTCCAGGAAGCCGAGCTGCTGCGCCTTGACCAGCCAGTCGTAATCCTCCTCGAGCTGATTGCCGTGCTCGATGAAGCGGATCAGGCACTCCTCGTCCAGCTTCACCTTGTCCGCGAGCGGGTCGTAGGCCAGCGCCGCGCCGCCGATGGCCGGTACGGTCAGCACCGCGTTGTGCACGCGGTTTTTATAGCCGTAAAGCGCCAGATAGGTGGAAACGGTCTGCCCGCCGTGGCTGACCGCGAAGATGTTGACGCGATCCTTGCCCGTGTAGGCCAGCACGTCCTCGACCAGCGCGTCCAGCCCGGCTGCGCAGGCGAGCTGCCCCATACGGAAGTCGCACTGGAAGTGGTAGATGTTTTCGTAGCCGATGTATTCGGCAATTTCCGCTTCGATCACGGTTTCATGGCGCAGGATGTCGCCGTCCGGATAGGCGGCCTGAATGTTGGCGGAGTTCACGTCCTTCGCCGCGGAGGCATAGGTGTGAATGTTGTTCACGCTCGTGCCGTCCGGATTGCAGGCCAGGTCGCCGTACATTTCGACCACCGCGCCGCCGAGCGTGTCCGCGATGCGCTTGGCGTTGCCGAGGGTCAGCGCGCCGAGACCGCGGCCGATCTGCGCGATGTTTTTGAGCACCTGCTGGAGGATCTCATCCACATCCACGCCCCAGACGTGCTCGCCCGTTTCCGGATCGTCGCCGCAATACATGCTCGAGGAGCTGTAGCCCGCGACCATGATGACGGGATAGTCGTTGAGCTTGTCATGAATTTCGCCCGCGCCGGTCGCAAACAGCGCGCATGTGCTGCAGACGATCGCCGCGCAGAGCAGAACAGACAGCAGTTTTTTCATGTTTTTCTTCCCTTCCTCCCGCCGGGCCGCCCCACGCGGCCGGCAGATTGATCATATATATTCAGTATAGCATAGAATGCGTATGAATGCAAAAGATTTTGCGGATTTTTTTCAAAAAGATGCAGGTTTTTTCGCAAATATGCAATGCGCTCCGTCCGCGTTCCTGCGAAAAAAGCACTCCGCCGCAGCGCGGGCTGCAGCGGAGGAAGACGTCAGAATTTCGCTGGCGCCGGGCGGTGCTTGCGGCTTTTTTCGATCGGGCGCGGCTGGATATCGCCGGCCTTCATCAGCGCCATCTTGGTCAGCACCGGGCCGATCAGTTCATAGATCAGCACGGAGAACAGAATGATGTTGCGGATCAGCACGCCGATCTCGCCCAGCGACACCACCGTGACGCTCATGCCCAGCGCGACGCCGGCCTGCGGCAGGAGCGTGATGCCGAGATATTTGACGGTCGTTTTCTCGCAGCCGACCAGCTTCGCGCTGCCGTAGGCGCCGAAGTATTTGCCGAGCGAGCGGAACAGGATATAGGCCGCGCCGATGCCGACGATCGGCAGGGAGCGGAAGACGTTCAGCTCCAGCTCCGCGCCGCTGAGCACGAAAAAGAGCGTAAAGAGCGGCGCCGTCCATTTATCCGTGCGGTCCATGATATCCGCGGAGAAATCGCACAGGTTGCAGAACATCGTGCCGAGCATCATGCAGGCCAGCAGCGAGGAGAAGCCGATGCGCACCGGGCCGACGGTGAGCTTCGCCATGGAGATCGCCACGGTCATGAAGACGAAGGCGACCGAAAGGCCGAGGCGCTTGCTGTTGGAGCTGAAAAACTTCTCGCTCCAATGGAACAGCACGCCCATCGCCGCGCCGAGCGCGAGGGAGGCGGCAATCTCGATCAGCGGCTCCACGAGCACGGAAATCAGGCTGAATTCCCCGTTGAGCATCGCCTTGGCAATCCCGAAGGAGACGGCGAACACGATCAGGCCCACCGCGTCGTCGATCGCGACGATCGGCAGCAGCAGGTCGGTCAGCCGGCCTTTGGCTTTGTACTGGCGCACGACCATCAGCGTCGCGGCCGGGGCCGTGGCGGCGGCGATGGCGCCGAGTGTGATCGCCATGGGCACGGGCAGCGCGTCCTTCAGAAACAGATGCAGCACGAGCAGCGCCGCATCCACGAGGAGCGTTGCGATCAGCGCCTGAAAAATGCCGATGAAGGTCGCCTGCCTGCCGATCTGCTTGAGCTGCGAGAGCCGGAATTCATTGCCGATGGCAAAGGCGATGAAGCCGAGCGCCACATGGGAGATCAGCTCAAACTGCTGCAGGTTTTCAATGGAGGTGAAGCCCATGCCGGCAACGCCGAAGCGGCCGAGCCCGTAGGGGCCGATCAGAATGCCGGCCACCAGATAGGCGGTCACGGAGGGCAGCCCCAGCTTTTTTGTCACGCGGGAGAGAAACAGCCCCGCCGCCAGCGCGATGGCCAGCGCAGATAGTATTTGCATGATGATTTGCCTCGATTGTTTAATAGGTATGATCGCAGACCTCGAGGATCTTCGCGCGCAGGGCCAGGAAATCCTCGAGCGCGTCCGGCTTCTGGTTCGGATTGCGCAGCAGCGCCGCCGGATGGAAGGTGCCCATGAACAGGATGCCGCCTTTTTCGATGAACTGCCCGTGCTGTTTCGTGACGCGGAAGTCCGGATCGATCAGCTTCTGCGCGGCGATCCTGCCCAGGCAGACGATGATCTTCGGGCGCAGCAGACGGGTCTGCTCGCGCAGCCAGCGGATGCATTCCGCCTGCTCCTCCGGCTTCGGGTCGCGGTTGTGCGGCGGGCGGCATTTGACGATGTTGGCGATGTAGATATTCTTATGACGGTCGAGCTCGACGGCCGCCAGATATTTATCCAGCAGCTTGCCGCCGCGGCCGACGAACGGCTCGCCCTGCAGGTCCTCGTTTTCGCCGGGGCCTTCGCCCACGAACAGGACCTCGGCGGTTTCGCTGCCGACGCCGAAGACCAGATTGGTGCGCGTGTCTGCCAGCGGGCAGGCGCGGCAGGGCAGGCAGTCCGCCCGCAGAGCTTCCCAGGATTCATACATGATCGGTCCCTCGCTTTTGAAAGAGTTCCAGTGACTGCGCGGCGTCCGCGCGGATCTGCGCGCCGAGCGCCGCCATGGAGTCGAATTTCGTTTCCTCCCGCAGGAAGGCGAACAGCCGCACCTCGATCTCCTGCCCGTAAAGATCGCCGTCATAGCCGAGCAGATTCGTTTCGCTGCGCAGATCGCTGCCGGCGAAGGAGGGACGCAGGCCGATGTTGGTGACCGCCGGGTATTCCGTGCCGTCCACGATCGCCGCGGAGGCATAAACGCCGCGGCGGGGGATCACGAAATCCGCGGGGAATTGCTGGTTGATCGTCGGCGCGCCCATCAGGCGGCCGCGCTTGCTGCCGTGCACGACCTCAAGCCTGTAGTTGAAGGCCCGGCCGAGCATGGCGTTTGCCGCCGGCAGATCGCCGGCAAGGATCGCGTCGCGGATGCGCGTGGAGCTGACCGGCTGCCCGTCCTGCAGCACGGCGGGCGCGACCGAGAGCGCCGCCCCGTTCGCTTCGCAGAGCGCGCGAAGCGTTTGCGTGTCGCCCGCGTTGCCCGCGCCGAAGCGGAAGTTTTCGCCGCAGCAGACCGCGCCGGCCTGCAGCTGCCCGCAGAGGATCTGAGCTACGAAGGCGTCGCAGGAAAGATCCCGGATCCCAGCGAAGGAGATCACGCGCGTCTCGGCGCCGAGCGATTGCAGCATTTCATCCCGCAGCGCCGGCTGCAGCAGCGCCGGGGGCGCCTGGCCGGTGAGCACCTGCAGCGGATGGCGGTCAAACAGCAGCACAACAGGAATCAGCCCGCGCTCCCGGAAAGCGAGGGCGCAGGCGATCACAGAAAGATGTCCTTTGTGCAGGCCGTCAAAGCTGCCGAGCGCGACGGCGGTTCGTTGCGGTTGCTTCATTATTTCTTGCGGAACTGCTGCTTCATGCGCTGCTCCTTGGAGAGGATGCGCTTGCGCAGGCGCAGGGAGGCCGGTGTGACCTCCAGCAGTTCGTCGTCCTTGATAAATTCCATGCACTGCTCCAGACTCAGCACGCTGTGCGGCACGAGCCGCAGCGCGTCGTCCGAGCCGGAGGCGCGGGTGTTGGTCAGATGCTTCTGCTTGCAGACGTTGCAGGTCACGTCCTCGTTCTTGGCGCATTCGCCCACGATCATGCCCTCATAGACCTCCACGCCCGCCGGGATGAACAGGCGGCCGCGGTCCTGCGTGTTGAACAGGCCGTAGGCGGTGCTCACGCCGGTTTCATGCACGACGATGGAGCCGCGCTCGCGGGTCTGGATATCGCCTTTATACGGCGCGTAGCCGTCAAAGAGCTGGTTCATGATGCCGTTGCCGTTGGTGTCGGTCAGGAATTCCGCGCGGTAACCGATCAGCCCGCGGGAGGGGATGCGGAATTCGAGATGCGTGGCGCCGCCGTCGCGCGCGTCCATGTTTTCCAGCTCGCCCTTGCGCGCGCCGAGCTTTTCGATCACGGCGCCGACGTATTGCTCCGGCACCTCGACGATCAGCAGCTCGATCGGCTCGAGCAGCCGGCCCTCCGCGTCATGCTTGAAGATGACCTTCGGGCGGGAGACCTGGAATTCATAGCCCTGCCGCCGCATGGTTTCGATCAGGATGGAAAGATGCAGCTCGCCGCGGCCGGAGACCTTGAAGGTGTCGGTGCTGTCCGTCTCCTCCACGCGCATGCTCACGTTCGTTTCCACCTCTTTGAACAGGCGGTCGCGCACGTTGCGGGAGGTGACGAATTTGCCCTCCCGCCCGGCGAACGGGCTGTCGTTGACCATGAAATTCATCGAGATGGTCGGCTCGTCGATTTTGATGAAAGGCAGGGCCTCGACGTGCTCCGGGTCGCAGGCGGTCTCGCCGATGTTGAGCCCCTCGATGCCGGAGACGCAGATGATGTCGCCGGCCTGCGCGCTTTCGCATTCCACGCGGCGCAGCCCCTCGAACTGATACAGCCGGGAGATGCGCACGTTCTGCGCGCTGCCGTCGGTCTTGCAGAGCGTGACCTGCTGATTCTTGCGGATCCTGCCGCGCTCCACGCGCCCGACGCCGATGCGGCCGATGTAATCGTCATAGTCCAGGCTGGAGAAGAGCACCTGCAGCGGCCCGTCCGGGTCGCCGGCCGGGGGATCGATATTCTGCAGGATCGCGTCAAACAGCGGCTGCATATCGCCGCTGCGCACATTCGGATCGAGGCCGGAATAGCCGTCCTTCGCGCTGGCGTAGACCACCGGGAAATCGAGCTGATCCTCGTTTGCGCCCAGATCGATGAAGAGATCGAGCACCTCGTCCACCACCTCATAGGGGCGGGCGTTCGGCCGGTCGACCTTGTTGATGACGACCAGCACCTTCTTTTTGAGATTGAGCGCCTTTTTGAGCACGAAGCGCGTCTGCGGCATGCAGCCCTCAAAGGCGTCCACGAGCAGCAGCACGCCGTCCACCATCATCAGGATGCGCTCCACCTCGCCGCCGAAATCGGCGTGGCCCGGGGTGTCCACAATGTTGATCTTGATCCCCTTGTAATGGATGGAGGTGTTCTTGGAAAGGATCGTGATGCCGCGCTCGCGTTCGAGATCGTTGGAATCCATCACGCGCTCGGCGACCTGCTCATTCTCGCGGAAGGTGCCGCTCTGCTTGAGCATTTCGTCCACGAGTGTGGTCTTGCCGTGGTCAACGTGCGCGATGATGGCGATATTTCTTAATTTGTTGTCTTGTGCCATGGGAACCACTCACTTTACGCTGCGGGATTTTGGGTTATTCGTTCACGGTGACGCCTTCCGCCTCGCGCTTGGCCTGCAGCTGCACGATCATTTCTTCTTTCTTTTTGCCGGAAATCTGGTAGAAGAACATCGGGATCGCGCACAGCAGCAAGCTCACGCCGGGGAAGATCGAAACGAGGGAGAACACGGCGAAATTCTGCTGCTTTGTGAATTCCGTCGCTGCCTGCGCGACCTCGGGATTCAGCATTTCCGCCGGGTTGAAGCCGATGACGAGGAACAGCACGATGATGCTGCTCGTGGCGATGGCGTTGCCGAGCTTGTTGATGAAGCCGCTGCAGGCGGAGCCCAGACCGTTGTCGCGGTAGCCCGTGGTCAGCTCCATGTAGTCCAGGCAGTCGC
>JAFZNN010000155.1 GCA_017550895.1 Clostridia bacterium
AAGCGCTGGATCACGCTGAGCACCAGCCGCAGATTGCCGAGCACGAGCTGCTCGCGCGCCTGCGCATCCCCGGCGCGCGCCTTGCGCAGCAGCGCCATCTTTTCATCCTCCCGCAGCACCTGCAGACGAGCGGTATCCACGCCGCAGATCTCCACCTTGTTGAATTGCAAAAAATCACCCCGATACTAGCGTTTGCAATACAAGTATTGCCGCTTTGCATCGGGGTTATTTGCGCATGCGTATTTTATTATTTGCGGAAAGAATTCGCAGTGCCGCGAATCCGGTCGAAAGCGGTTCGGGCGAGGCCTCGGCGTGATTATCCGCCGAAGAACAGGCTTTGCAGCCAGTGCACGAAGAAGTGAACCAGCGCCAGCAGACAGCTGATCATGAAAATACCTCTGTGCGCATCAAAAAAGTCGCACATGATGCAGCGGAATGCGGGATTGAGCGCCTGACCGCAGCCGTCGCAGATCCCGTCGCCGTCCGCGTCGGTATGCTGATGCGCGTCGGTATCCTGACCGCAGGCGTCGCACTTGCCGTCGCCGTCCGCGTCGGTGTGCGCTTTCAGCGGCAGCTCTTCATGACCGCTGACCCAGGTCCGGCAGCCGTCACAATAAACCCCTTCGGTGTACCCGTGGACCGAGCATGTCGATTCGCTTGCCTCTTCTGTATGCGGATCAGTGTGGTTGGCCGGATCCTTCTCGCCGACGATGTGATTGGAGTTCATCTTCTCGCCGCAGCCCAGGCAGTAGGTCACTTCATCGTAGCTGGCCGGCGTCTTGCAGTCCGCGGTGACTTCGTTCTCTTTTTCGACCCGCGTGCCGTACTCGGCGTGATTGGCCGCATCCTTCTCGCCGACGA
The DNA here is from genome assembly GCA_017550895.1 of Clostridia bacterium. Classification (GTDB taxonomy): domain Bacteria; phylum Bacillota; class Clostridia; order Oscillospirales; family Acutalibacteraceae; genus CAG-177. The sequence continues at coordinate 862 of JAFZNN010000155.1, forward strand.
TGTGATTGGAGCTTATCTTCTCGCCGCAGCCGAGGCAATAGGTCACTTCATCGTAGCTGGCCGGCGTCTTGCAATCGGCGGTAACTTCGTTCTCTTTTTCAACGCGCGTGCCGTACTCGGCGTGATTGGCCGGATCCTTCTCGCCGACGATGTGATTGGAGTTCATCTTCTCGCCGCAGCCGAGGCAATAAGTCACTTCGTCGTAGCTGCCCGGCGTCTTGCAGTCGGCCGTGACTTCGTTCTCTTTTTCGACGCGCGTGCCGTAGTCCGCGTGATTGGAGGCGTTCTTTTCACCGTCGACATGCTCGGTGCCGATCACTTCGCCGCAGCCGAGGCAGTAGGTCACTTTATCAAAGCTGCCCGGGGTCATGCAGTCGGCATCGACGACGTTTTCATTCTCGACCCTTGTGCCGTAATCGGCATGGTTGGAAGCGTTTTTGCCGAGGTTTTCCTCCGTGCTGTTGCCGAGGCCTTCGATCGCAAACTGTGCCGTATAAGTCCGGATCCCGTCGACCTTGCAGGTCGCCGTGGTCGTGACGGCGTTCGTGATCTGATCGGCTTCCACCTGCGTGGTCTCGCTGCAGTGCTTGCAGGGCACCGTCGCGGTGCACTTCGTGTAGCCGTCCCATTCGTAGGCGACGGCTTCGCTCGTGTAGTCCCAGTCGTGCGCGCCCCGGACGCCGTCGTCAATGCTCGTGATGACGGTTTCCTTATCCGCCGCGCGCAGCTCATCGCAGCCCGTGCAGCTCCAGTATTCGACCGTGCCTGTCGCGGTGCAGTCGGCGGCGGGCACCGCATCATGATGCACCCAGTCGTGGCCCGCAGCGCTGAGCGTCACGGTTTTATTCGCCGTGAAGGTCTGCTCGCCGATCGTCGCCGTAGCGGTGAAGGTGCGGGAGCCGTTCACCAGATGAGTGGCGGGCGTTTCCGCGGAAACGCCGACGTTCGCCGTCAGGGTCTGCGTGTCGTCGTCCTTCTCGCAGGAAACGACGACCGTCGCGGTGTAGCCGTCGCCGTCCGGCGTCCAGGTCCAGTCCGTTTCGGCGGGTTCTTTATAAGTGTGGCCGGTTTTGGTGTTCGGCTGGTATTCCGTTTGTGTGGTGCTGTTATTGTAGACCTGATCGCCCATTGTGACCGAAGCGGAATAAACGGTGCAGGCGTCGGTCGTGCAGGTGGCAGCGTGCTCCTGCGTTGTGATATCGACCGGCGGCGTGACGGTATTCTCGCAGTGATCGCATTTGAAGGTCGCCGTCACGGTGTGGTCACTCGTCCAGTCGCTCCACTGCGGCTTGCCGCTGTAGGAATGCGGGCCGGTGATGCCGTCGTCTATACTCGTGATGACGGTTTCCTTATCCGCCGCGCGCAGCTCATCGCAGCCCGTGCAGCTCCAGTATTCGACCGTGCCCGTCGCGGTGCAGTCGGCGGCGGGCGCCGCGTCATGATGCACCCAGTCGTGGCCCGCGGCGCTGAGCGTCACGGTTTTTTCCGCCGTGAAGGTCTGATCGCCGATCGTCGCCGTGGCGGTGTAGGTGCGGGAGCCGTTCACCAGATGAGTGGCGGGCGTTTCCGCGGAAACGCCGACGTTCGCCGTCAGGGTCTGCGTATCGTCGTCCTTCTCGCAGGAAACGACGACCGTCGCGGTGTAGCCGTCGCCGTCCGGCGTCCAGGTCCAGTCCGTTTCGGCGGGCTCTTTATAAGTGTGGCCGGTTTTGGTGTTGAGCTGGTATCGCGTTTGTTTGCTGGCGTAATTATAAGTCTGATCGCCCATTGTGACCGAGGCGGAATAAACGGTGTAGGCATTGGTCGTGCAGGTGGCGGGGTAGTCATCCGCCTGGATCGTGACCTCCGGCAGATGGGAATGCCCGCAGGTGTCACAGTAGAAGGTCGCCGTCACGGTATTGTCACTCGTCCAGACGCCCCACTGCGGCTTGCCGCTGTAGGTGTGCTGTTCATAATTATAGTACAAGGTTTGACAAGTTTCGCACCTCTTCCAGTGTCGCGTGTCGTCCGAACTCCAGCCGGAGGAGGTGTGCGGCGTGGGGGTGTAGACTGCGGTCACAGTTCTGTCGGCGGTGATAAAAAACCACGAATCGTCCCACATTTCAAATGTATAGTGGTATGATGGATCGGGAGAGCGCCAGAGGTCTTCTACGGGCGGAGGCGTTGCGTCTTCACCGTATTTCACGGTCTCCGTTTTCACTACGTAGCCGCCATAGTCGCAGAACTTCACCGTGAACTCGGCAACCTTCCACACCGCGTAGAGCGTGACATCCGCATTGCCGCTGTAGGTGCCGCCGACGGCATATTCGGCCTGCGTCGCATCTTTGCTCGTAGCCCAGCCCAGGAAGTCGTAGCCGTTGCGATACGGCTCCGTTGTGGACAGAGTGAGATCGCGGTCACGGTATTTCACCTGATCGTCGATCGACAAAGACAGCGTCGCGTCGTTCAGGTCATAATGCACGGTATAGACGTCTTCAAAACGGAAACTAATATCAGAAGTTTTATCATAGTAATAGTTCCCGACGCCAAACCAATAGGTCTGCCCCGCTTTCAGTTCAGCTTGATAGAGAAATGATCCGCTATTTACGCTGAACGGGGGGCTCGTCGCATCATCGACGAACTGCTCATATGTTCCGCTCTGCGCATAGGTTTCAGGGTCATAGACCAAAAGCGTGGTGTCTGTATTCCCTGTTGCGTAAATCACATACGTCCTTGTTTCGGATGGCGTGAATTGATAAAACGTGATCCTGCCGTTGCTGTTGTCTCCCATTGGAACCGTGTAGCTCGTGTTCGGCGTGAGCGTTTCGGGCTGATCCGGCAGCCACAGCGCATAGATTTTCGTTTGCGAGGCCGGAATCGTTTCACTTTTCAGTTTAAGGACCCGGTGCGCGCCGTTTTGATTTATTGACCAGCCAACCAGCGTGTGGCCGGGGCGTGAGACGCCGGTTTTATCCAGGTGGACCGTTGCGTCTTTCGGCAAGGTATACTCCTTAGAATATAATCCGAGCGTTGAGTAGAACGCTGAGTCGAACGTCATCGTGACCGCTTTGGCAAGACGGACCGGGAAATCTCCGCTCAGGCTGACGTTGTAGCTAAACACCTTGAATTGATACGTTGTGCCTTTGGTTGCCGTCAATTTGTAAAAGAACTCATACTGATGAAACCCGATGAGCTCGCTGTCGGCTCTGCCGTCATCCGCAACGCCCAGGTAATCCAGCGTGTTACTTGCGCTGTTGTATGTGTACGCCTCGCATTTCGGATCCGGATCTGCGTGTCCCATGGAGTAAAAGATATACGTTCCGTCCTCCGTCGGCGTGAACTCAAACCACGCGCCGTTGCTGTTGCTGTCAAACACCGCCTGTTTGGTCTCTCCGACCGCGATCGTATCCATCCGGTAGCGGACCTGCACGGTTTTTGTCGGGCCCATGACATCAGTATTATCTTCGCTCGAATAAAGCAGAGGGAAAATATCTGTAGAGTAACCGCCAGGCGCATCTTTTTTATTGATAAGAAAGTAGACCCTATGGCCATCGTCGGGAATACAAGACGTCGTGTCGTCCATACTTCCCCAAAGCACTTCGTCGTACCCCCATGCGACGCCGTACTGATCCTTTGCATTGGAAACGGTATAGTCGCCGTAGCCGTAATCATTGGGGTTCGAATAAACCACGTCGGGACCGGTGATCACGCAGGAGGCGTTGTCGAGCTTCGGATACAGGCTGCTGTTCACGGAGTTCGTATAGCTCCATTTGCCGCCGGCTCTGGTTTCCTCGTCATAGTCGAGCACCTTGGTCCAGGTGCTGTTGTCGCCGGAAACGTAGATCTTGAAATTGATCTTGCTCGTCCTGGTACTGTTGTTGTTTTTGATCCAGTCCGTCGCCGTGGCCGATTTCGTCTGCACCTTGCGCAGCTGCGTCGGGAAGCCGTTGACCGGATCACCGGTATAGGTCCAGGTGCCGCCGTCGGTATCCCATTGATTTTTCGTCACTTTCGCGGACCAGGTCTGACCGATCTTGCCGCTCTGCTTTATGGTGGGCACGATCAGAAACCCCGCGCTGTTTTCGCAGGAATCAAACCCGGAGGAATTCGTGTCGTGCACGACGACCTTGATGTAATACTCGCCGGCTGCCTGCGAGTCTGTCGCTTTGACCGGTGTGTGCAGGAACTGCACCGCGGCCAGCACGAGCGCGACTGCAGCCAGCGAAAAGACGACCCGCAGAATGATTGCCGTTCTTTTTTTCATAGATGCCCCTCCTTTGATGTTGAGTTGCCGTATTGCACGCCTGCCTTCCGGCAGGCTGGAATCTGCCAATTTAATTTTAGCGCGCGCGTAATAAAAAGTCAACGGAGACGCGGGAAGATTCTTCCGCACAGGCAGAAAAAAAACGCGCCTGTTTTTGTTCAAAATCACAAAAACAGGCGCAGGAATGCAGTTGAAGCGGATCAGACACAGGCAAGGAAGCGGTCGAAGGCGGCGGCGCCGGCCGCGTCGCGCTTGAAAACGCCCGCATGCTCGAGCACGGTCGCAAACACCTTGCCGACCTGCGCCTGCAGGATCTCTCCGACGGTTTCGGCGGTGACGTCGGCATAGGCGGGCAGGAAGCCCTCCACCCAGTCCGCATGCTTTTCCGTCAGGGGATCCGCGCGCAGATCCGCGCCGGCAAGGATGCCGGCGGCGAGCGCCTCCAGCTCGGTTCTGAGCCGGGCGGGCAGCACCGCGAGGCCCATGACCTCGATCAGGCCGATGTTCTCTTTCTTGATATGATGCAGCTCCGCGTGCGGATGATAGACGCCCAGCGGATGCTCTGCGGTCGTGATATTGTTGCGCAGCACCAGATCCAGCTCGTAATCCGCGCCGCGGCGGCGGGCGATCGGCGTGATCGTATTATGCGGCGTGCCGTCCGTTTCGGCAAAAATGAAGGCGGATGCATCCGTATAACCGCGCCAGGCGGTCAGAATGCGATCGGCCAGATCCGCGATGCGCGCGGGATCCGCGCCGCGCAGACGCAGGGTGGACATCGGCCATTTCACGATGCCGGCGGAGATCTCCTCGAAGCCTGCAAACCGCACCTCCTTCTCGATCGGCGCGCGCTCCATGGCGAATTCATAATGGCCGCCCTGGAAATGCTCGTGGCTGAGAATCGAGCCGCCCACGATCGGCAGATCGGCGTTGGAACCGACGAAATAATGCGGGAACAGCGTGACGAATTCCAGCAGCTTTGCAAAGGCGCTGCGGTCGATCTTCATCGGCGTGTGTCTGGCGTTGAAGACGATGCAGTGCTCATTATAATAAACATAGGGCGAATACTGCAGGAACCAGTCGCTCCCGTCAATGGTGATCGGAATGATGCGGTGATTCTGACGCGCGGGGAAGTCAACGCGCCCGGCGTAACCTTCGCTTTCGCGGCAGAGCTGGCACTTGGGATAGCCGGACTGCGGCGCGTTTCTGGCCGCG
>JAFZNN010000156.1 GCA_017550895.1 Clostridia bacterium
AGCAGGCCCTGACCGACGCGGCTGCGCTCGATCAGCTGGATGAGGATCTGGCCGCGCACCGCCACGTCTATCATGCCGTCTTTATGGCGGACGGGCAGGAGGTCGCAAGCATTCCGTTCACGATCGATTCCGAACCCATCACGGCGCCGGAGGCTCCGGTGCTGGATAACCGCACCTTCACCGGCTGGACGCCCGCGATCCCGACGCAGATGCCCGCGGAGGATCTGCGCTTTGACGCGGTCTATCAGGAGAACGCCGGACTGACGATCACCGACAACGCGAAAGAGCAGGGCGACGATCGCGTGATCGGCTACAAGGAAACCGTGAAATTCTCCACGGATCCCTCCGCGCTGCCCGCTGACGTAAAGCTGATGTGGTATGTGGACGGCAGGGAATCCTCCATGGGCCTGAACGCCACGGTTGAGAAGCCGCAGGAGGATTACACCATTCAGGTGAAGGCCCTGCGCGCGGACGGCTCGGTCTATGCCGAAAGCGAAGTGCAGACCGTCAAGGTCGACCAGAGCTTCTGGGCGAAGCTGCTCGACCTGCTGCGCTCGCTGTTTGAATGGCTGGTGTCGGCCGTGAAGAACATCGTCGGCGCCGTCGCCGGCGGATTCTGATCTCAGCCTTCGCGCGCTTGCGTTTGACTGAATCTCAAATACCAAACAGAAACCCGCTCCGGGCAACCGGAGCGGGCTTTTGCGTCAGCAGGAGAAGCAGGGGACGAGGGAGCTGTCGAGCGTAAGCGAGACTGAGGGAGTGGGCTCCCTCTCAGAGGGAGCCCATATTCACCGTGAAACGCTGCCGCACAAGAAGTGCGTGAGTAATTATGATTTTGAAAAAGCCCTTGAAAAACTAAATGCAGTATGCTATACTGAATTTGCCAAACACTCTGAATCATAATCCCTGTACGAGTGGGCATTTTTATCTATTGGTAAAAATGCGCGCTCCGCCTTTGCACACTTGTATAGGGATGCAACAGGATTGTTTGGCGACAGTTGGAGCTATGCGTTTTTCGTGCGTGGCTTCGGCTGCGCATTTTTTATTTTGGGAGGGGTTTATGGAGGATAGAAAGAGCAGAGTGGAAGCGATCGTTTGTCCGCAATGCGGTGCAAAACTGACGATTGACGAAAACCAGAACCAGACAATCTGTGAATACTGCGACGCAGTCTTTTCAAACGCAGATTTGTTAGGTGAAAGCGATGTTGTTAGGATGGAAAGGATGAGGCAGAAAACAGAGCAGGAGCGAATGAAGCAAGAATTAACAATTGCAGAAAAGGAAGAAGAACAGGCACAGATTTCGCAGTTTAAGAAAAGCAAGCTGAGCAAGGTCGTTTTGGTGTTCGCAGTCTTCGCAGTGGTCGGTTGCATCAGCTCGTTCGGCGAAGGTTCAATTGTGTCCGGGTTTATGATGATTCCCTCTGCCGCAATGTTTTTCTGCAGTTGGTTAAGCGGTATGCACATCATTGATTTGAAGATTCGAAGTGCCCACGTGATTTGCATGGTTGCGGGGCTTGTGTTTTTGCTGGTTGGGGTTTCCATGATATAAGCAAGAAGGGAGATATTTTAAACATGAAAAAAGTATTGAAATTTCTGTTGATTATTGTTATCATTGCACTGGTTGGTCTGGTGGCGTTGTATTTTATAACCACGAAACTGGCTGAAAAAGAGCGAACCGACAAATACGCTGAGTTCTCATGGCCGAGATCGGAGGCTGCTGCACAGGTTCCGGTTCCTGAAAAACTATATGGCAGTATTGATCGGGAGAATGAAACAGATTTCGAAGTGACATTGGGCGACCAGACGCAGGGAGATTATAATCAATATGTGGAAGCCTGCATGGACGCCGGCTTTACGGTGGATTATTCCCGCAGCAGTTGGCTTTTTTCAGCGAAGAATGAAGCCGGCTATGATCTGTCGGTCACTTTCTATGAAAACCTGAAAGAAATGAGCATCAGCGTCAGCGCATCTTCAGCGGATGACGGCACAGCAGAGGATACGGATGAAGAGACGGACAAAGCAGTGACAACAGCAAAGGCTGAAACTACGCAGGCAACAACAGAAAAGCCGGCAGATACAACAAAAGCCAACGCAGCCGGGCTGCGCCCGGAATTCAAAAAAGCAATGGACAGCTATGAAACTTTTATGGGTGAGTACGTTGATTTCATGAAGAAATTCAATGCCAATCCTTCAGATCTGACATTACTTGCGGAATATGCTGATTACATGGCAAAATATTCTCAAACGACTGACGATTTTGACAAGTGGGAGTCAGAAGATATGAACGATGCAGAGACAGCTTATTATCTGCAGGTTCAGTCACGCGTCCTCCAGAAGCTCTCGACGGTTTCCTGACGAGACAACAAAAAAGCACAGGCGCTGACCGGTCGGTCAGCGCCTGCTTGCATATCACCCGGAATGGGGGTTATTTCGTCAGCACGCGGGTGCGGATGGTGCCGAGGGCGGCGGCGTCAAAGGCCTTGTCTGTATCGACGACGGTGTAGCCCATGCCCTTTTTCGCGGCGGTGAAGAGGTTCTGCACCTGCGCGCCGGCGGCGGCTGCCGCAGCGGCGGCCTTTGTGCCGAAGTCCGCGTCTTCCTTATGCAGGAAGCAGGTGCGCACGGTGAAGTCCGCGGGCAGCGCGGCATTCGGGAAGTTGACCGAATTCTTGATGCTGCCGGTTTCGAGGTAGGCGGCGACCTGCGCGGCGGCCATGCGCGCGCAGTTGTCTTCGCTCTCCGGGGTGGAAGCGCCCAGATGCGGGATCGCTGTCACGCCCTCCGCGCCGAGCTGCGCATCGGTCGGGAAATCGGTGACATATGCCGCGGCCTTGCCGCTCTCGAGCGCCGCGAGCAGCGCGTCGTTGTCAACCAGCTCGCCGCGCGCAAAGTTCAGGATGCGCACGCCGTCCTTCATCTGCGCGAAGGTCTCCGCGTTGATCATGCCGCGGGTCGCGTCGTTGAGGGGCAGATGCAGGGTGATGTAATCCGCTTTTGCGTAGAGCGCCGCGAGATCCGTGACGATCTCCACGCCGTCCTTTGCGCTCACGAACGGATCGTAGCCGACGATCTCCATGCCGAGCGCCTTCGCGCTGTCGGCGACCATTGCGCCGATCGCGCCCAGGCCGATCACGCCGAGGGTCTTGCCGAGGATTTCCGGGCCGGCGAACGCGCCCTTGCCCTGTTCAACCAGCTTGCCGACCGCGTCGCCCTCGCCTTTGAGGGTCTTCGCCCAGTCGAGCGCCTTGCCGATCTTGCGGGAGGCGAGGAACAGGCCGCAGAGCACCAGCTCCTTGACCGCGTTGGCGTTTGCGCCCGGGGTGTTGAAAACGACCACGCCCTGCGCGCTGCAGGCGGGCACGGGAATGTTGTTCACGCCGGCGCCCGCGCGGGCGATGGCGATCGTTTTCGGATCGAGCGGCATGTCGTGCATGGCGGCCGAGCGCACCAGAATGGCGTCCGGCGCGGCAATCGCGTCGCCGCAGGTGTATTTCGCGGGATCCAGCTGCGCCAGACCCACCTTGGAGATCTTGTTTAAGGTCAGAATTTCATACATGGCGGTTACCTCAGCTGTTCTTTAGTTGTTCTTTTCGAACGCGGTCATGAAGTCAACCAGCTTCTCCACGCCCTCGATCGGCATGGCGTTGTAGATGCTCGCGCGCATGCCGCCGACAGAGCGGTGGCCCTTCAGATTGACAAAGCCTGCGGCCGCGGCGTCCGCCACGAACTTGGCGTTGAGCTCGTCGCTCTCGGTCACGAAGGTGACGTTCATCATCGAATGGTCCTCGTGCTTGACGGGATTGTGGAACATCTTGCTGCCGTCCAGGAAATCATAGAGGATCGCGGCTTTCTTCTGGTTATGCAGCTTCATGGCCTCCAGACCGCCGAGGTTCTTGATCCATTCCAGAACGAGCTTGCACATATAGAT